>NZ_WHNU01000001.1:0-510804 GCF_009362305.1 Burkholderia sp. BE17
TATCGCCAAATTGATGAATGGCCGTCCTCGCCAAACCCTGAATTGGAAAACGCCGGAAGAGGCTATGGCCATGGAACTGGCCGCAGCCGGCTTAGCTAAACGTTGCACTTGATTCTTGAGACCGCCAAGTGCCCCAGCACACTTAGCGGAGCGTCTCCAGCCGTAGCTCGTACTTATCCATTACACGCACCGCACGCCGTACCCGCAAATCAGACGCATGTCGGTCCACAATGTCAAGCACGTGGTCTGCGTCACACTGGCAACCGATCACCAGCCCTATCAATGCGCCCGGTTCGAGCCGCAGAATCGAGTCCGCCGTGCGCAGCATGTCCCGCAGGGGGTGAATGCTCTCCTCGGCAATAAGCCGGTACTCGTTCTCGTACGCCCATACGTCAGATTTCGTGAAGATCGGCACGAGCGCGGCGTTCTCCTCCGCGTCGTACACTCGGACGGTCGGGTAGTCGCTGCTGTAATCCACACGGAATGCTGACAACATTTGACCGGCCCGCGCATCGAACTCTAGGGCCACGCCCCGATGATTGTCCCCGTAGTGTGCCCACATGAGCTGGATCAGCGGATCAGGCGAGAGGCAGTACACACGGTAATTTTCGTCAATGGCCCGAAGGTTCCCGTCTCTTACAAGCTCCACCGTCGCACGCAGCAACTCCGGATTAGCGCGCATTTCGTCGGCGTCGGCTGGTTGCACGCTCGCAGCAGCGATCAGCCATTGAAGGTGACGCTCTCGCTCGTCCGGATCATCAAGAATGCTACTGTTGAACCACGGTTTGCTGTCCCACGGATCGTTGAAGCCCGACGGCTTCGACATGCGGATCGTCCGTTCCCGCAGAGTTTGCGTCAGGTAGCCGACGCTCTCGTCCTTGAAGGACTGGTAGTGATATAGGGACCTATGACGTTCAGCCGCCGCGTTAATAACCCGCATGTGTCCTCCGCCGTTCATTGCCCTGTACCCATCAAGTCGGTGCGTGCACGTACGTCTCCACTAGACTAGCAGTTCGGCGCATCTCCTGTTTCTACACAACTGCCCGCAGGGGCAGCGAAATCCGGCAGTGCCTTGGTGGTCGGGGCTTTGACGGATTCGATGATCCTCTTCCCGTGCCACGCCCAAAGTTCGGGGGAAGGACGCTCGGGGACTCAGGCAGTTCACGGCGCGCTGTAGGGTCGTGCAGAAATCTCTATTGAATTTCGGTTCGGCAGTTTGCGCCGGATGTCTTCGAAGGAAGTAGAATCTCGCCACACTCTCGCCACAATGGGAGTGCAGCAGACCTGCATACAATCCTAACCAAGCGGTTAACGCGAAATTGTAAGTGCTTGAATAAGCGAGGAATTCTGGCCCGCCCTACACGATTCGAACGTGTGACCTACGGCTTAGAAGGCAGAAGGACTGGACGTTCTTTGAAGTTGATCAATGTTGACCGACAGCAGTAATCAATTGAATATACTTATATTTTACAAAACCATCGACATCTTCATGTTGACCAAGATTGATCCACTTCCCTAGAATAGGGTTACATGGCGGTTACATGAACCAACCGTCCCCGAACAAGATGGATCGCAATGTCAAAGGTCAACTTCACAGTAGCACGCGTGGACGCACATCAATGCCAGCCCGGAAAATCCCAAGCTTTCATGTGGGACAGCCGGGCACCGGGCCTTGGACTGCGGGCCACCGCTAACGGCGCCAAGTCCTATATCTTTCAGGCCAAAGTTCACGGAAACACGATCCGAGTGACGATCGGCGATCCCCGCAGCCTCACAATCGAAAAGGCACAAGCCGAGGCGAGACGGCTGCAGACACTCGTCAGCGAAGGAAAGGATCCCCGAGAAGTCGCCGCCGAAGAGAAGGAGGAGCGTGCCCGTGCGCGGGCGGAGCGATTGGCGCGCGAAGCGAACGAACAACGACTCGCCGAAGCGGAGCGCTTGCGCACAACACTCCAGGCGCGAACCGCTTGGGACGTCTATCTCGCCGCGCCCCACGAAAAATGGGGCGACCGACATCGTGCAGACCATATCCAAGCTGCGGCACCTGGTGGAGAGCCAAAGAAGCGGGGACCCGGGCTCACCGTCGCCGGACCGCTCGCCACCCTCCTTGACATGCCCCTCTCTCAGATTGATGCGGCGACCGTAAAAGCATGGTTCGTTAGCCAACAAGCCACTCGTGAAACGATGGCCACGAATGCATATCGAAAATTCCGGGCATTCATTCGGTGGTGCGCTGCGTCCGATCAGTTTCGCGCCGCGACAAACGCGGACTGCTGCACTGATCCATCGGTCATGGACGCGATTCCGCGTCAGCGAGCAAAGGAGGGAGATTGCCTTCAGCGAGAGCAATTGCCCGCTTGGTTCGGGACGGTACGCAGCATTCCCAATCCGGTGATTTCCGCATACCTTCAAGGCCTCTTAATCACAGGTGCTCGGCGGGAGGAGCTCGCCTCGTTGCAATGGACTGACGTCGATTTCCGCTGGCGAAGCCTCACTTTGAATGACAAGATCGAAGGGACTGGCGGCCGCACAATCCCTCTCACCCCGTATTTGGCGAGCCTTCTGTTAAACCTCAAGCAGATAAACGAGACCCCACCGAACAGACGACAACTGGCTGATCTGATCGAAAAAGGGAAGTCGTGGGCGCCTTCCGCGTGGGTATTCACCAGCAACAGGTCGGAAGACGGAAAACTTGCCGAGCCCCGAAAAGCCCATAACAGCGCACTGACGGCTGTTGACCTACCTCACCTTACCTTGCACGGTCTGCGGCGGTCGTTTGGCACGCTTTCCGAGTGGGTCGAAGTGCCAACCGGCGTCGTAGCACAAATCCAAGGTCACCGACCGTCTGCAATTGCCGAAAAGCACTATCGCAGGCGCCCGATCGATCTTCTGCGCAAGTGGCACGACTTGAAAGAAGCATGGCTCCTTGAGCAAGCAGGCATCGATATGTGTGGCACATAACGCATTTCGTGCGGCTGTCGATCAAGCCAATGGTCGACGCCCCCCCCACTCGATCATCAACAAGTCTCGCAAACCCACATGATTAAAGGGTTTCGCTGTGATCGACATAGGTCTTTACTGTCGCTTTTACCATCAACGCCACACCTCTTTTGCTGGCGAGAGAGATGGGACTGTTTGGGGGCCGCGACGTTTTCGACTACATGGTCAATCGTCCCAAACCATACCGAGCAAATCACCACGATTCAGCCACATCTCTGACCTGCCTCGGCTGCTTGCGTTCAAACATCACGCAGCACGATGAGTCCGCACTCTGCCCCTTAACCGCGACAAGGTTCTTGAAGGCTGCTCGATGGGACGACAGCTGTCATATCTTCCAGACCTCAAAGCCAGAACTTAGCGCTGAAATTGTTCAATCGGCGCGTGTGTGCATCTAGTTTTACCTGGAAGACTTTCGGAATCTCTCCGCCGTCGCCACCGTCCCTGAAAAAGTCCCTGACCGAGTGGAGCGCCAGGCTCTTGAGGTGCTCCCATTCGCGGTACAGCGTCTCCTGTCGTTCCTGGGCTTGTCGCGCAGCGCTTGGCTTGCGCTTCGGCGGAGCCAGGGTGAAGTCGGGCCGAATATCTACATCATGGAAAATAGTGATGTCGCCATAGGCCCATGGGTCCGCGGCCGAAGGGCGCCACCGATAGTTCACCCGCACGGATATCCTCTCGCCGAACCGATGGGGTGGCATGATCAGGTCATCGACATGGAAGCGCTGCCCCTCTTCCTCTTCCGTAGCCATCCGCTGCTTCATTAGCAGCACCGCGTGTAACAGATCCCTGCCAGCGGAAAGAGCATCGTACCTCGTCTCGGCACGCTTCTTTTCGGCTTTCGCCTTGCTGTACGTATCCAGTGCCTTTTCTAACTCGCGAACTTTCGAGGCGATGTAGGGGCCGCAGTTGTCGAGCCGCAGCGGTCGCAATGCAGAGAGCCGCTCCTCTTGCAGGCACTGGTCGATGAGCTCGTTCAGCACATCGCGCTCAACCGCTCTCAGAGCCTCCTGGTCAGCGCGGGGAATGTTTATCTCACCCATGTAGTTCGACTCTTCAATAAGCTAGCAGCTGTGTCATCGATCGGCCTCCACGAACATCCGACGACGGAATATAGAGAAATCACGCCGGCAGTTGACCAGGAGCGCCGGGAATGCCCAGCAAGATCCTCTGCATCTGCTCATTGAGCTCGTAGGCAATTGTCTGCCCAACCGAATCCTCTCGATCGAGAGGATTTGCCAGTTTAGCCATCTTCAGGATGGTCGGTACTTCATTGCCATTGGGCAGATGTAGCCTGACCACCGCCTGACCAAAATAGAATACCAGCGGCGAGGCCCGGTGCGCGAACAGCGGCTCCCACTCCGAGGCAGGTCTACCGGTCTCGACCGCAGCGATCAGCTCGTCCATTTGCGTGCCCAGCGCTGCTTGCGCTCGGTTCAGCGAGGCGTAGGTGCTTTTCCAGAGCTGTTCGTGCTGCAGTGAGTTCGCGAGACTGATGACAACCATACCTCGATCCGCAGGGCACGCGGCTGCGTCGATCTGCTTCGCAGCCTTCTGGATGTTTTCGAAGATGGTCTGCCCCGCATGCGAGCTCACTGTCTTGATTGCCAAGGCCCAACGAGATGCAGGAAAGCCCTCCGGCTCCACTCTGAACATCACGTCCGGGTTGTCACCCCTGGACGTCACCGGATGATCCAGTTGGACATCGTATGCGAAGTGGATGGCGAGCGAGCCCAGGTATAGCTCGGCCAGCTTTCGGTTGACGTCATCTCGGATGTCGCCGTTCTTCGGCTGTATGGCTGTCGCGAACTCGGCACCTGCCTCGAACAACCTCAAGTGCGGGACGAACGACTTGAATTCAGGCTGGGTCTCGACAGCCAGTAGCTTCGCCGCGAAGTCGTACATACCGCCGGCATCTGCCAGCAACTGGGGATTGCCAGCCAACGCACCGAGATTGCGGGTGGACTCGAGCAACTGCAGCGGCGAGAGGAACTCATCTTCGATTCTGGAGCCGACCGCTGGATCAATGCCGAACGAGTGCAACAGATTGATAAATCGGTCGACGATGTCGTCGGCATCTTCAAAGCTCGTAAAACTCATTCTCCCTCCGTGGTTGATTCGCCAAACGATGGACCTTCGTCACACACCGAGGCCATCGATACCCTGTTCCGCTTTAAAGAGCACTGAGGCGGAAGCACACTCCGAAGTGTTCGACCTTGCACGCCAGCTGCATTCTTTCGCAGGTCATCTCCGAGCCCTGGCCCCTCGCAATCGTAGCGAGAAGCAACAGTCCAACTAGCGCGACTCAGGTCTTCTGAGCATCTTTCGCCTCGTAGATTCTTCGAGCAAGAAGGCTGGCGAAGATCAGATACTGCGCGGCCTTCTGCGAGTCTAGATCATGATTTAGCGAATGAGCCTTGGGATTGCGAATGCCAAGGTAAGCACCGGCCAAAATTTGCATGAACCCTTTCTGGTCATTTCTGCCCGACTCCGTTGCGAGTTCGCTGAGGATCAATTGCGGCTTCTCCAAGCTCAACACTTGTGTTGCCAACGCCGCACCGTCAAGATCCAAGCCGGTGCGCTCTCGCATCAGATCAAAGATTGCAACGACCGAGTTCAACACAGCATCGCGGTAGTGTCCGTCCACATAGTGCTGGAAGGCATGCGCGACGATAACCGGATGCAGCAGTTCCTCGAAGCCCATGTTCGGTTTGGTGCCTGTCGCGTCGCGCACATGCGCTTCTGCCCTCACCTCCACTTGGGGCAGATCGCGCGCAAGAATGTCGTCGTAGTCGTTGGCGTCACCAAATCCGATATGCCTCCCAAGATTTCCCATATCTTGTTCAGGGAATCCTGCGCCGGTCCACAGCGTACGTAGCAGTTGATAGTCAGCTTTCAAATAGCCATTGATCAATTTGGCCCCTGCTTTATCGCCGCTCGCAAGGAGGCCTTGCGCGTCGATCGTTTTCTGACGCATTGCCCGAAACACGGCATTTACCTCCAAGTACCATTCCAGCATCGCGTCTTTCCCCGTTGATCTTTTCCATTTAACAAGGCATCACAGATGCGGCATGACGCCAGGGCGGCCGTCGGCAGCGTCGCGTAACGCACTAGCATTTGTACTTCTACTTTTTTCTCAGCAGCAACTGAATCATGGCGAACAGTCGGTGGAACAGGTAGTCGACCTGATCCACATCGATCACCGGTACCTGACTGATCTCCGAATGTCGAATAAGGTGACTGTTTCCAATCGAGTTCAGCTCTGTCGCTTCTGCTTCCAGTCTCTCCCGCAGCGACGGCACGGAAGTCACCGCGTCGAGGATGATCTTGACCGAGCGCTTCTTGTCGGTCGGGTCAGCCAGTGATTTGAGCCGCTCCCATGCGTCCCATAGCCGCTCCAGCGCTTCGCGCCGCACCAAGGGATTGCGGTCAGAAAACTTAGCTCGGCACTCGTCGAGCATGTTGTCGAGCGTGCGATCCCCGGTATTGAAGAACGTTCGTTTCAGTTCTTCTCCAAGCACCGGCGGAAGCACTCGTTCAATTCGACCATTGAGCAGCATCTCGAACGCAACTCCGTTGCGCGCGAATATGCGATTGACAGTCACGCGGAAATCCTCCTGCCCCGCCTCCTGGTCGAAGCTCAGGTGGTGATGACTGAAGAAGTCGTGATACTTCCCCGAGATCGGCTTTGCTACTGATGCGTGAACGAACTCGATGAAGTCCAAGACAAGCAAAGTGTCCGGCGCAAACGGCTGGCGCTCAGCAAAGTAGCCCTCCCCATCAATGGAGACGGTCTCCAACGGCCAAGCCAGGCCCGGCATTTCTGCTCTTACGGAAGCAGCCAAGGCGTCCGCATCGCCTCCGCAAGTGGCTTGTCCATCCGGACAGCGTTCGGGAAAGCGCAGGCCGAATGCGCCGCTATTGATCAACGCCTGCACCGTTGCCACCAGCCCCGCCCAGACTGTGGGCGAGATTACCTGCTCAGTGCGTGCACGTGGACCGTTCTGACGATCGCTGAAGTAGTCGCTCATCGCGTTGACTCCGTTTCCTGCCGCGACGCGATGGTGGCGAGCTGTCTATCCAAAATTCTCGTTCCCCTGAGCAAGACCATGGTGTTCATCCTTGTTGCCTCAGCAGCGACGTGCTAATTGGACCAATGCATGCTTCTAGCTGCTCTCTGCCCAAATCGTTTACGGCTTCCGGCGTCACGCATCCGACGTTGAAAAGCCCAAGGTATTGCCCCCTAGTCAGAGAGAGCGGCAAGTTTGTGAGCGGCAGCGCACCAGCCGGGAGGCCGAATTCGAGTCGCTGCAAGACCTCGTCGAGTCCCGCCAGGAATGCGGGCTGATCCGGGAAGAGCACCGACAGGATTTGGTGCGCCGAGCGCAGGTGAAATCGGGTTGCGTCGGCGATACCGATGATGTTCCCGTATCCGACGGCGCCACCGAAGGGCGTGGTCGAGAACCGCTTCTCCAACACATCGACGGGGGTGCCCTCGATCCAGTCGTACAAGAGCGCCGCGCGCTTGCATCGGCACCAGAACTTAATCTCGTCCCGGCAGTATCGCTGCAGCGCCTGCGCCATCGCATGACCATAACGCTGCGCCACATCATTAGCGCGCACGCTCTCCGACCTGCCCCGCTTCATGACCGGCGTGTAGATCGCATCCATCTCGTCGAGGACCTGCACCATTGCCAGCACCTGCGTGGGCGACGTCTGTGCAGCGTTCAGTTGTTTCATCAACTCGACCAGCCGCAGGCTCGATTCGAACGACAAAGACGAAGCGCCGCAGGCGCGTCCGAGCAGGGTCAGGTGGATTAACTCAGCCTCGCGCTCGGCCAGCCCCGCCTGCAACAGACGCTCGACCAAAGCGGTGACTTCATGCTCCACCATCGCGATCCATTGCGGGTTTGCGCGTGATGCAGAGTAGCCGCCGAACGTGTTGACCAGGAGGCCAGGAATTTCGGTGGTGCGCAAGCCCCGAACCTGGCTAAGCAAGCGCAATGTCCAGGTTGGCAGGTCGCGATGTTGGAAAGATGACTTCACGTCTTCTGGCACGCCGAGCACGTACTTCTGGAATAGCTGGGCACGTTCCATCGGGGTGTCGGCGAGGATGATGGCCTTGCCGGTCTCGTTGTATCCGAGCCGTCCCGCCCGTCCTGCCATGTTCTTGTACTCGGCGACGGTGAATGGCCGGCCATCCTCACCGACGAACTCATTCTCGGCCAGGATCACCGTAGATGCCGGGGTGTTGATACCGGCCGCCAGCGTCGTGGTGGCCACCAGCGCATGGATACCGCCGCAGGCTTCGCGATAACCTTTCTCGACGGCTTCACGCTCCGCGCGCAAGAGATTGGTGTTGTGGAACGCAGTGCCACCCGCAAGGCATTCGCGCAGATCTTGCGAGGCACCGGTCAAATCCTGAGTCGGCAGCGCGCCCAAGACGGTAGTCGCAGGACCCAGGCCCAATTCCTTGGACAAGTATTTGGCGCAGCCCTGTGCCGGACCGCGCATGTTGCGGAAGACCAGCAACTTTTCGCCATGCGCGACAAGTTGCTGAACCAGCGGCACGATCACGTCTTGCGAGCTGGGTTTGTCGCGACGCTGCACGATGTGATGCGCAGGCAACAGGATTTCCGTTTTGGTGGTGCCGTCCGTATCGACGAACTGGAACGTCCCGCGCCGATCAAGCACGCCCTCGACCAGGGGCACAGGCCGCTCGCGGGACATCAGCAACGGCAGGTCGAGCCAACGATCGAAGCTGTTGAGGTTGCCAATGACCGCCGACAGGATCACCAATTGCGGTTCGATGCCACGCTGACGCGCCCGCAGCAGAAGCGCGAAGATCAACTCGACCGTAATGCCTCGATGCGGGTCCGTGATGAACTGCCCCTCGTCAAATACGACGAGGCCGACCTGGTTGAGTAGGAGCGGCGAGCCGAGCGCCAGATTGAGAAAAGTTTCGTAAGTGAAGAAGCCCAGGTCATAGCGGCCGCCCAACACGGGGCCCGTGCCATCCGTTGCATCACCGCTGCAACGAACCACGCGCAGCCCCGCGGGTCCGTATCGCTCGCTGAACTCCTCGAACTTCTCGTTGACCAGCGCCCGATACGGCAGCAGAAACGCCGCTTTCTTGCCGGCTGTGACTGCCTGAATTGCAGCTAGTTCGCCGATCATGGTCTTACCCGAGCTGGTCGGCGCGACCACCAGCAGCGATCTGCCGGCCAGTACGCCGTGTTCGTTGACTGCCTTGAGTTGCAGCGCGTTGAGGCCTTGCGGGAAGTCCATCGTCCACTGATCAACGATTTCCGGCGGAAAGCCGTGCGCGGAAAATTCCGCAAACGACCCCGACATTTGCTGGACCGCTCTGGCCGGGAACGCAGCCGCGTAGTTGTCGCCGCGCTTGAGAGTCGGAAACACGAGACCGCCCTGGACGTTACCTAGGAATACAGGCGTCTGTGTCACGCTGATACGCTCGGCCTCGACACGCGCCAGCCGGATGATCTCGCCGGCGATTTCCGGAAAGCTGACCGAGTCGCCGACCGCGCCCGTCAACGCTTCGATCACGGCATGCGTGAGCAGTCCGTGTCCGGTCCCCGGCTGCTCCCAGGCGGATTCGTTGGTTGCACAGGCGGCAAGCAGAATTCGCCCTTCGCCGTAAATCCCAGTCAACGCAAATGCGCTTCGCGGGCGCGCTGCGGCCTCCAGCACGCGCGCAGGCGCCTGCCCGCTGAAACAGCAGTCAAGCACGCACAGCACCGCACGCGCCTTCGTCGCCTTGAAAGCATCAGCCAAGCCCGCCATCGACAGCCCAGTACTCGAAAGATCGGCTGCGTTGGTATCGAACAGCACCAGGTTTCCATCGGGAGAACCGTGTCCAGCGAATGTGATGACGACCACGTCGTCCTGGCCCGCAGCCGACAGCGTTCCGAGGATGGCCTGCGACACCTCTGCATGCGTGGCGGCCTCATCGACAAGCAGTCGGCCAGCCAGGCCGTCGACGGTGTCGGTGAACAGCGCCCACAACGCCGTCGCATCGCGGCGGGCCCCGCCCAGTTCGGGGATCGTCGCGTCGAGGTGTTTGTTAATGCCCACGAAAATTGCTTTGATCGCCACGCCGCCCCCAAGATTCGTCGTATCCGCAAATAACGTTCGAACGTCTTTCTATTAGCTCAGTCCATAGAACTTGCTTAAGGCCGCTGCGAGAACCCCTCCAGCAGTCGACACGCTAACTTCCCACCCGCCGGACGCAGCCAGAGAAACCATCTTGCCAATCCACGTGCTTACTTTCGGGCCGAATCCCTTCCCATGAACCGGCTCAGGATCATCCCGCACCGCCAACTCCAGTTCTCGAATCTCGGTATCGCCAACACCTTGATTAGCCAGATAGCGCGCAAGCGAAGAAAAATCCGAAGCCGTGATGTGCTGAGTATTGGTCTGAGTGACCGAACTGCCTTCCACGTTACCCAAGATGCCTTGAAAGTTCTCAATGCGAATGTTTTGACTCTGCATGGCGGTTTGTTTCTCTTTCGAGGAAAATGAAAGTCCATCTCCGAGAATGCCCTCTGACTCGAGGGAAAGTGACCACTCCAAAATGCGCGTACGGACGGTGTTGATGATGGCGATTAGCTTGTTGGAACCAATCGCGCGCAACGGTCGAAGCGGCGCGATGCTGTCTTGCATTGACATCAAAATGCGCTCTTGCTCAGGCGAAAAATAAAACACGAGATACGCATTTTTCGAGCCTTCGATCAACTGCTGAATGGAGGCCACAGATTCCGTTACGTGAGCCAGGGTAATGGAATCATGTATGTCCTGTGGCACGAAGAAAGGCTGCAAACCATGAAAAGGGTTTTGAACTCGCAAATCCCCTTGGATAAGGCGGTAGCCAGGAAGCGGTTCACTGGCAACGCCTGCGTAACCATTCAGCTCAGCGAGAATCCATTCACGAAAAGTCGAGAGATTGAGTTTGGTCGCAACCATCAGCGCCTTACGAAGGAGGTCGCTTATATCGTGATTGCTGTCCGAGGCCAGCTCTTGGAGCTGGATGACAATAGGCTGTGCCATGAAAGCGCGCTATCTCCCAAGTTGATTGGCGGCCCTACAATTCCTTGTCTCCGCCGACGTCTAAGAATACCAGCACCTAGCCACAAACACGGCACTCGAAATATACAAAACTCCTGTCTTCGCCCCATCCAAAGAATGGCGAAGGTCATTTCTCTTGCTCGCGCCGAAATCCCTGATCTCCGGCCATGAGCGCTTCCAGCATGAGTGGGATCAGGCTCGCAGCATCGATTGCCTCTCGGTCGACAGCGGCAACAACATTTCCTTCGTCAACGCCGCGCGACCGCCCCGCTGAATCTCCATTCTTGCCATTCGCATTCCATTGCTCACCGAAATAGTCCATCGTCAATCGCCAGGTGCAAACGGCGCATTGAGATTGAACAGCCTCGTCGCCATGCCGCCAGGCTGTTCCGGTAAAATCACAACGTCCTGATCAATTTGCCACTGAGCCGCAGCCGCGGCCCCGCGCTCAATCTGATCGTGTGACAGCATGAACTTGATTCCGTCCAGATTCGATTTCGCGCTCTCGTTTCCTTGCCTCGCCGCAATGCTCATCCAAACATAGCCACGCACCGGATCTGCCCTCACTTTCCTGCCGTCCACGTATGCGTCAGCCAACCAGAATTGACCATCGGTATTTCCCGCACGCGCGGCCATCGTGAGCCATCGCAACCCTTCCACCTCATTGCGCTCGAATGGCGGCGTACCCCACAAGTAGAAGCGCCCCAACCAGGTTTGGGCGTCGGTATCGCCCGCACCCGCAGCACGAAGCATCCAACCCTTCCCCGTCTCGCCATCCTTAGCGACACCCCGCCCAGTGAGATACAGGCGCGCCACCATGACCTGTGCTGGCGCGAATCCAGCGCGTGCCGCCTTGAGGTACCAGCCGAACGCGCTCGTCGCGTCCTTTGCAACACCGTTACCGTAGAGATACATCCAACCGAGAGCGTTCCAGCCTGCAGGCAGTCCAGCGTTCGCCGCCTTTCGGTAAAAAAAGGCGGCGCGTTCGCCATCTAGCTTACGGCCACCTTTTCCGAGCGCATATAGTGTTCCAAGATCGATCAACGCACTCGCATCACCTGCCGCCGCACCCTTATTCAACCAGTCTTCCGCAAGCGCCGCATCAACAGGTACACCAAGGCCATTGGCATACAAACGACCTATCGCCGACATCGCCAACGCAAACTTCACGTTCGCCGCTCGCTTGTACCACGCCATCGCTTCAGGATAGTCGATCGATACGCCACGCCCCTTCTCGTAAGCGTTGCCGATCGCGAACTCCGCAGCGGACAACTTTGTCTTCGCCGCTTCACGATACAACGCCAGTGCACGCAATCCGTCCCGAGGAACGCCGATCCCGTTGTCATACAACGTCCCAAATAAGTAGAGCCCGAAGTCGTTGTGCTGACCGGCAGACAATCTGATCCAATGCACTGCCTGCTCGAGATCGCGGGGCACACCAATTCCGGTCGTCAAAATCTGGCCAAGTTGCGCTTGCGCTTGTGCATTACCCTGTTCAGCGTACTTGCGCAAAATTTGCGCTGCCTTGGCATAGCTCTCTGGACGAGGATCGACTGAAAGCAACGTAGCAGCCAAGATCACCTGCGCGTCGCTGTTGCCCGTCGCAGCAGCCTGCTCAACCAATTGTCGGCCTTTCGTCAATTCACGTGGCACACCAAGTCCGACGAGATACATCCATCCCAAGTCGGCCTTAGCGTGCGCGTCTCCGGTCGCCGTGAGCCGTTGCAGCTCAACGATGGCATCTTGATAACGACCGGCTTTCACTGCCGATTCGGCGTCTTCGACAGACGCATGGACCAACATAGCGCAACTGACGGTGCTGGCAAGCACAGTCAGTTGCAAGGCTCTAATGATTCTTCTATTCCGGATCATGTCGTCAATCAATTGCCCAGCGATCTGCACGCGTGTTTCGTTTACCTGGTCGAAACACCAAAATCAACGTGCCACCAAGGAGCAGCAAGCACCCTACCCACATCGTTGCTCCGGCCCACGGCACCGCATACCCCACGTAACCGGGACCAAGCGCGCCCACTAGTGCTCGACTATATGGAACGTAGCCTAGCAGCACAAAAAATGCGGACAACCCTGATACGAACAGGAATAAGCCCAGACACCATTGCCGAGCGCCCTTGCGAGTCGCCCGAACGGCAATGAGCGGAATTGCCGGCATCGCGAGGACGACCCATAAGCGTTGCGGACCGTTCGTAATATCAGCTAACCACCCTTTGTTGGTCAACTGCAGAAAGAAGACCGCGTAGAAGTACACTGCAGCAAAGATCCATAGCGCGCCGGCGATAGTGCCACGCTTCGTGGTATCCCTCTCGCACGCCAACACCACACCGTCCTTTAGATACTGCCGGGTACCACGACCATACAACATCGACAACACCAACAACGGCAAGATGGTGCCGCTTAACGCAAGCGGCCACGGCGCTAACACGAATATCGACAGCCCCCAGACAGTCGCTCCGCACGTATACAAGCTACGCCCTACTCGATGTCCCATCGAGATCAAGCTGACCGAAATCAGCGATACCATCGACCACACAATCGTTGTCGACCACAGAGCGACACGAGAAGGAGAATCAAATATCACGCTCCATCTCCCGTAGCTATGTAATAGCCACGTGAGAAAATGGATCATTGCGAAGCCTGACTGTAGCAATACTAAGCAGACGACAATCCAAACAGCTGTATACCGCTGCATACTAGCCTGCTGACAATCCCCATCAACTTCGACTTCCGGTCGTTGGTCCTTCATTCATTTCCCTCGTATTCCTAGCGTCTGTGCGAAGCTAGATCGTGCGTTACTCGCACCCGTAGACAAGTTTCGGCGCCACACCCCTCATCTCACCACAGTGTCCGGCGTTGACGGCGACCATCACTATTCAGGGCAATGTACGTTTTCGAAGCCACCTCTGTTTCTGGTCTACGACGCTACGCCACGCTCAACAAGCGACAACCACGTGCGGCTACAACGCGAACAATTGCCACATCGGAATTTGTATTGGCGCTCGCCGTTTGCCTCCGGCGGCCGATGCGTCGGCCCCAACGGCTGAACCGGTCCAGCACTGCCACATTTCTCGCATGTTCGCACGATAGGTTCGCGACCGATCCCCAGCTTCACGCGCGCTTCCATGTACCCGCTCGGATCGAGCACCAGCAACCATTGACGTAAGCCATACACCCAACGATTGGCAACCGCCGAATCAACGCCGAGCTCAAGGGCAGCAGCCTTACCGGTCTCTCGCCATCCCAACATCCGCGCCAGTTGCAGAGCATGCTTGCGCATGTGCGGGCCATTCAACGGTGTGTTCGATATTCGCGTGAAGTAGGACAAACATGCACGACATCGAAAACCCGGCAGGCCGTTCGGTCGCTGCTGCGGATGATATTCCGTGCATTCACTGCTACACCAGGGACATTCCGGCGGTATCGGATCGTGGCTCAACGCCGTTTCGATCCGTTCGAGCAAGAACTTCGACAGCACCACGTCCTCAACTCTCTCCACGGGCAGCCCGGCGGGCAATCGGCGCTCCGACGGTTTCCGGTCATTCCACAGCGCGCGATCCTGAACCTTCGCCTCGAGAGATGCATCACTGACGCTCGCAATACGGACCACGACTGGCACCGGCATCTTTGGATGCACCTTACGGCGCGCGCGAATCGCCGTGTCGATCGCGTCGTGCATTACTTCGCCTTCAACTGCCTCCCCGTGGCCCTGCAACACATCCAATAGCCGACTGCGCCCGCACTTCGGGCACCGAATACGTCGTCGCCGCTGAGGATCAAACCCGCCCGCCAAGAACCCGCCCACGAAGTCGCATTTTGTACAGCGTGCACGCGGGGCAACCCGCACACCGAGCCGAACATGTGCCTCCCATCGCCCCGACGGGTCGAGTTCGAGAAGGTAGCGCCGAAACGCCAGCAACCACGATAGCACCGCCTTTTGACTGCGCCCCAGCCGTTCGCCCGCCTGCATGAGCGACATCTGTCGCGACAGCAGCGGAATCATTTCCGTGCCCTTTGCCAGGTTCTTGAGGTTCGCAAACGGAGTCCCTGTCAAACGGTTGAAGCTCTTCTTGCACGCGTGGCAAAAATAGACCGGCAGTTTGCTTTTGCCGGAAGGTCGATCGGGACGGATGCGCAGCCCGTCACAATGCGGGCATCGCGGCACCGGCGTCGATGAAAGATGAATCAGATCGTACCAAGCCCGCATTAGGTAGTCCGTCAGGTCCCCGTCCTCGGTCTGCGCGTCATCGACGGGTTCCTTTGCGGTGATCGCGCCAACCGTGGCATCGAAGCGTCGTACTGGTATCGTCTCGCGATTCGCCCGACGCGTACTGCGTGGCTGCGGCTTGTCAGTTCTAGACATGGAGCATTAAGACTCTAGATGTGCACGGCAACGAGCGAATGGCAGTGCGGAACGGGAGCACCCGGTCGTCGCTCACGATCCATCAGCCTATCAACGCGTTGCATCAGCGCCTCGTCCATTTAGCGTCAACCGCTCCCCGGAGCGAGACCGGCAACCCGAGAACGATCAAATGCAGCACAAGCGGTACGAGTACACCGTCATCGACAATGCCAAGTATCGGTATCGCAAGATTGAATGGTTCGATCGCGTACAACGTGACAAGGCCGAGCACCGGGATCAGCCAACTGGGGCGGTCCGGATGACCAAGTGCGAGCCGTAGCACGCGCAAATCGTGTCGCGCAGTCTTCCAGAGCACGAGCAAGTGTTTCATTCAGCGTTTCTCCGATACGGGAAATCGTGCATAAGCGGCAGCCCCTCTCGCGACATTTGCGTCACTATCAGCAATACCAGCTGCGGCGGACGTAGCGTTACCATCGAGCGGTCGTCATGAACATGACATCATTCGAAATGGATGTCGACGGACAGAAGACTGGTCTCGTCAATACGGACAATGCAGTGCCGACCCGTCTCCAGCGTGTTGAGCAGCATGTAGTGCTGCTTCAACTGATCCCGCGAAGCCGTGGGATACGAGTTTCGCATCGCCTCGATCTGCGAATCAGTGACACTGTCAGGTGCAGATAAAACCGGACTGCACTTCAAGCTAATCGGTCGCCCGCTGTATGAGCCATTCACTCCGTCCGTTGTCTCATCGTCGATACCCTTCAAAACGACCGCCCCGTCGGCCTTCACGTCGTACTGGTCATGAGCAAAAAGCCCCTTCTTGACACACAGCGTGAGCGAACCGCTGGGCGTATTTGGCACACCGACGCCCGCAGTGCATGCTTCCTTGCCCGCAACCGGATCGAGTCGAATTGCACCCGGTGCGTCCGCAACCGCAAGTTGCGGCGCCAGCGCGATAGAGACCACGACGGAGATTGCGGAGGCAATTGAAATTGGCTTCATTTTTTCTTACGGGCTAGGTTACTGATGGCACGAGCGTACTCGATCTTCGGTAGATCAGACTTTGTGCGCCCACTCCACATCACTCATTGCTGGATCGCCGCGCTCTTCAGCATCCGGCCAACGAGGTCCGCACTTGCCCTTTCGACGGCGAGCGCCTGCAGTTGCTGCTGAATCACTGGCTTCGCGGCCTCGAACGTCGGCACTTGCGTCGGCCGCTTCGCATCCACCTTGACGATCGCGCGCGGCCCGTTGACGTCGTTGCTAAGCGGAATCGACTCCGGTGTCACGCCGCCAGCCGGCAATTTCGTCATCGCCTGTGCAACCGAAAGCTGCAATCCCTGCGTTTTGCCCTCCATCACCGGCGTCTTGAAGCTGACCCACGGCAGTTCGCCACCGGTGGCGGCAGTCGGTGCCTGGCTGTACTGCCTTGCAATTGCTTCGAACGAGTGACCGGACTTCAGTTGCGCCAGCGCAGTCGCGGCCGTGGCGGCATCCTTCGCGACGATGATGCGCGGCTTGAGCTCTTCCTTGCCCAGGGACGCGACGATTTCGTCGTAGCGCGCCTTGACTTGCGCATCGGTCACCGGCTCGGGTTTCACATTGTCCTTCAGATACAGTTGCGTCTCTGCGCCCGATTTCGCGATCTGCATCGCCTGCTTGACTTCCGGTTTGTCGCCATAGTTGGCCTTCTCGGCCGCTTGCTGGATCAGCACGCGCGCAATCAGCTGATTCTTGATCGCCTGACGGATCTGGGGCGTGTCCGGTTGCTTCGAAGCTTGCAGCACGGCGCGGACCTCAGCCTGCGTGATCGCCGTACCGTTGACCGTTGCGACGGTACCCGCCGGCAAGGATGAGGCCGCGCTTTGTGCGTGGGCGATCCCGCTCAGGGCTCCGGCGACGGCTGCAGCAATCAGCGCGTGGTTTAGCGTCGTTTTCATGATCTTTTCTCGCTACATCGAATAAAAGGGCGCGGCGATCCAATGCCGCGCAAAGGTGCCCCGATTCTCGGAGGGATGAAATCAAGACACGGGGGAAATACTCAGTACAGCCAGTTTGCCGTGCCCAGGACGAGCGTCGCCTTCGAACCCAGTGCGGCGGGTTGAGTCAATGCCCGGCCGACCAGCAGTTCGCCCGATAGCGCCTGCTTGTGCCACTGCCATTGGGCGCGCAGCCCAGCTCCGGCACCCGCGAGCGTCGGGAAACCGGGTACTGCGATCAGGTTCGCTTTGCCGGCGTCAAGGAACAGGTACGGCTCGATCCGCCCATCTTTCCAGGCTGGCGCGTTGACCCACGCGAGCTCGTTGCGCGAATAAAAGCCGCGGTCGCCCGCAATTTCACCCGATCGGAAGCCGCGGATCGTGTCCATGCCACCCAGATACAGTTGCTCTGAACCGAACAGCGCCATGTTCGTGTATTGCCCACCCAGCATTCCGCGATAGGCAAACAGCGCACGGCCGATTTTCGGTAGCGGGAGCGTGAAGGCTGCCGTCGCGTCCACCTTGGTGAACTGGCTGTGCGCGTCCTCGCGCGTGATGCCGTGCGGATCGTGGTTCGCACCAAGCCACGGCAAGCCTTGGGACACGCCGCCGTTAAGTGTGACGTTGCCTTGAGCGTCGTTCATCACGAACTTGTGCAACCAGTTGCCGCCGAGCCGGAACACCGCGAGGCGCTGCGGATCGAGATCGATCCCGTTCACCTCGCGGTCGGTGCGGCGCCACGATAACGTTGCATCGACACTGGTAATGTCGCTCGGCGTTCGGCTCACCAGATAGTTCCAGCCGAAGATGTGCGATAGCGTACGACCGTATTCGAGCGCCGTCGTGCCGATTACCTGCTGATACTCTGAGTCCGAGATCGTGTAACTGAACGTGTTCCGGCCGAACGGCACGGCAAACGAGCCTACGAGCGCATTGCTGTCGAGGCTATCGAGGAAATTCAGGCTGAGCGATTCCTGCAAACCAAGCAGGTTGTCGGCTTCGACGCCAGCACGGTAACGCGTGACGCCCGTCGCCGAACTGCCGTAGTTGTCGACACCCAGGTTGTAGTACAGCCGGTCTCCGGGCGGATTATTGATGGCGACAATCGAATCACCGGCGCTCTGACCCGGCAGGATCTGGATCGTCGCCTGATTGCGCCGCAGCCGGTTGATCTGTGCGACACCCTGATCGATGTCCGTCAGGCGCAACGGATCGCCAGACGCCGCGGGAAACGCATTCTCGTACCCCGCGTCAGTCAACCATCCGCCACCTGCCGAGGACTCCCCCGCCTTCAGACGATGGATCGGCTGGCCATTGACCATGAAGCTCGCAATACGGCCGACCTGAACCGTGACGCTCAGGGTTCTGGTGGCCAGGTTTTGCGGACCAAGCAATGCGCGCGTCGTTACAAAACCGCCCTCAACGAAGACATCGGTGAGCCGCTTCAGCAGCACATTGATGCGGTGCGAACCGAGATCGTGGTTGACGAACGGTCCGATCACCTCAGTGAGCTTCTTTCGCGAGATGCCCCCGGGCGGATCGAACGGTTTGCCATCGGCCCCCTGCAACACGATTCGCTGCACCGAAAAAGTCGGTCCGGATTCGACGATCTCATCGATCGGCGTGCCGAGAGGAATATCCAGCGTGGTTTCGGATGTCGGCGCAATCGTGATCGACGCAGGCGGCTGCTCCAGTTGCCGCTGCCGCGCCTGCTCACGCTGCTGCTCGATAATTAGTTGCGCAGGGTCCTGGACAGGTCGCGCGCCCGGCGGCGCGGTTTGGGCGTGGACAGGGTGAGAGGCAAGCCATCCCACGCAGGCAACCAGAACCGACGTTCCCAACCAGAGCTTCAGCAATACTCGCATCCTCACCTCGCCTTTACCGTCTTTGCTGCCGCGAGGGCTGCCTTTTCCTGCGGGCTCGGCCCCGTCTCCAGGACAATCACCAGTGTCACGATCAATCCGAAGATCACCAGCCCGAACACGCTCAACAGTGTTTTATTCATTTCAGTGCCACCACCACGTCGTCAGGCCCAAATGCTGGTCGATCTGGACAGGTGTGCGCGAAGGGGCGCGTACAGTCGTGATGCCGCCGGCCGCCGTGACGCCCTTCCCACCGCTGAACGAACCGCCGTCGATCACGCCGTCGCCGGTCAGCGTCACGCTGCCGTTCGCGGTGAAACCGCCGCCGACGTCCATCGCGATGATCTGCGCCCATGTGCTGCCGAAGAATGCCTTGAAGCCACGGTGCTGGTTGATCGCCGAGTAGCCGGTCACGCCTTGTGCATATGTGATCGGTGCATCAACCTTGATGTCGCCGGTCGCGAAGACGTTGCCCCCGACGTTGCGGGCGACCGTGCCGGCCTTGATGCCGATGTTGCCGCCCGCCTGGATCGTGCCGCCATATGGCGTGACATTGCTCGACGCGTCGGCGTGGCAGAAGATCCAGCAGCTGCGCGTATAGCTCGCCTGGCCCGTGAAGACGGCGGCGTTGGTGAACGCGTTTTGTGCGGCGATATTGACGTCACCATCGTTCGATTGAACGATCCCACCGGCATTCGTGAAGTTGCGGCTCGTGATCCTCACCGGGCCGTGCACGGCGGCGATATAGGCGAGCTGTTCCGGGTTGCCGACCGTGCCGTAATCGACGTTGACGCCACTCGTCGTATGCGTGAAGAACAGGAAGCTGCCGCCGCGGTCGCTATACGCGGTGGGCTGGCCGCCGTTCGTGCCGCCGGTATGGTCGATGATGTTCTGCACGTCGCCGGCCGCAGTGAGGCTCACTGCGCCATTCGACAGGATGCGCGCGTTGTCGTTGACGATGTTGCCGCCCGCCGTCAGCTTCGTCTGGCCGTTGGCGGCAAACATGATGCCGAGGTTGTTCACGCTCGAGCGGTTCGTGATGTCGCCTGCAGCGGTGAGGATCACATCGCCGCCCGTCGTGGTGCCGTCGCTCGCCGTGGTTCCGGCCTGAATCAGGCTGCCGGTGTTGGTGATCGAGCCGCTACTTGTCAGATAGACCGTATTGCCTGCGCTCAGCGTCGCTGGACCGGTGCTGTCGTCGGTCAATGCGATATTGTCGGCCCGAACGTTCACGTTGTTCGCGGCAGTTACCTGTCCGCCCTGGAACGACACCGTACCGGTGGTCGTGAGTGCTACGTCGCGCTCGGCCTTCAGACTGCCGTCCACGGTCGCGATGTCGCCGCTCGCCGTGACGACAACGTCGCCTGCATTCGCGTAGACCTTGCCGAGACTGTGCACGCCCGCGCCTTGATCGGTGACGATCAATTGGACGCGGCCGGCCGTCAAACCGCCCGCTGCCGTGATATCGACCGCAACGGCGTTGCTTTTCGTACCCGGCGCGGAGATACCGATCAACCAGTCGTGGCCGTTGTCGGAGGGTGAGAAACTGGTGTCGTAGGTCGTCGTGCTGTCACCGGCGATCGCGCGGATGCCGCTCGTCGAGCTGGTGAAATCGTTGGTCACCGGACCGTTGATGCTGAGTTGCTTTGCGATCAGATCGAGGTTGACCAGCGTACCGGACAGACCACCAGGCCCTATTGCGATGCCGCCGCGGTTCGTTGTCAGCATAACGTTGCGTTGCGTCACTCCCGGCGCGATCGTTACGTCGTTGAAGCTAACCTGTCCGGTCGACAACACTACGTGACCCGTGTTCGTGAAGCTGCCTCCATCGACCGTAACCCCGTTCGGATTGGCCAGAATCACGTTCGCGCGCGGACCAAGCACGTTGATGTTGCCCTGGATCAGCGACGGATTCGTGCTCGTGACCTGGTTGACGATCGTGCGCGCATTGATGCCAATGTTGTTTAAATCCGCGCCAGCCTTCGAGACGTTGAACGATGAGTAGGTATTGTTCGAGACGCCGCCAATCGCAGGGGCGATGTTGACAGTCTGACGGCCGCTAGCGCCGCTTATAACAGACGTAGCTGTTCCGCCATCAGGAGTAATGCCAGCCGCAAGCGCTGAACAAGAAACACCTGCCCATGCAGCCCAAAGGCTGCCTCGTAACAATTTGATACGCATATCCGAACTCCGGAGCGTCTTATTCTGGAATCTTCAAATCGAATTCTGGCCCGGCCGCAACATTGAGAGTCAAGCGACCACCCTGCCTCAATAGTTCATAAGCCTCAGGGCCGACCCAGTAGATACCAATCTTTTCTTTAAAAACCTTCTTCATAGCTGATGCGAATTGCCGCATCAATTTCTGCGCAGCAGGATCATCCGACCAAGTTTGAATCAACCCATTTATCAGCGTTCCATCTGACCAAATGCCACCCGATTTGAATTCGATTCCTTTGGTGCAATTTCCGGGTTCATACGCCGTATACCACTTCCCGCCTTCTGGCAAGTTCCTCCCGATAAATCGAGACATCGGGACGACTTCCACTGAACGCTCGACAAGAATGTAATTCTTACATCGCGCCGTATCTCCTTGAGTCCCCAAGCCGATATCTGGAATATCTCGCGCGGTGTTAAACACTGGGGCCTCGGCCCCGCATTCCTGATAAAAGTGATGATGCGACAAAATATATTTTACTTCCTGTCGCCCCTCCACAAAATCAGTCAACGAGAGGCTATCGTCTTTTGTGGCGTAAAAATGAATTCTTTTCATCTCCCGAGTGCAACCTTAATCTCTTATTTAAATTGCCCGGGCGTAGCGCCTTTCGGAATATTGGTCATTCATTTCTAGGTCGGACGCCCTCGTTGGCAATCAATCCATCAAATGCCAATCAAAAAAAATCATCTGCAAAGACTCAAATCGAACTCTCTTCGACTGCGAGCCATCCCAGCCTTTGAAAGGACGAATTTGATAAACAATCGAAGTCCGGGGTCATTGCTCCGATACCCGACTGACGTGTTATCTGCCTCACGAATCAATGCCGAGGGCTACCGGCAAGTCTCTGACAAACTGCTCCCTATTACCATAACTCGGAGCTAAATCAGCACAGCACTGAGCAAATACCTTCCTTTCTCCCATGGACATTTCAAGGAGTTCGCCAGATAGCTGCTCCATCGCCCCAAGTGCGACATCAGCGTCCAAAAGACGCTCATCGGTATACTCCAGAAAAATTGCAAAATCGACAATTGCCTTTACTAAATGCTTATTTTCCATTTGGAACCACCTTTACCGTAATATTTGAAATGCCAAGTTTATTCAGCATATTTTGCGCTCTGGTAGCTTGCTGAGCCGTCGGAACCTCCCATCGAGCGGTAAGACCATTTTGCGTCAATGCATCCGACTGACGTTGAGCTTGATCCATCGACTTACTCGTAGTAACGACGGATACTTTTCGATCAACCATCACGTCACCATCCACACCATCGAATTTAACGAGCCTCGTTGTGCCATCTGGCATGGTTCGCTCGAGGGCAGGGGCCAGACCACTTTGTGTCGCGGAGTCTGATCGTGCGCCAGTCGCGGAATCATTGTAATCGCGAGCTCGTTGATTCATTGCTGCGTTCTCATTTATCCAGCGAATCTTCGAGTCGGCTGCGCCGTTTGACGTACTCCAGCCGCCCGAACTTCCCATGTCAACAGCATCGCTTGCCGTCGACGACGTTGTAGGTGCTGGCTCAACGATCGCCCGCCCACCTGACGACATCGGAACTTCCCCGTCTGCAATACTACCTGCGGGGCCACCAATTCCCGCACCGCCGGGAGTACCGCCCTCCGGAATCAGATCCTTGCCATGAGCAATGTCCTCTGGGTCCTTGACTGCATTGTTCAGCGCCTCGTTCTGTGCGCCCGTTACGCCGCCCGTCGAATTGAAGCCCAACAGGCCCGACAAGCCACCGCCAGCGAGCGTCGCAATCGCTGTCACTGCCGCAGTCTGGCTTGCATCGAGTTGAGTGTGGGTCGGATCGATCTGATCGATCACCAATGGCGACACTACCGCACTCGCAAGACCGCCTACGGCGCCACCTGCGCACCCGTTACCGAGCGCTGCCCCCGCCGCACATCCAAGCGCTGCGTGGGCAAGGTCGTAGCCGATAGACCCCTTCGCAAGTATCGAATCCTTATTCAGACTGGCTGCGCCGATCGCATTTGCGCCAACCGCTGCAATATCGGTGATGACGTTGTTCTTCAGCGCCGTCCCGAAGCTTCCGCCCTGGATCGTCGTCGAGATCGCTGCATTCACCACGCTCTGCTCGCCGATCTGCAACGCGGTGTTGCCGAGATTCGATAACGTCACGGCAGGATCGGACGACACCAGATTGGTGCCAACCGATTGAAAGTCGTTCAGTCCTAATCCTTCATCAATCCCCTGCGTCAAGTAGGCTACCGCCATGTCCTTGGCAAAAGTCCCAAAGCTGAAGTTATCGCTGTCCGCCATGTTCATCAGCGAACCCATCGCGGCGGCAACCATCGGGAAGCCCACCAACGATACGGCGATCTCCATCATCGCCTGTACGACTAGGATCGGCCCCATACCGCCGTCCTCGATGACGTCGGTGTGCAGATTGTTGCTAACCGTGGACTGCGTGAACTGGTTGCCAAGCTGGCCCTTCAGGTTCGCCAGCATCTGCTGCGTTGCAGCCTGATTGACACTGCCGTCGGCGCTGATTTGCTGCAAGGCGCCGCCGATCTGGTTCAGGCTTTGCACGTTCATGTCGTAGTTCATCGCCGACATGAAGCCGCCTTGCTGCGTCACGGTGCCCGTCGTAACCGCGACCCCACCGTCGACCTCCTGATAGATCGTGCCGACATTGGTCGAACGTTGCTCGTTCGTGAGGCTCTGCGTGTTAACCGTCAGATTCTGCGCAGACACAGCCCCGGTATTCAGGATGCTGTTCGCGTAATTGAGCGCAACGTTGGTGCCGGTAATTTCACCATCGGCGTTGACGACTGCATAATTCTTCGGCAACAGCACTTCAGGCATCAGCGCCTGCACCGTCGGACATGCTGCGCCGCCAATCGCCGAGCATCCCGGCTCCGGCACCGTCTGCTCGACGTACCAGAGCATCGGCGCATTGATCTGCGCGAGTTGCGCGTCACTCAACTGCGTGCCGAGCGCAATGTTGTTCTGCTTCGCATACTCGAGCGCGGCACCGTACAACGCCGCCTTGTCGGCATTGTTGATTGACGCCTGGCTCGTGCTGTCCGTCGCGTTCGGCGTACTGTAGAAACTGCTCTTGCCGGTCGCTTGCAGCGCAGCCTGTTCGATCTGCTGGTTCTCGGTATACGGATCGTAGTAGAACGGCACGCTACCCGGCCGCAGGTTGGCTGGCAGGGCGGCGATCAGCGACGCCGATGAAATGGAGTTGACGACCTGCGCAGCCGGGTTGTTGGTCAGATAAGTCGCCGTGACCGTGTCACCGGCGATTGTCTGAACCGTCTTGATGGTTGGCGTAATCGTCTGCGCGACGCTCGGTGCCTTGGGCTTGCCGATCGTCTCTACGCCAACCGGCGTATTCGGCGGCAACCCGGCGGCACCCGTAACCGACGTGCGTTGGCCGTTGAGGTTCGTAACGAAGCCCGCTGCGTTGACCGTCGTCGCCACGCTGCCAGGGACAGCCTGCGGACCGAGTGACACGACCTGGCCAGATACAACCGGGGGCGGGGTATAGACGTTCGGGTTCGTGATCCCGTTCACCAGCTGCGAACCCGTCAGGGCGACGCGCTGACCAATCACATTCCCGGTGTTGGTCAGCGTCGGCGAATTGACCGACAGCGTATTGCCGGCCTGAATCGTGCCCGGCACGAAGTCCGACATTCCGACCGATGACGGCAGCCCGGCCGGATCTTGCGCCGCGCCGCTGCTGTACGCACTCCCGTACAGTTGCTGGCACAGCGCCGGATTGTTCGCGCAGCCCCATGCCGGATAGGACGCGTTGTAGTGCGTCAGATTGCTGGCCCAATACGCGGACAGGTACTGATTGTCGGAGTGTGCCGAGTTCGTCGCATTGATCGTGACGTTGTTCAAGGCAGTCACCAGGCTGCCGGTATTGCTGAACGTGCCCGCACTCAGGTTGACGTTGTGATTGGCGGTGATGGTTGCGGGGCTCGCCGATTGCACATCGACATACGCTTCACAGTTGCTCGTGCAGCCCGTGAACGGTGTTGCGGTTCCGTAGTTCTCGTGGACCTGCGCCGGCGCGGCAATCGTATTCGTGAGCGTCGCTGCATTGATCGTGACGTCGTTCCCCTCAATCGCGCCCGAGGTATTCGTCACGCTGGCAGCCTGCGTCGGGCTGGTCACCGTCGTACCTGCGCCCCCGATGACGACCGTGTTTTTAGCGACCAGGTTCCCGTAGGTGTTGGCGACTTGATCAGCGGCGATGACGAGATTGTTGCCCGCCGTCACGTTGCTGTTGGTCTGCTGGTAACTGTAGGTTTCCGAATTCGGATTGGTCGTGGTCGACCCATTACATCCCGAGAAGCCGGACGCGCACCCCGCCGTGACGGTTTTCGAACCGGTATTCGTGCCTTGGTTCGTGAAACCGGCCGACCGGATCGTTACATCGTTACCCGCGGCAAGCGTCCCGGCATTGGTCAGATTGCCGCCGCCCAGATTCAGGTCATGGCCCGCGATGATCTGGCCTGCTCCGCCCTGCACCGTCACCGATGACGACGTTGACAGCGGCGTCACACCGCCCACGGGGCTGAGCTTGATGCCCGACGGATCGAGGTAGTCGCCCGGATACGGTCCAAGCGTCAACGCGCCAACCGGGCCAAAAAAGTCATTCCAGATCGAAATCGTCGACGGCGCCTGCGACAGGAAACGATTGATCGATGCGAGATCAACCGTGTCCGTCACGGTCGACGTGTAGGTCGATCCTCCATTCGACAGCGACTGAAGGTTCAGATTGGCATCGTTGCCCGCGCTCACGTTGCCGCCCTGGTTCTGGAGCGCATTGGCCGTCAGATTCAAGTTATGTCCGGCGGCAATGGTCGACGCCGCGCCGGCAACGCCCCCCGTGGTCGTCGTTGTTTCCGTGACCGTCGGCAAGGCCACGGTCTTGGTGGCAACCGCCGCGCTTTTATTTGTCGGCGTTTGGACAAACCACAGATTTGCGGTGGTGGGGTTCCCCGTGCCGCTGTTTCCAGTCGGCGCGTTCACCTGCACAAACGTCACCGAACCACTGGTCGCCACCGGCGTGCTATTCGGGACGTTGGGGTCATTGGTGGCCCCCGTCGGCGACAACGCATCGGCCAGTGTAACGGTCTGCGGCGTTTGATATACCTGACAGCAATAGCCGCCTTCGGACCCGTAGAACTCGCTGTGATCCCAAATATCATTCCCGACCACCAACGACATGACGAGCGGCGAATTCGTCACCGTGGTGCTGGTCGTAGTGGTCGTGCCTGCGCCCGTCGCAGCCGAGTTGATGATGTTGTTTGCGGTGATCGATAAGTCGTTGACAGCGGTCAGTTTGCCGCCGGCGTTGATGAGGTCCCCTGACAACGAGATCGTCGCATTGCCGCTACCAGCCGGACCATTGCTCGTTCCAACCTGAGTCGTCCCGTTCGAATTGTCGTAACTCGTACCCGAAATCGTCAGCGCGTTGTTCGCTTGTACCAGACCGGCATTTGTTCCCGATCCATTGAGCGTCAGTGCGTTGGCCGCAACCGTGCCGCTCGCTTGGTTCGCCAGTGAGCCATTGATCGTCAGGTCATTACCATTGATGGCACCGGTGTTGCCGACTGCGCCATTCAGAGCCAGCGACCCGGTACCCTGATTAATGGTGCCGGCGTTATTGAAGCCTTGCGCCGCCGTGACCGTCACGGCCCGTGCGGGCAGCGTCCACGTGCCCGTGTTGTTCACGGCAAGCGCAGACAGATTGACGCCATTGGTACCATCGATCGTCCCCAACGTCCCGGCCGACGGATCAAGCGTCTGGTTCGGCAGATTCAGCGTCGCAACGTTCTGCGCGAGAATCTTGCCGTTGGTGTTGTCGAACGAGCCATTGCCGCCCGTGACCGTCACTGTCGTGTTGCCGATCGCAGCGGTCGGATTGTTGACGTCGCCCGAGAAAATGAGGCCGTTCGCGTTGCTCAAGCTCCCCGTCGTCAGGTTCAGCGCGTTCGTCGCAAGCAAACCACCCGAGTTGACCGTCGCGCCCGACACGTTGAAATTCGCCGTCGGCCCGTAGATCGTCCCCGCGTTATTGAGGTTCGTCGCAGTGACGCTCGCCGTCTGCAGCGACGAGAGGCTGCCCGAGTTCGAGACGGTCGTGCCCGACACGTTCAGATTGCCGGCCGCCATCTGCGTACCGACGTTACTGACCGTGCCGCCTGCCAGCGTCGCATCGCCCTTGAACGCAGCGGTGCCGCCCGTCGTGACGCTCTGCGTGCCGGTGATCTTCGTCGTGCCGCCGACCACCGCGTTTGCCGTTGTGACGTTCGCGCCCGACAGGGTCGCGTTGCCGCCCACCGACAGCGCCGGCGCGGTTGCGCTGAAAGGCTGGTTGAGCTGGCCCGCCGACGTGTCGAGGTTATTCGTTGCCGTCGCAGTCAGATTGCCGCCGGCCGCCACGCCCTGCGTCGTGATGTTGGTCGCCGTGAGGCTCGCGTTCTTCGATGCGGTCGTCTGGCCGTTGAGCGTCAGATTCTGACCCGCGTTCAATGTCGCGCTGCCGGCCGTCGACACCGGACCGGCGGCCGTCAGATTGCCGGACTTCGCGCTCGCGCTCAGATCGCCCAGACTCTTGACGCTGCCTTGCGCGTTCACGTCGGTGCCAGCCGTGATCGTCGTCGCGCCGCCCGAAAGGGCGTCTCCGGCGAGCGTCGCGCTGCCGTTGGTCGCCGTCAGCGTGCTGGTACCGACAGCAGTCGTCGCGCCAACCGACAGGTTCTGGCCAGCCGTCGCGCTGAGATTGTTGCCGGTCTGAATCGCGCCGGAGATGGCAATGTTGTTGCCGGCATTGAGCGTCGTGTCGTTCGCGACGCTGAGCCCGCCCGTCCCGTTGATGTCGCGGCCCGCCGTCACGCTGGCGTTGCCGGTATTGCTGACCGCGAGACCACCGTTCAGGTTCGCATCGCGCGCGGCGGCGATCGTCGTGTTCTGACCGCTCTGGATGCTGCCGGCGACGGTCGCGTCCTGCCCGGCATTGATGTTCACTGCGCCCGGCGTCGACACCGCACCCGCGACCGAAACACTGCCTGCGCTCGATCCGATCGTTGCGTTGCCACCGCTATAGACCGTTCCGCCCAGGTTGGCGCCCTGCCGTCCGCTGGCGTTCAACGCACCGAGCGACACCACGTTGCCGGTCGTCGTCAACGCGCCGCCGTTGGCCGCGAGTGTCATGTCTCCAACCGACGCGGCCGTTCCCTGCACGTTCGTATTGCCGCCCGACGCCACGCTCAGGTTTCCGCCGCTCGTGACATTGCCGCCGAGCGTCGTGTCCTGCCCCGCCCGAATCGTCACCGCGCCTGGCGCGGAAACCGTGCCACCGAAACTCGCGTTCGTGCCCGCCGTCGCATTGACGGTGCTGCCGCTCTGCACGGCGCCATTCAGCGCAATGGCCTGCCCGGCATTCAGGTTCACCGCCCCTTGCGCGGATGAGACGCTCCCCTGGCCTGAGATCGAACCGTTTTGCGCGGCAATCGTCACCGGCCCCTGGGCCTGCACCGTGCCGCCGACAGCAGCGTCCTGGCCTGCCGTCACCGACAGTGCACCGTTCGATTGCGCGTTGCCGTTGACGGTCGCCGACCCCGTCTGCGCGGTGATCGTCGTATCGCCGACGCCCGACACCTGACCGTTCACGGTCGCGTTGCGCGCGCCGCCGAGCGCGATCGCGCTGCCGCCCTGCACGGACCCGTTGACGGTCAGATCCCGCCCTGCCGTGGCCGATACCGTACCCGGTGCGCTCAGACCGCCGACGGTCAGATCGCCGTTGATCGTTTGCAGTGCGATATCGTGCGCCGTCAGGGAACCGATCGTCATCGACTGGCCGGCCGTCAAGCTAGCCGCACCATTGGCCGCAACGGAGGCCGCATTCAGATTGCCGCCCGCGGTCATCGCCACGTTCTGGCCGGCCGATACCGAGCCCGGCGCGTTGATATCGCCGTTCGCAGCGACCGTGTAGTTCTGGTTTGCCAGCCCCGTGCCATTGATCGCCGTATTGCCACCGCTTGTCAGATTGACGTCCTGACTGGCAAAAGTTTGTCCGACCGACACATCGCCGTTCGAATTGACGATCACGTTACCCGCCGTGGCGGACAACTGTCCCTGCGTGTTCACGCCCATTCCAGCCGCGGTGGACACGATATACACGGTCCCTGATGTGACGGAACCATACTGGTTCGCATCTACCGCCACTGTCTTGCCGATCGCACTGGCGGTATTCGTCGCGCCGTTGGCGGAAGTACCATAGGTCGTCCCGCTTGTGCCGCTGGCCGTCGGCATGACGAGTTGACTACCCGTAATGATGTTCACGCGCTGATCGGCACGCAGCGGCGCCGACACGCTCACGCTTTGGCCGATAAGATCGATATTCCCGACCGTACCTTCGATACCTGCACCAGAGCCGTTCACGCCAGCCGGTCCGTCGATCGAGATGTTGCCGGAGCGAACGTCGTATGCGACTGCCCCGGCGTGCGTAAAGTCCGTCGCGGCACCACCAACGCCGGTCAGAAACTGCGGCGTGCCTGTCGTCAACGTCAGCCCCGGAATATTCGTCAGGGCCATTCCGTTCACCGAGATGCCGCCGGGTGCGCTTACGATGACCGTCGCCGGAACGCCGAAAGTCTCCAACGGCCCATTCATCACCGCGACATTGTTGGACGTGACCTGGTTGATGATGGTCGACGCAGAGCGACCGTTCAGGTTCGGGTTCGCGCCCAATGTACCGCCCAGCAACGGAGTCCCCGGAATGGTGCTGTTATTGAGCACGAGGCCTTCGGGGCCTACTCCGAACGTCTGATACTGATTGAGACTGATGCCGTTTGAATTTGGAGCCGCGATATTGACGGCGGGGACGCCCGTGCTGGTCGCGGTCACCGTCGGTTGAAACGCAATCGGTGCGCGCGGATCGACGATGGGCGCCGCGTGTGCTGTTTGATCCGCGAGGAACACTGCCGGACTGAAATACATCACACCCGCCATCACCCAGGCGGTTGCCTTGATCCACAGCGCATGTCCTTCGCTTTTCAGCGAACTGACTTCGAAAGCGATTGCTTGTTTGGCCGCATCTCGTTGAACGAGGCGTTGCTCAATCTCGCGCATGACGCGGCTCATAATTTGGTCTCACTCAGTGCGTTTCGCCGCGATAGTCGCATAGTCGAGACTGAAAGATGGTCAACAAGTGTCAGGACTCCACTCACGAAAATAAATTATTCTTTCAAATACCAAACAAATAAAATATCCATTTGTCAATTAAGACAATTAAACATTCCAGCCAAATTCCATCACTTCAATAACACTGAAAAACAAAGCAAAACCTTTGAAATAAGCTTTACGTCCATCGCGACCGAGCAGGCCTAGTGCCAGCCCTCCTTTACCCATCGACCTCGCCCGCCCTGCGCCCCTCCACACACCTCGATACACCGCAAAATGGAGGGTTTAATTTTTTAAATATTAAAAGTGTCAAACATCTTCACTCCGCATCTCCGAAGCGGCCACCAATTCCGATCGAATGAGCATCAATTCACTCAAAAACACACCGATTCATTACTGGGCGATCGGATGTTCAGCATCCAGGCGACATTGAATGGCTGTTGTATTACGTACACGAGCACTTGACTACACACCAAGCGATCTATGTCATTGAAGAGAATTTCAAGCTTACTTACACCAGCCCATGAAAACGTACAAAGAGCTACTCGAACAGCGTGATTCTCTCGATGGTCTGATCTCCGAAGCCAAATCCAAAGTGCGCACGACCGTCGTCATAGAGGTCCAGCGCTTGGTCGAGGAGTTCGATATTGCTTCCCGGGAGATCTTCGGGGCTATGCCGTCTCAGAGGCCGCGCCCCCAGAAGCGGGCGAAACCGTCGGCGAAATACCGAAATCCGGCGACAGGTGAAACATGGAGCGGTCGCGGACGCCCACCGGCATGGATTGTGGGCCGCGACCGGCTGCAATTCGAGATCGTCGGCACGAACAAACAGCACCCAAGGTGCCATCCCCCGGCTTCAACCACATCAACTAGCGGCGAGCACCAGTCTCTCAATGCGCGACATTCTCTTGACTTACCGATTCCCCGTGATCTCGAGCACCTTGATGCTGCTCGCATGCAGCAATCTCGCCTGCGGCGAATACCGTGAGCAATGGCTCGGTGCAGCCGAAATGCGACAAGAGGCGGACGCTCATCGCGGGGCGGCGTCAAAACCTGCGCGCGCCAGCGGTATTCACGCGCAAGCAAGAAAACAGCGGGCCCAAACGAGCGTACGACATGCTCTCCCCGCTACTGAGGACGATCCGATTGCTGCATTCGCCGGAGCGGGTGCAAAACCCAGTGCCGCAGAACGCCGTAAGCCGAGTGCCAAGCGCGTCGCGTCTTGACCGCCGTTACTAGCGCGACATTGCCACTGCGCTGAAGCGTGCGGCTGTCAATAGCAACTTGGAAGTGCCATCGACGTCGCACGCGTCCGCCGATATTGCTCTGCGGCAATCGCTCTCACTTCGTAAAGACCCAGTAAGATTGGCTACTACCCCACGGGACCTCATGAAGACAGCATCGCTGATTGGCACGCATGTCTTTGCCGACCAGATAAAACATATCGTCAAGCACCGTGCGCTGCCCGTAATACGAGTGTCCCAACAAGTCCGACTGCGCCGCGGATGCGTCAATGGTTTCCATGCCCTTGAGCACGACAAGGTGCGCTGATTCACCCAACCTTGCACCGTTGTGCCAGGCGTTCGAAACCACCAGTGCCTCGTCATGAGAGGACGCATACAGCGTGACAGGTGCATCGAGCTTGAGCAGCCCCGGGGCCACCTGTTCGGTAAACTCGGTCGCCCCGATGTCGGGCGCAGCGAGAATCACCTCCTTGATTAGGCCGACACTGTTGGGATCGGACACGGCCAGCGACGCAAGCGCCCGCGTCAAGCCCCGGTTGCCCATGCTGTGTGCGATCAAGTAAACACTGTCAGCGCCGGACTGCGCGAGGACATCCCGCAGAAACTGCTGGAGATGCGGCTGGGCGTCGATGATTGCCTGCTCGTCCGCCGAGTAAGCGAGCTGGCTCAGTTTTCCTCTGGACGGCCAACTGAAAAATATCGTTGCCCCACGAAATTGCAGGTCATATGCCATTTGCGCAGTCCGGCGAGCGGCATCGTTAAAACTCACGTTAAAACCGTGCACGAACACCAATACGCTTCGCCTGGGGGACGCCTGCAGGTTTTGCCGCAACGCCGACCAGAAAGCGTCGCCCGCGAGCATTGCGGTGCGAAGGACCGTGACGTGCTTTCCCGGGTCGGCGTGTAACTGCAGCAGCCAGACCGCGGGCGATTCCAGTTCGCCCTGTTTATGATTCCGCGGAATGCTGACGTCAACCTCGCCGTAGGTCAGGTGATCCGCGCGTGTCGAGCTAAAAACGGGCGCAGAGGTCGGGCCAGTGGCCAACCGATCGGTGCCAAAATAGACTTTTTGCACCACGTACGCGGGGTAAGAGGACGACATCGCGCCTCCTGCTGGCGCTGCCGCGAGTCCGCCGGGGCTATGCTCATGGGCAGACGCAGGCACAGGAGCGGGAGCCGGCATAGCAACTGGGAAGCTGTTTCCTGGCGCGGCGACAGGTGCGGGACTCGTCACGGTGCCCGACTCGGCGGTTGCTTCGGCATCGGCGCTAACCAAAGTGTCAAGGTTGCCTATCGCGAGCGGCGGCGATAGCGCCAACGGTATATCGCTGGAAATCGGCGCCGACGCGCCGTGATCGCGAACGCCCGTAGCGGAAGGCAAACTACAACCGCTCAGCAGCACCAGCGCAGCGCACAGTCCAACGACGGGAAGCGGAATCTTATTCATTTTCTAGCTCCGGGACACAACGTGAATCCGGACCGCAGACTGTCTCCAGTCGCGGCGCCCGTCCGGGCGCAGGCGAGGCCACCCCAACGCATGCCGGCCGGCGGCTCCGCAACGCGTACCCCACCTGCCCCTGCAGGTGTTGCTGGTACGCGGGCTCACCGGGGCGGGCACTGCACGCCGGCAAACCACTGATATTCAATCAACATAGGAAAGAACTGCCGGATATTCAAACAGATCCGTCTCTTTTACCGAACCATACTGCTGAGCCCCGGCAATTTGCCCGCGCGTCCCAAGCATCCGTCGTGCGCACACGCCCAGCGTAATAGACGCGTGACGTTGTTCGTCCTATCCGCTGGATTCAAAAGAATTTCACGCACATATGACTGCTGCGAGCCCAGGGCCCTCCTGCGGCTTCGCCAGTACGGTCGCGTGCTGGCGTCGTCATCCCTCCCCGGAGTCAAGCGATGCTAACCCCTTCTCCTCTCGACTATCTCGCCGCCTTCGCGCTCACCTTCCTCTGCGGCGCGTTGCTCGCCGCGTGCCACTGCAAGTACGTGGGCAAAATTCGACGCAACGCCCGCGCCCGTGAACGCGAGGCGCCCGTCCATGCCTGAGCGCCCTTCCTTCTTTCCGGATGGTGATGAGGACGAAGACGACGCTTGGCAGCGCAACTGGCACGAGCCGCATTCGCCGCACCAACAGGACACCGGTGAATCACCGCGCTACCGACCGGGTATCGGAGACGTTGCATATCCGTGCCCGTCTTGTGAGTCGTTCCGCACCGAGCAACGCCACATTGCGCGGCGAATCTGCAGCGCCGTCGGTGCCGTGGCGGGCGCAACGAGCACGGTCGCCGCAGCGCTGTCCGGTGCGGAGACCGGCGCGGTCATTGGCGCGCTCGGCGGTCCTCTTGGCGCTGTATGCGGCGGTATCGCTGGCGCGGTCCTCGCCGGGCTCCTGGCTGGCGCAGCCGGCTGCACCACTGGCGCGGCGCTGGGCGAAGCGCTGGACCTCAAGGTTCTGAACAACTGGCGATGCCTCGCGTGCGGACGCACCTTCACCGTCCATCCGGACTGACCCGCCTCGCGTCTTTCCTTCCACTGTTTTTCCCCTCGTCCCGCCCGGCTTCGGCCGGGCTGTATGCCCTCGTCTATTTTCTACAAGGATTTCCCATGCATCTCGTTCAAACCATGGCCTATGTCGGCCAGGAGCCGTGGCACGGTCTCGGCAACCGTCTTACCCCCAATCAATCGATCGAAGACTGGAAGCGCGCCGCCGGCATGGACTGGAGCATCGAAGAAGCCGAAGTGCGCTTCGTCGCTGCCGGCAATCGGAATCTCGGCTCGATCCACGCGTTTCCCGAACAGAAGGTGCTGTACCGCTCCGATACCAAAGCGCCCCTGTCCGTTGTCTCATCGCGCTATGCAGTCGTGCAGCCTACGGAGATTTTGGAGTTTTATCGTGATGTGACTGAGATCGGCGGGTTCGAGCTCGAAACGGCGGGCGTGTTGAAGGAAGGCCGCAAGCTCTGGGCACTCGCCAAGACCGGTCATTCCGGCCTGCTCAAAGGCAAGGACAAAATCGGCGGCTATCTGTTGTTGGCAACCGCCTGCGACGGCACGCTCGCCACCACCGCACAGTTCACGTCCGTCCGTGTGGTCTGCAATAACACCCTGCAAATCGCGCTGGGCGACAGCACGGGCGTTGTGAAAGTCCCGCATCGCTCGCAGTTCGACGCAGCAGCCGTAAAGCGCCAGCTGGGTATCGCCGTGTCGTCGTGGGATGCGTTCATGGTGCGGACCAAGGCGCTCGCCGAACGCAAGATCACTGACTCCACGGCCGAAGCGTTCCTGCGGCGCGTGCTGACGTACTCGACGGCGAACCTGCCGGACCGCGAGACCGTGGCCGTCAACGAGCGCGCGATCAAGGCAGTCGGTCAGCTTTATGCCGGGCGTGGCAAGGGTGCGGATCTGCCTTCCGCAGCGGGTACGGCCTGGGGTTTGTTGAACGCCGTAACGGAATACGTCGATCACCATCGTCGTGCCCGTACCGATAATCACCGGATCGACGCCGCCTGGTTTGGCGCTGGCGCAACGCTCAAGCAGCGTGCCTGGGACGAGGCCATGAAACTTGTGGCATGACCAAGCCCATCCCTCCTCTGGCCGTCGACATGCGGATTCAGATCCCACGCGAAGTCGGATTACGGTTCGGCGGCCGTTTCGCCACGATCCTGCAAATCAAACCCCAGGGTACGACCGTCCACCTCGGAAACGGCAAGCTCGTGACCTTCGCCGGCGACGCGCTGCAAGACGCATTCCGGCGCGCCAACTCAACGTAGCACCGTCCCTGTATTTACTCACCTTCGGCCCGGTCAGATTCGTCTGCCGGGCTTCTTCGTTTTGGAGGTCCCGTGAACGCCCCTCACCCTGAGCCACCGCGCCCGCGAAAGCCAGCGCTGAAGCTCGTCAAGACCCACGATCTGTCGCGCGACGACTGGCTCGCGGTGCGCCGTACCGGCATTGGCGGATCGGATGCCGCCGCTGCGGTCGGCCTCAATCCGTACATGAGCGCGCTGGAATTGTGGCTAGACAAGACAGGACGCGCGGAAGGTCTTCCCCGCCCCGATCCGGCCGACACAACATCGCCGACGTATTGGGGCACGCTGTTGGAGCCCATCATCGCGGCCGTCTACACCCAGCAGACCGGCAACAAGGTCCGCAAGGTCAATGCCGTGCTGCGACACGCGTCGATCCCCTGGATGCTCGCCAACATCGACCGGGAAGTCGTCGGTGTGCCCGATGTCCAAATCCTCGAATGCAAGACGGCCGGCGAGTATGGCGCCCGCCTCTGGCGCGAAGGCGTGCCGGAGTATGTACAGATCCAGGTTCAGCATCAGTTGGCCGTCACCGGCAAGACAGCTGCGCATGTCGCCGTGCTGTTGTGCGGGCAGGCGCTGGAAGTGCATCGGATCGAGCGTGACGACGCATTGATCGGTCGGCTCATCGAGCTGGAGGCACGTTTCTGGCGGTTCGTGGAAACCGATACGCCGCCACCCGCCGATGGATCGGAATCAGCCGATCGCGCGTTGCGCCATCTGTATCCAGGCAACGGCGGGACGATCGATTTTACCGACGACCACGGCCTGTCATCCGTGTTTGCCGATCTGATCGCCGTGCGGGCCGAGATCGAAACGCGCCAGCAGCTCGAAGCGCAGTTCAAGCAGACGATCCAGCAGGCAATGGGTGACGCAATCCGGGCTATATTCGAAACCGGCTCCGTGTCTTTCAAGCGCAGCAAGGATTCGTCGTCGGTCGATCTGGAGCGCCTGTTGGCCGATCACCCATCGTTCGAACAGCAGTACGCCATCTCGAAGCCGGGTTCCCGGCGCTTCCTTGTTTCCACCTGATCCGACCGACCATGACGAACCTCGAATGTCTGACGGACATCATGACCTTCTCGCGGTACGGCGCGCTCGCCCAAGCGTTCGTGATGGACGCACTGAGCAAGCACGCCGAGCGCGTTGCCACCGTACCCCTCGACAAATTGCAGCAGCAATTCGGCGTTCATCCGATGGTCAGCGCTCGCGCTTGGCACGGCGTCGCCCAGGAAATCCACACCAAGCTCGAAGCGCACTTCTCCCGGTAGTCGGCGCATCGCTCGCAGTGCCTCCCCATTTCTATTTTGAGGACCATCATGCTCAAAGGTCTCGCAATCACGCCGCCGGTCGTCGGGCGCATTACTATCGGAAAAATTGTCGAGAAGAACGGCAAACGCCTCCCAGAGAAAGACGATCAGTTCACGCTCACGACGCAAGTACAGCAGCACGGCGAATGGATGCTACACCCGCTGAACGAAGCGCTGCGCAAGGCGACGGCTGGCAAGCTGCGCGCGATTCCAGTCCGTGTGCTGTTCAATGATCCGGACCTGAACCTCCGGTCGGAATATTCCTTGTTCGACCGCGACACCGGACGGCCCGTGTGCGTCGGCAATGGCGAAACGTGTCGTCGTGTAACGGACGCCGGCATCGAGGCCCTGCCCTGCCCCTCGCCGGATGGCTGCACGTTCGGCCGTCAGGGCAATTGCAAGCCGTATGGTCGGCTGAACGTGATCATCGGTGACGACGACGAGATGGGGTCGTTCATCCTGAGAACGACATCCTACAATTCGATTCGAACACTGGCCGCCCGTCTACACTACTTCCGTGCCGTATCGGGCAATCTGCTCGCCTGCCTCCCGCTGGAACTGAAGCTGCGTGGGAAGTCGACCACACAAAGCTTTCGGTCCGCCATCTACTACGTCGACCTAGGTGTACGTTCAGGGAGCAAGCTCGAACAAGCGTTGATCGAGGCAAAGGAACTGGATGCACGCCGTCGGGCAGCCGGATTCGATCAAGCAGCGCTCGACGCCGCAGCGCGACTCGGGTTCGCCAACGGGGCATTTGAGGATAGTCCCGATGAACAAGCGGCCGTCGCAGAGGAGTTCTATCCCGAGCCGATGCCAAATCGTCAGCGTGCTGAGGATGGAGGCGCCGGTGAGACGACCGGAACGCCTCCGTCAACACTGCGGGACAAGCTCGAACGCAAGGCCGTGCTGCTCGGCGGCAAAGCGGCATGAGTTCGCGTCGCTTGGCGCTCGCCCTGGCGACCGGCGCGACCTCCACTGCGCTCTGCCTGTCGGTGCTCGCCGGCTGGCAGCGCGGCGGATCGCTCCCCGAGCGGCTCGTCTGGGTCGCGATTGGCCTGGTGCTCGTCTCGAGCGCGCACCTGTTACCCGCACTCCTCCGGGACACGCCGATCGTTGTCCGCTGTATAGGTAGCGTGTTATGGGGCGCGTGTCTGGCGACGGCTTGTTTCGGTCACGCGCAGTTCTTCGTAATGGCACAGCAGCATGCCGGGGAACATCGCGCGGCGGCGGTGACAGTCCCGACACCGACGCCGTCGCGTAGCCTGACGGCTGTCATGGCAGAGCGCGCGAGTATCTCGGCGCAACTTGCCACGGCGAACGCTCGTTACTGCGTCGGCAATTGCGCAACGCTGGACGCGCGCCGAACGGCGCTCGGTGCGCGACTCGATGCGCGGAACGCCGAAGCCGATGAGGTGCGGCGCCAGCAGGCCGCTGCGGATCGAGTCGCGGTACAACGCGACGCGTTACGCGTCGATCCAGTCACGTCGCGACTCGCCGCGTTACTCAGTACGACCGCGACCAAGATCGATCTGCTGACCGGGCTTGCATTCGCCGCTGTGCTCGAAGGCGTCGCCTGTCTGTTGTGGACCGTCGCGCTTCGGTTGCCGTTACCGAAGCCGTTACCCGTCGTAACTACCGTTTCGCCGTCAGCAGCCACGGCAACGCCAGCCGTGACTCCGTTTGCCGTCGCGCCAGTCACGGAAACGGCTGACATGACTCAGCCGGTAGTCATGCCCGTCACGGCGAGTCACGACGACGAGACCGTTAGTCGCAATTCCGTAACGCCGAGTCACGACCGGACGACCGGCGGTCATGCGCCACGCGACGCCCCGGTCACGTCGTTACCGGCGACGGCTCCCGCCGACGACCACCTCTCTCGACTCATCCGAGATGTCGCGGCCGGCCTCGTCCGCCCCACAGTCGCGGATATACGCCGCCATTTTGGCTGTTCGCAATCACGCGCGGCGGAGCTGCGCCGTCAGCTCACCGAACACATCTCAGTGGCATAGAGCCGGGCCTCGCGCCCGGCTTTTGCTTGTCACTCATTCCACTTCATTTCTGTCATGCGCCATGGACTCGACCGAACTCGTTCCAAGCATCAGCATCGTGAACCTCGCCAACCAGCGCGTCGCCGTCATCGAACGCGTGCGCGCCGCGCTCGACCTGCTCGGCGAAGCCCAACAGCTGGCCAAAGCTGCACATCTCGGCTTCCCCCGGCTCGTCCTTGATGAAAGCTACGGCTGTCGTGGTCGACCGACCGTGACCGGGGACTACGCGAAACGCGACGAAGCCGAAGCCGCGATCGTCCGCATAGTCGACATACGCGGCTGGGATTACCTGCTGTCGGAATCGGGCTTACGTACCTTCATGGACGCGAAAGCCCGCGAACAATGGAGCAATCAGATTGCCGAAGGCGACGTGCCTGAATTGACCACCGCCAACATCGAAGCAACCTTCGCACAGCTCTACGGCGCGCGCGGCGACATGTTCGAGCGCGGCGTGTTGCAGTGCTTCCGGCGACTGTCGTGGGACTACAAGACCAATCAGCCGTTCAAGTTCGGTAAACGCATCATCGTGCGATACCTGCTCAGTTCCGGTTCCCCGAATTTCCGCGTCACCAACGAACTGGACGACCTGATTCGGGTCTTTTGCATCCTCGATGGCAAGCCCGAGCCGGACCATCGGCTCGGCGCGTACAGCCTCGTTTCTGGCACCAGGCAGGATCGTCGCAGCGAAGCTGAGCACGACTACTTCCACCTGCGCTGGTTCAAAAACGGGAACGGCCATCTCACCTTCAAGCGCGCCGATCTGGTCGACCAAATGAACAAGATCCTCGCGAAGCATTACCCGCACGCGCTCGCATCCGAGGCGCGGTAGTGCCGGGACGCGTCCTGCGTCTCGTCTTTCCCCCTTCAATTCAGCGAAATCGGTATCCGGTTCATCCGGAGGCCCGTGCTCGTCCATTACCCGGAGTCTGTTGTGAATCTAACCTCCACCCACCACGCCGGTCCGCGCTTCAAGCTCGGCCAGATCTTCGCGACGCCGGCTGCACTGGAAGCCCTTGACGACGCGCGTGTCTCGATTATCGATCTGCTGATCCGTCACGTTCGTGGCGACTGGGGCGACCTCTCCGAATCCGATCGCCAGCAAAACGAGTTGTCGATCGACGCAGGGCTACGCCTGCTGTCCTGCTACGTTCTTCCCGGCGGGCAAACCGTCTGGGTCATCACCGAGTGGGACCGCTCCTCGACCACATTCCTGTTGCCAGGCGACTACTGACATGTTGATCCAGAAATTTCATCCAGGCATCCGGCTCGGCCAGCAACCTGCTCTCGCCGAATCGGGCAATCCTCTCTTCAGCCGACAAGGGCATTGGGACGGTGGAAGTACGCTCCATTGCGTTGCGATGGCGCTCGGACTGCTCGGCAAGCTGGCTGATCCGGTCTATCTGCCATATCACCCATTCGGCCCCGAACAGATTGTGTGGGATGACGCGTGGCCGCATTACCTGACAGGGCTGGCGCTCGAGGAGTTGGCGGATTTTGTCGCCAACCTGAATCTCGGTTTGCGACCGGCGACCTGCACGGCGTCCGGCATGGGGCTGTTGCGATTTGCGGAACGCGAGCTGCAAGGGGGTTGGCCCGTCGTCGTCGGTTGGAAACAGCGCCACCTAGTGAAGCGGCGAGCCGCGCTGGTCGTAGGGATCGAGGGGCGCCAGAGCGGGCGAGCCTTCGAACCCGATGCACTGCTGTTGCTCGATCCGTCTGGCGATACGCCAGGACTGGCAGGATTCAACGCCCGTCTCGATATACACGACAGCGACCTGTTCTGCCATCGATCACCGTCCGCCGCACGGGCTGTCAGCCTCGTGGGAGCCTTGTCCATCCGCATCGTCAATCCTTCTGCCATCCGCACAGCTGCTGGAACTTGATTCTGGGGTGGCGTCGCCGTGTTCACGCGACGCTCTCCGTTCAACGACGACAAAACGCCTGCACTCAGTCGGAAAGCCGATCTGAAAGTCGGTCGAATTTCTGAAATCGACCCGCTTGGGTCATTCAGCGTCCCGCACAACGGACCTTCAAACGAGCAATTCTGCCCAACTTCAAAAAGCGACGTTGGGAGGCGTTCAACTACGGCCTCGTTGGCCTCACGTCCTCCGGCACCAACGTTCCGACTCTCCAGTTCCGTGCGATTTCCTCGGCAGTCGACAGTGAGTCGTCGGACAGTTCCGGACGATAGCCCAGAAGCCCGACTACCGATCCAGGATGCGTAGTTTCAGCAATCTTTAGCCAGGCATATGCCGCAATCAGATTTTGCGGAACGCCGAAGCCATTTTTTAGCATCAAACCCAGCTTTGTTTGAGCACTCTCATCGCCTTGTATGGCCGCTTTGCGAAGCCATGTCGCCGCCTGAGCGTCGTCTTCGTGCACACCGATTCCGAGGAAGTACAGATTGCCTAGTTCCGACTGGGCCATAGCCTGACCTTGATCGGCCGCTTTGCGGAGCCAGTACGTAGCCGTTACCTCGTCACGTTGGACGCCGTATCCATGGAGGTACATCTCGGCCAGATTGAACTGCGAGTGTCCATAGCCCTGTTCGGCCGCCTTGTGGTACCAAGCTGCGGCTTCGACAAAGTCGCGCTTCACGCCAATTCCGCACCAGTAGATGACACCGAGGTTGTGTTGCGCTGTCGGATCACCTTTCATAGCGACGTCTTTGACGTTCTCGAAACTGGCAATCGTCGCTGTGCTTGCCGCACAAACTGGGTCGACTCGCTGCTTCACCGCAACCGAACCAGAGTCTCGGCCTCCATCAGAAGAACTGACGGAAACTGTCTGAGCTGATGCAGATGGGCATTGAGCTGCGAGGAGGCAAGAGGTCCACACGGCAATGAGGTTAATACAGGTTTTAGTCACGCGAAATTGCATACCGTATCTGCCAAGCGGAGGAACCGGGTCTATGTAAGTCGTATCGATACAAGCACTCAAATCAAGGCGTTCCAGTTCGTGAACGCACTCGACGATGAGCGTGATTGTCGACCATCTTAGCCTCGACGTCGAACGTCCGAAAGTGGCCGACTACTGCCCAACGCGGTTGGCCGTAGCGTACCCATTTCGGTCCTCCACGAAACCTTAGCGCTGACGTTCGGCGGGAGCAGGTGGAATTTGCGGCCACTGATTGTTCGGCACGGCAAAATCAATCTGAGCTGGCTCCGATGAAAATCGTGGCTTTCGAAGCCGCTCGGAACAGGAAAGCAAAGTCCCAGAAAACCGGATAGAAGGGGTGCCCCTCTTCTAGCGTGAACGCCTCGACCTTTATCGTCTGCGATATTGTAAGTCGTAAGTCGGACACCAGCTTTTCGAGCATTCCCGCCAGAACATCCGATTCGATCGCTTCCTTCGATGGCCCAGCAGCATGGTCTCCTGCGTAAAGGAGACTGGATTTTACCGTTTCAATGACTGACTCAACACCTTTCTCGACAAAATCAATTGCAATTACACCCTTTCCGAGCGCTGCCGAGACTATATCGGCAGTTTGAGTCGGTTCGGTAAGCGCAACGGTACAGACCTTGAGAAACACGCAGTAATTTAAACTGCCACCGAATAGCTCGTCGGAAATATCATCGAGCAATAATTGATTCATAGTTATCCTGTTCGCAGGTCGCCACAATTCATCAAGGGCCAGAACAGCCCCCGAACCGATTGTCGACGATCTAGCCTGAGATGTCGAATGATCGAAAGTGGCCGGATGCCGCCCGACGCGTTCGGCGGTAGCCGACCCGAAGCGGACAACTACGATAACCCCGAACGGCGCTTCAAATCAGGGCTCGTCGCCGCACGTCGAATGTATGACTACTGGAGCGCTCGGTAGCCTTGATTCAACAATCGCTGATGTACCCAGGCGCTGCCATGGCGAGCACTGTAGATGTTCTTTGCCATGAAGAGTATCAAAGCCGCAATCAAAAAGGTTGGACGGCCGGAGGAACAGAGAAGACCGGAGGCAGCATCGACAGCGGCCATCCGCCCTCCTTGAACAACCAACCCTTCGGAGTATGCCCAGATTGTGCCGAATATCAGGGCGGACCAGTTGAAACCGCGCTTCACGCGCCGCTCCGGTATTGTCGGATGGATCATTAAGGTTGACGGCATCGTAGGTAGGGAATTGATTACGGCGATATGTCGATTATCGCACTGGAAACGATGTTCTTTAAACGTCCAGTAGCGAATGATCCAATACTGGACGGACAGTGTGGGCAATCCTGACCTCGCCGTCGACTGGCCGCTCATGGCCGGCTAGCGCCCGATGAAAGAGCGCGACGAACACGTCGGGCAGCCGCGCGATGCGACACGACCCAAAGCATACTCTAGCGGGTTGGCCCCGGCGAGTGCCTTTCAGTCTGAAGACTCCGAACAAGAGATCAGCAGAGGAGCGGGCCAAGCTCGACTATGTCTCCGCTTTCAAGGGCGAAATCGAGATTTTGCTTAGGACACAGCTCCGCGCTCCCCCGAAACACGTGGATATCGACCAACTTGTCCTCGCCGCTCGCTTCGTCGATGTAGTGGAAGTATTTGTCACCGAATTTTTCTGCTGCGTCTTGAGCGTCAATGTGAGCTGTGATTCGAACACCAAAATGAATTTCATATTGCATGAGTGCATCGCCAAGGGTCGACGCATCGACCTTTAGTGCCAAGTCGGTATGTGGACATAAGCTACCAGTATATGCATAGCGCGAGTTCTTAGGACCACACAAAAGAGGCATCTCTTTCCTTTTTTCTCGGAATTATCCGGGCGACCACGACGGGTCGGACCGCGCGGGTTGGCGACGAATGCAACCGGCCGCTCCCGGAGCGGTCCTTTAGCGTTCTCGAAAGCGGTCATTTGAGGTGCGCCGACGACACTCTCGCCAGGAGAACTTGTGGGGGAGTTTAGTCCCTTGACTTCCCGCTGGCGCCGGAACGCTGCGCGGAATCGGCCCGCCACGTTCATCAAGACGTAACGGGACACTATGCTGGCGATACTCTGAAGAAAAACGTTTCTGGAGAGCGATCGGTTTCCCAAGGGCAAATGCCAAAGTTCGCGACCAATGCTTCATAGAGCAAGCGCTCGGTCAGATAGTATTCTGGCACGCGCAATTTGCCATTGTCTCCGATATAAATCTTTTGCCACTCATCGCGCGGACAATCGTCTTCTTCGAAGTACGTGGGAGCGGAAAGCCAACGCACCTCAAAGTCCATCGGCGCGCCTACCTCAAGTATCGGCGGCAAACTGGGGACGTCGGTGGTTTGAAGTCTGGAGCGCGTCCGCGTCCCGTGCTCAAAAAACGCATAGCCATAGCTACCTCCCGATTCATACTGACAAAACGCGAGGAGAAGGTCAGGTTTTCCAATCGCTGAAATCAGCGGCTCGACGTTAATTGAGGTATCTGCCAAGATTCCCCAAGCAAGCTCGTCGCTATAGACAAAGCAGATGTCGCCAAAAAACTGGACCATGACATCGCCTCGATTTCTTATGTCGAATTCGCCGACATCCGGCGCCTCTATTTTTTCAAAATTTCGAGTAAACAATTGGGAAACAAGTTTCGTGGTCTCGTCACTCGGAATCTCAGTACGATAAGCAATTCCGGAAAGCGCTACGCCCATTTGCAGATCCTAAAATTTTTTGTTGAAAGTTCACATCGACAACGACTTCTTTCCAACCATCTTTATTAGTCGATATGGCGCGACTGATGCCCCAAGCTTTAGTGGCAGCACATATTGTCGAAAATCTTGGCGGTGACGTCGACCGTCCGCTTCTGGCCGTTAGCAGCACTACATCCAGTGGCTAGGGAGCCAGCCGTGAGTTGTCCGACACCGCAAAAGCGACGCTGCCAAGATTGCGGCAGAGTCTCGTGAGATGTTCGATAAACAGAGCATAGGTCTCATCAGACCAAGCTGTACCAAACCGCAGCGCCACGTGGACAGACGTCACTGGGTCCCCTGCAGTCGAAAATTCCAATGCGAAATTTTCGCCCTTCAAATGGACGCCCCCGGTAGCACCGGGAAAGACGCTGTCGCACTCGCGAAGAACGGTTTCAAGAGTGCCAATAGGGCTTACGTCGTGGACGCTGGTCAAACCGTTCACATCGCTTTCCGTCGGCTTCAAGATAACGATGTCGAAACTCATGTGGGTCTCACGGCTCCCCTCATTGAACGTGGTCGGTACGTTTGAAAGGACTGCAGCAGCAAAGTCGCTATCGGTGCTCGGTTCGCATGGCGTTTAGGGCACGCTATTTCTTCGCACACACGAAGTCGAACACGCATTTTGGCGAGATGGACAGGTGGTAGACGTACTCCCCAGTGCCAGCGTCTTCCTTGAAGTACGAAGAGGGCAGTTGGTCCAGCTCTATTGCGTCCTCGCCAATCTGCCAGCGGAATTCGATGTATCGAAAATCTCCGTTTCTTGTTTCGCCTTTTTTTACCGTGACTATCGGGTTGCCATACCGTTGGAGCAACGCAGCCACCGTGGCCGGATAGATGCGCAGGGGTTCAAGGCCGAAGCCGTAGTAGGCCACCTTGCCTTTACGTTCAGTGATTGACCCCGTGTAAGTGCGGCTATCGGTGGTGTACGAGACATCAAAGCTTGCGGAGTCCTGCGGGTGAACCGATACCTTGACACCCTTCTCTTCCAGAGCACGGAGAAATGCCTGCGTCGGTTCACCAATCGGCATGGTGGCAGGTAACGGGTCAAAAGCGATAGCCGCATGTGCGAATGAACTGGAGGACACAGCGGCAAGTGCGATTACAGTCGTCCCTCGGACCAACATTTTTCTCATCTCTAGTCTCTGCATATAGTTTCCGCACTTTTTTTGGCACCACTGCCTGCGGGCTCCCAAAATTAAACGCCCGCAGCGACAGCGAAACTTTTATCAATTTTGCCCCAAGGGGGCGACTGGCCGGTTTTGGCCGATCTGCGGCGGACGTGACCGAACCAAAAGTCAACTCGACATCAATCCTCGTCCTCGTGCCAGAACCCGACCGATTGCAGCCGGTCAAATTGCCGCAAAAGACTGCGACATGTCACGATCAATGGTTGCACTTGGGCGACATGAGCGCGCGATTAATCAATAACTGTGCGCCGTCGAGCCATTGATCCGGATGAGCATCAAGGTAAGCGCGGACCGCTCTCAGCTCGTCATTCGGTGAACGCAGCCTGGACTCGTCACAGACGAGCCCTAGCGTACGTCCATATTCAGCGCCTCCATGGATGTAGCCAGTGACGTAGGCAGCAAGTTGTGTAGTAGAAGACGTTTTGCTCGTAAGTGCTTGGTCCAGGCCACGCGTCAGTTCGTCAACGGTAAGTGCAGAACAACTCTGCATTACGATCAGTGCCGCGGCAAAAAACCATACTGACTTTCCATGCATCCTCGACATCCCCTCTTAAATCAAGCCCGACGCTGCGGCAATTGCCAAAGAGTCGTTTCGAGCGACAATGGATTTATCGTCGATGATCCCAACGCGCCGAACGATCACACCTCAAGCATCCCTGTGGGGCTGGCCGGCATACCGGGCCAGCTCATGGGTGTTAACGATCTACGGCACTCCGTTGCTTGTCTCAAGATGGCCGAATTCAGTCGAGGTGGTCGATACGTGTCACATGGCGTATCCATAACGCTTCGAATATTTCCAACGTTATCTCTTGCGCCTCGAACTCCGGATCGACGTTGATCTCGACCAACGGGGGCACCGGAACTGTTCCAAGCTCCGTTCCTAGCGACGACCTCGTTTCGTCGGCAAACCCCACTCGGCCATCGCGGAAAAATTCGAGCTTGCGCACCTCATTGCGATCCCGATCAAGCACGGAAACCAAGCGGATTGGCTCCGCGGCGAAAGCGTGCTTCCATAGGACGTCGATTGCGATCCAGTCAATTCTCATCGATCCTTTTCCATGCGCGCCAAAGCAGCCGGATGGCGGTAGTCGACCCGACTCGGCCGGCCACACCTGCTGTAAGCGGATAGTCGCACTTCGTTCAGATGGCTTGCATGCGCTTTCTTTAGCGGCAACTCCCTTCTATCTCGCGCACCACCTCGCACCAGTCTGGGACGCTATGCAATTCGCTCACAATTGCGGCGACTTCCGGTTCGAACTTCGCGCGATGCAATAGTGGGCCTACGGCATACCGCTTTGCTTCATCGGAAACACGGCTGAATTCACGATGGAGATCCGCGATCGTGTGCCCCCGTCCGACCCCCTTCGCTGCCAAGCGAACCAATATCTCGAGGGCGTTACCTTGCGTCCAGTCGTATTCGCCCCAAGCGATTTCACGAAGGACGCCAAGCGCAGACTCTCGGAACTGGAGCAGAATCTCGAAGACGGCGAATTGCCAAGCGGTCAGCCATGCACCAAGACCTCGCACATTGGGTTCGAACGCTTCCGGTATCGGGGTCGTCGGCGTGTGGAGTCGGGAGACCAGCATGTCAATAGCGCCCGGAGTTACCTGCCGGCCGACCACGGTCGCCCGCATGTCAAACGCCACCCGGTCGTCGACAAGTATTGCGACCGAACAGATTGCAGCATTCAGAACATCAGCCTCGACGTTTGCAGTCGCGTGATCGATTCCGCGTCGAGAGGAGAGCATATTGAGTATTTTTCGCACACAACCGTCGCCGAACAGAACACCGAATCCTACACTTGGACCGACCGAAGCGCTCGTCAGGGAATGTCAAAACAAACCTGCACCGGGCAGATTCTAGTGTGTTGCATCGACCGGTTGAATCCGCAGCCGCCAACCGACGGATGCGGCCGGCGGTTGCCGACCCACTGCCGCCGGTCGCCGGGTCGGGCTTTCAGGGGCACCTAACCGAGCGGTCCGGCCATCCAAACAGGCATCTAAAGGACAGCAGCTCAGCTGGAACAGACGTTCGGCACCGTGCCTGCGTGATGAGCGGCAACGCCTATACTGGAAGTCTGCCACCCTTCGACCGGCGCCAGAGCACCGACGCTGCATGCCGGCTGGCTCAAGCGCACGGAGGTGGCAACATTGGCGCCAGAGCAGTACACCGCAAGTGCGCCAGGCTCGTTTTAGAATGTCAGACACGCTTTCACAAAGGAGTGTCACCATGATGCAAGCCAGCGAAATCCAGAAGCGTTTCACGCACCTGCAGCAATCCATCGAGCAGGCTTCGCAAACCTGCCATGCAGACGCCACTCTCCCCAAGGACCTCGTCGAGTGCGTTGATCAGCTAGATCAACAGTCCGCGTCGGCAAAGAAAGTGATGGCTTCGAAAGATCAGGATCGCATGCGCCAATGGGTGGACGATCTTGAGCGGATCGGCAACAGCGCGGAAAAAGCGTGCGAACGCGGTGCCAATATCAATGCCAAGATCAAGAAGGCAGTCAGTTCGGTCCACGCTGAACTGCAAGATCTAAAGAAGCAGCTACATTAATTTCATTTCGCGTCATGTGAGTGGTCACCGCGCGCGTGAGCGACCTGCGGCGGGGACATTCGCGCTGATCTCCGCCGCCCTCGATCCATATTTCAAGCGGTTCTTCCCCCGCTTCGAACCCGATGTAAGTCAAGACGTTTGGCGGGTGCGAGCAGGAGTACTCGTGGAACGACGAGCTGCAAGTCTGCCCAACTCTGGGGCGCCGCGCTCCTGCAAGCGCATACATGCAATTCCCGACCTTCTTTGGCGGAAGACCGCCTAGGGGTAACAGGTCTGCGCACGACCGCAGTTTTATGCCAATCGGCCGTTTGAATGTCCGTTCGAGCATGAAGGCGAATGACTGCACTTGGCCGGCAAGCGACCGATCTGCGCATGACGCATCGAAATGCGATCCGACAGGGACTGTAAACGTTCCCCTCTTAATCAGCGCAATCGCTGACGCTTAATCTCAGGCGGTGTCGCCGCGTTCGCACGACGTTCGCCGGTCGGCTTCAGCGACACACCGTCCAGCGGCGCGAACAGCTCGGCCAACGTCACGTTCAGCGAATAGCAGATGTTCGCCAGTGTCTCGACAGATGGATTGGCAATGCCCCGTTCGATCGATGAGACGTACGTCCGGTCAACGTGCGCCTCGAACGCGAGCGTTTCCTGAGATTTCTCGGCTGCATGACGGCACTCCTTGATCCGCTTGCCTAGGGCAATCGAGATCGGGGCCGGTCGTGCAGCAGGGGTGGTAGAGCGCCTCGTAGTCATGGCGTGCAGCATGCCCGCCCGTCGACTGATTAACGACGCTGTAAACTCATCAAGTATAGTCGTATATACTCTACATTCCAGTCGGCCTGATGGCCCTCGATATGGGGGGCTGGACCGGCCATACCCGATCAGGGTGGACCTTGTTGCATCCCCTATTGTCGAGTAAACACTACATTCCGACAGTGGTCACCAAGAAGCTCGACAGACGATGTTGTGCCCGGTTCTGGCAAGGCACGATAGCCCTCGGATAGCCAGGACCTTTTGCTGACCGGTTCGCCGGTCGGCTTTTTTATTCGCAAGGCCCGGCAACACTCGCTGCTGGATTCACCCAAGCAAGCGTCACTTAAAGAGGAACAGGCCAACGTGAAGGATACGTTTGATGCGGGATTTCGAGGCTGGCGCAACGATCTGAAGATCCCCTGATTCCCACAACCCGCACAACCCAATTCACAACCTTACAGAGAGAGGTTTAAACCGCGCTCTCTGTGGCGCTTTTTCAAGGAGGACTCTCATGCGCGCCTATATTCTCACCATTGCTCTCGCTCTCTCGACTTCCAGCTCTTTTGCAGTCTCCACTTGCGACTCCATGCCGACTAAAAACCAGCGGATGGACTGCTGGTCGAATTTGATTGGCGATTACCAACGCGAAGCCGAAGAGTACGCTTTCGCGGTGCAGGAGTCGAAGAAGGTTCCGGCCAATGTGAAGCATGCTGTAGAAGAAAAGCATCAAGCCATTTCGAACGATGCCAATGCGCGCTGCCGCAAGGACGAACTCGGCTATCCGGAAAACACTTGCTACATCCAGCAGATCCAGATGTTCAAGGATTTCACCTACAAGCAAACGTCGAAATTTGGTGTTCCCGACAAACGACTGAATTGAAGCACCGGGCTATCTGCCGTCACTTCTAAAGGAAACAACACCATGCGTAAATTCCTCTTCTCGGTCACCGCCCTCGCGTTCACGATGTTCGCCACCCAGGCCCAAACCCAGTTTCGAGCCAGCGATATCTGCAACATGAAGCGCAGCCAGTATGAGCGAGACCAGTGTCTCGAATACGGAATGCGAGGCAGTATGTTGCGCGTGAAAGGCAACACCGAACGCCTGCTGGCATCCGACCGTGTTTCCGATTCGGAAAAGGAGAGCATCTTGAAAGCCCACAAAAAGTGGGTCGCTGAGGTCAAGAGCGAATGTTCGGAAACCGAGTGCTTTTGGAACATGTCCAGCAACCGCAACAACGAGATCGAGAAAATCATGGCGAAGTACAACATCGCGCCGATGTAATCCATAGCAAGACATAACCGAGGAGAACGAGCATTACGCTCGCTCTCCTCTATGTCGATTTTTTTTGCCAAAGCAGGTGAGTTTCGTCAGTCCCGCTAGCCTCTTCCAGAGGCCGCATCCGAAACGTGTCCCAACGTGAGCCACCTAATTCTTGAATGCACAAATCTCGGCGACGACGTTGCCGTAATCCAGGCACAACGATACCTACAATGCCCGAATCAATGGATTCACAACGAAGCGATCTGTCTTCCGATGGACCTCTCCATGTCGCTGCTGCTACGCTGCTCTTACTGACAGGTAAAACGGCGTGCGCGAGCGAGGTACCACCATGGGGGCGCGAAAACGCACTCGAACTGCTCGATGCGCTGCTCGCGCTCGCCACGCAGCACGGATTTATGCAGTCAGCGGCGTTGCGCGGAAAGCTGACCACCGGCACCCGCACCCAACGTACGCGACTGCTAGCTGAAGTTGCGTTCGATGCAGTACCGGCATCAGCACTGCTTGACGTCATCCGACAGTCAGGTTTCTATATCGGCGAATAGCGTTGGAGCTCAGCGGCGTGCCAAGGCCGTACTGAAACATTGCGTGGTACCAGTTTTAGGGTGCCAACCGCAGAAAGAATTCCTGCAATTGGGCATCTAGAACGTCGGTCAGCTTCTCTCCATATGACTTTGCACGAACCAGATCCTTGAGTTCCTCATCAGATAACAACAATATAAGCTTGTCCGTCTCCACCCATGCGCGTCGACGGGCCAGGAGCGCCGATTCAGACGGTTGATTTCTGCTGCACAACACTCCGAATGTGCGCATGGCCTTTGAGTACAGATACTGCTGAAGAGATTCAACTTCGCGCTGGCGAACGCTCTCGCTGTGATTTTTGAACTCCGCAACCATGAAACGGGTTGAGCAAATTCGCTTAATCTCTTGCCAGAAGGCATGATCGCTATTGATGGGAAAAACCGCATCTCGAATATCGAGGCCATCCTCACTCCTGCTCTGCACGGAGGGAACACTCAGTTGAGGAATGAACGCGTAGTTTAGAATTTCAACACAAAGATCCTCATATTCCCGGAATACCTCTCTTCCTGGCGGCAAGGACTCCAATCGTTCTATTAACTCCTGCGCTCGCGGATCAAGCGGCGCGGGCTGCTCCAGTCCACGCCGAAAAACGGCTTGAGCGTCCAAAAGTAAACGGAAGTCTTGCTCAATTTCCGGACGAGCGGCTAGCAATTCATTCAGGTGGTGCGCGTCCCAAACGGATATACCCTCACGCGCCTCAATATCATTCTTAAGATTCTGCGGCAGCAGCATTGAAACGATCAGAAGCCCGTTTTGCGCACCTGTCAATTGTTTAGCGGCGTTGAGTTGCACAGCTGCTTGCCGAAGCACCGTTGTTCCGGTTCTCGGTCGTGTAAAGTGCTTGACCTCAGCGATCCACGAGTCCCCCGATGAATCTATGAACGTGAAATCGACTCCAATGTCTTGGCTCCGGGCATTTTGCCGCTGGAGCGTATAGCCGGAGCCTTGTAGCAGGCGCGCACAAAGCATCTCGAACTCTTGCCAGCCAAGCTTTGAGTAATCCATATTTGCCTAGCTCCCCGCGCCTGATAACGCTAGTGTTTTGCGCACTGTGATAGCGCAGCATACTACAACACCCCTCAACGCAGGCCGAGACTTCCTTTCCAACAACTTTGAAACGAAGACCGGCGCTACACTCGTTTACGTCAGTTTCGGCTCAACTAGTCGACTCACCACTTCTGGCTTGATACAGTGCGCCTGCGCGCATGGAAGTGTCTCGACCCCTAACGTACCATCCGCCTGTACATCGTCGTCAATGGCGGCTGAAGGGCTATATACGGTAAGCAGCCGGGACGCTGGAGATTACGTACTGCATCGAAGGCCCTTGCGCGCCCCCTCGGGGCTCTCAAATGCCGCAGTCAGAACGCCGGTTGAGCCCCAGCTGGATCGAAGAAGACTAACGAATCCAGAATGGTCTAAACGGGTGCTAGCCGCCCACCAGCCCGATTGATGGACGACCACTTAGGAACCGTTTGACAGTCGCCACCGCCATGAAGAACATCTAATACAACATCCGTTGTTCTGGCATGCGGTCGGTTAGCGTCTAGACTCTCGGTGACCGTTTGCCACGGAGAGCTAACGTTAGGGAATGCATGGCGAGTAACCGTGCATCCAGCGGGGCAGCTTCTGTCGCGTTGGGATATTTGCCCGACCACCTGAGAGGAAACATGACGCGCGTCCGTCACCTTGAAATTCGAAATTTCCGCTCGATACAGACGCTCGATTGGACACCGTCCAACGGCGTGAACTGCCTTATTGGCCCAGGTGACAGCGGCAAGTCGACTATCGTCGATGCCATCGACCTGTGCCTTGGAGCGCGGAGGAGCGCACCTTTCGGCGACACTGACTTCTTCGGCCTGGACGTCACCCGGACCATCGTGATTGCGGTCACGCTCGGCGCACTACCCGACGCGCTGAAGAACATCGACACCTACGGAGAGTTCCTTCGCGGATTTGACCTCGGCACCGGGCTGCTTGAAGACGAGCCGCGCGCAGGTCTAGAAACGGTTCTGACGCTAAAGCTCGAGGTCAAGGACGACCTCGAGCCGAGTTGGACGCTCTATTCCGACCGGGCCGCTCACCAGCAATTGGAACGGTCTCTGGCTTGGAAGGACCGCAGCCTCCTAGCACCAGCCCGAATCGGCACCTACGCAAACACGAACCTTTCCTGGGCTAGGGGCTCGGTGTTGAACCGGCTCACGGAAGAACGCGCGAACCTTGGCTCGGAACTCGCCGGCGCGGCTCGCGCCGCCCGGGCCACCTTCGGCGCACAGGCTGGCCCTCAACTCGCCCAGACCCTGCAAGTGGTCACCCAGACAGCTACCGGCCTGGGCGTAGCCGTCGGTGCGAGCGCTCAGGCGCTACTTGATGCTCACTCGGTGTCGATTGGCGACGGTGCTATCGCGCTCCACAGCGAGACTGGCATTCCTCTGCGGTCGCTGGGCACCGGTTCGGGCCGGCTCCTTGTCGCGGGGTTGCAAAGGGCCGCAGCGGCGGCCGCCACCGTCGCCCTGGTAGACGAAGTCGAGTACGGACTTGAGCCACACCGGCTCATGCGACTGCTCGACTCACTTGGAGCGAAGGACGCGACTCAGCCGCTGCAGGTCTTTATGACAACCCATTCACCGGTGACGCTCAGGGAGCTCGCTGGCAACCAGCTTTTCGCCGTGCGCCAGCGTTCTGGCATCCACACGGCCACATGCGCCGGTACGGACGACGGCATTCAGGGCACATTGCGCAAGGCGGCCGAGGCCTTCCTGTCCAAGTCCGTCATCGTCTGCGAAGGCGCCAGCGAGGTCGGATTCGCTCGCGGGATGGACCAGTGGTGGGTCCACTGTGGCGCGACGTCATTCCTGGCCCACGGAGGCTCATACGTGGACGCAGGCGGAGGAAGCCCCGACCAATGCTTCACACGAGGAGAGGCGTTCCTCAAGTTGGGCTATCGCGTCCTCGTCTTCGTCGACGCGGACAAGCCTGTTTCAACTGTCGGACTCGTCGAGAGATTCATTGCGGCTGGCGGTCAGTACCTCACGTGGCGGCCCGGCTTGGCACTCGAGGACGAGCTATTCCGCCATTCAAGTAATGACGCGGTGCACGCGCTGCTGAATAAGGCGGACGAGATGGTCGGCCGCGAGCTCATGGCCGAGCACATCAAGTCGAAGTCAAACGGACAAGTTACCTTGGATGCCATAGAGGCCGAACGGCTGAATGGCGGCTACACACCTGCGAGCCGAGCATTGCTCGGACTTGCCGCTCGCAACAACAAGAACGGCTGGTTCAAGTCAGTGAGCGGTTTCAAGGAAATCGCCAAGGACGTCGTCGGCCCCCATTTAGCGAATGCAGAGCCGGGCTTTGTCCAAATAACGAACCAGCTCTGGGGGTGGACAAGTGCCGCCGCCTGAAATCGACATCTTTCAGGCGCGCCTAGGCTCAGTTACCGCCCCAGCCGGATGCGGCAAGACCCAGCTCATTGCGGACGCGCTGAGTCAGCACACCGACAACAAGCCAGTCTTGGTGCTGACGCACACCAACGCTGGAGTCGCAGCTCTACGGGCTAGGCTCCAGCGCGGCGGCGTCCCGAGTTCAGCGTACAGAGTGTCGACCATCGACGGTTTCGCGATGCGGCTGGCGGGCAAGTTTCCGCTCCGTGCGGGCCTCGACGCGCGCATTCTCGAACTGGCCGACCCGAACGCCGATTACCCTGTTATCCGGGGTGCCGTGCAAGGCCTCCTCCAGGCCGGTCACATCAGTGACCCCATAACCTCGACATATTCGCGCTTGCTGGTCGACGAGTATCAGGATTGCAACACCGCGCAGCACGCCATCGTCTGTTCCATCGCGCAGACACTGCCCACTTGCATCCTTGGTGACCCGATGCAGGCGATATTCGGCTTCCGCGACCCACTGGTCCACTGGGAGCATGAGGCTCAGGTTGCGTTCCCACCCATCGGCGCACTGCAGAACCCCTGGCGATGGCAACTCGCAGGCATGGACGCGCTGGGTGCCTGGCTACTTCAAGCCCGCGCATCATTGCAGGCTGGTCAACCTGTGGACCTGCGTGGAGCGCCGGAGGGAGTCCAGTGGGTTCAACTAAACCACGGCACGGAACTGCAGCAGCGTCTGGTGGCCGCCCGCACAGAAGCGCCAAACCGAGACGGCCACGTTCTCGTCATTGGCGACTCCATCAATGTCAATGGTCGCCATCAACTCACCATGCAGACGCCGGGCGCCACTTCCGTCGAGGCGGTTGAACTGAAAGACCTGGTCAACTTCGCCCGCCGGTTCGATTTGGCGAGTCCCAACGCGCTGCGACAAATCGCCGAGTTCGCGACTTCACTGATGACCGGGGTGGGTGCTGCAAACCTCCTCACGCGAGTCGAAACGATACGAGGCGGCCGAGCCCGCACGCCCGCGACGCCTGCAGAAGCCGCAGCAGTGGAGTTCATGGCGGCTCCCAGCCACACGACCTCAATTGACCTGCTCCAGTCCCTCGCGGACCAACGCGATGCGCGCGTCTATCGACCAGAAGTGCTGCACTGCTGTATCTCAGCGCTGAGAGCAGCCGGGGGCGAAGGTGGGTTCATTGGCGCGGCGATTCAGGCCCGCGAGCGAAACCGCCAACTGGGTCGGCCGCTGGGTCGGCGCGCCGTTGGAAGCACGCTTCTTCTGAAAGGGCTGGAGGCTGACGTCGCGGTCATTCTTGAGCCCGAGCGCATGACTGCGCAACACCTCTACGTGGCTCTCACGCGAGGCGCAAGGCGAGTCGTGGTTTGCTCGTCGACGCCTTTGCTTACGCCCGCCGCAGGTCGCTAACGAACGCTCATTCAACAACTGAATTCACGCTATCAATGGTGGCATTCGTGCCCTCGACAGCCGCTCGGCGCGCCAAATCAGACGCCCCCTCCGAACACCGAGCTTCTGCTCTCGCGCTACCAAGCAGATAATGGAGGTCGAGACTCGAGCGGCTGCAGTGGGTGGCGGATTCGCCCGGTCGATACGCTGCGTAAGCAGTGGAGGGGCTGCGGCGTTCCGATTGCGGCAATTGCGCTACAGCATAGTCGGGTGCGCGCACGTGCCCCGTCACCGGAACATCTCTCTCCTTTTTTCCTGTTCGAACGCCAAGCGTGAATGTGGAGTCCTGCCGACCTCCTCCTTTCACACACAGGTAAAATGCCACACGATGCGACCACGTGCCATGTCGGGAGAATTATGGACTACCGCATCAGCTACGAACACAGCCTGAAGAACGATCCGGACGATTACATTGTTCATGTTCCATCGCAACTCGTTGAGGGAGTACCAGCCAATGTACCCCGCGCACTCTTGCCGGAGTACATCACCGAACTGATCCTGAAGCGGTCGCCACAGATCGGAAAAATTCGGCACTTGCGGATTCTTTGATAACGCCAACTCAACTCATCGGACATCCCATTCCACGAAATGACCGACACCAATATTCGTGAACTGCAACAGCAGCTCGGCCATCTCAATCTACTCGTCGAAGAAGCCAAGCAGCGCGAAAAACAGGCCGCACTCGCCGAAATCGGCAACCAGGTCAAGGAGTACGGCATCACAGAGATCGAGTTGCTACGCGCGGCAGGTTTCCTCAAAGCCAAGCGACAGAAAGCACCAGCCAAGTACTACGATCCGGACTCCGGAAACTCCTGGTCGGGCAAAGGCGCTCGACCGAGGTGGCTTGAAGGCAAGAACCTCGACGACTACCTGATTCGTGAGGCGCCTCAGCCGTGGTGGCCGGAACGCAGCTGACCGGTCACCCGATCTTGACGATCGACATGTAGCCTTGCAATGCGAGCGGTGTCTGGCTCTGCGAACCGAGTACTTTCGCGAAGCCCATCCAGAGCGGACTGCCACTGCCCCAACTCTGGACGCCGCTCATCCGTAACGAACCAAGCACCCCGGAAATCGAAGCGCTGCCTACCGGCGCATCTGGGTACTGCTGCACGGCGTACTGGTAGATACCCGGGAATGCATAGTTCTGCCCGACTGCCAAAGCCATCTGCGCCGGCAGCTGATACGTGTCCGTTGCCGGCGCGAGAATCTTGGCGCTACCAGCTACGAGGTAGACACCGGACGGGATGGAGATCGTGCCGTCGGCATTGGCGGTGTATTGAAAGCCGTTGCTCGCACCCACACCTACGCGAAAATCAAGCTGATACCAGTTCCCCATGTCGATGCCGCGACCGCCATTCGCTTGTGCGGAGTGGCCCAGCTCAATCGTCAGCACCGGCAGGATTCCGTGCGGCGCCACCAGATTGGTAAGCTGACTCCCGTCGACCGCGGGCAACCGGCCGTTCGCGTCGAGCACGACTACGTTCCCTGGCCCCGTACCTGCCTGTGATTTGGGGATCGCGGCATCTGCAGTTTCCTGAGCGCTCGTTGCTTTGCTCGAGACGGCTTGCAAACCAGCGCGGAGATTGGCGATCGCCATCGCCAAGTTGTTGTTGAGAAGAGGAATCGGTTGTTGTTGAGAACTCGACATGACACACCTTGAGGAAAACGGCTGAAGGACTATAGGATGTGTCGATCCGCTGCTCTTCGGCTGCCGGTCCTCCTGTGTCGCAATCGACCTGTCTGGGATGCGGCAAATCCAGCCCTATACTTGTCTCCCAACTTTCTTTGTAGGTTCTATGCGGAAATATCTCGCTAGCGCGCTGATTGCGCTTGCAACGCACGCGTTTGCCTCCAATCCCTGCCCGCAGTTCAGCCCGAGCGGCAAAGCGCCGATTCTGACCAACCCCCGGATTGCCGTGACAGCTCGTCTCGTCTGCTATTCGGATTTTGCAGTGCTGCACTCCGGCATCAGCCACGGCCCGCTCTGGTCTGCTGAACATTTGACACGAACCCACTTGGCGGCAGCGAAGAACGAGATTCGCACCAACCGATTCTTCGAAGAAACCCACCTGCCCGCAAGCGAACGCGCGCGACTGTCGGATTACCGCAAGAGCGGCTACGATCGTGGCCATATGAGTCCAGCGGGTGACCGTTGGAACGACCGCGCGATGGCCGAATCGTTTTCGCTCGCGAACATGATTCCGCAAAACCCGGCAAACAATCGTCACCTGTGGGCGCACGTTGAAGAGGCAGTCCGACGGATCAGCATGCGCGCGCCGGACACCTACGTCGTCACGGGACCGATGTTCAAGGGCGCCCAACTGACGACGATTGGCAAATCTGGCGTCATCGTCCCGACTCAGATTTTCAAGGTAGTCTATGTTCCTCAGAAGCGGCTCGCGTTCGCCGTCATCGCGGACAACACCGCAACCAAGCGCTACACGATCACGACAGTACACGAGGTCGAAGCGCAAAGCGGCCTGCGATTTCCCGGCATTCCGGAATCGCTGAAGAACACACGCACTGGAGGTCTGAATGGAGTTTAAAGCGTTTGCAGACGACTCGACCGTCGTGAACATTCACGGTGACGCATTCACCGTGACCAACGATCTCGACCACGTCGTATTGTCAGGCACGTTGGAACTGACGCGAGACAAGGCAGGCCTCACCGCCGCACTTGCACTACAGCACGCCATCGCGAGCGTCGTTGATGTACTTCAGCACGATCCGGCGCTTCCCGAACGTGTCAGCGAGGAGCCTCCTGCACCGACGGGCAAGATCAAGAATCCCTTCACCGGCTAATCGCCTCCCACGCAGCAGCTTCGTCTTCGCTCCACTGCCACTTATCGAGAGATGACCGCATTCAACCTTTCAGACTATCTCGCTTCGGCAGCACTCGTAGCATCAGCGATAAGCGCGCTTTACGCAAAAAGGCAGAGTGAATGGGCGAAGATTTCTTCGACCAATGACTACCGCACTCAGCTCTCTGAGCAACACGCGCGCTATCGACATTTACTTGCTGAGGTCCGGAGAAGGCATAAACCAGACCTATCGCAGCTAAGCGAGTCCGCGGCAGGTGCTTTGACGAGAATTATTAATCGCGCGGACGATCACGACAATCGCGTGGAGAGTTCGGGCGGCCATTTACGCCACGTCCTTCACGAGTGCTCTGAAATGGCATTCTACGCATTCAGGGGGCAGCTTGCTTGGTAAACTGGGCTTAACATTTCGTGGCGCATTTATCACCTAACCTCAGTCGAAGACAACCTTGAACCGGATACCGACTACTTTTCGAAAGGTGACGCTCAAGCATCATTCAGACGTCGCTACTGGGAAGACCCCAATGCAATGCTCGAGATAGATCTAAAACATGATAGACGCTTCTGCAACCTTGTGTCGCAGTTAAAATCCCGCATTGATCCAGAATCACGAATCGATTTTCTCGTTGGAATTCAGGAAGACCTCGCCTCATTTAGAACAACGCACGAGGCAAGTCGAGCTGGGTTTTGCGAAAGTGTTGAGCAGCTCGATGAGATGCTTGAGGAAGGAAAAATTGAACACTTCCCTCTCGAAGAATCGCCCCAGCTCTATAACGCGATACAACGCCAGAAGACTGTGCTCGATACATTGAGCAATCTCAGCATTCCTCTGATTGAACCGGAGGACGCCGTCCACTACCGTAACTACGTTTCGATAGCCGTACATGCCTGCGCGGTTCTACATGCAATCTCACGCGTCCATTCGTGGGGCTGGGATCGCGCATAACGACTGCAACTGCAACATGTCCGGCGACCGAAATAACGAGCTTGGACGGATTGTGGGCAGGTACAGCATCGGTCCGGATGTAAAGCGCGGCATCAAACGAGAAGAGCGGGCGTAACGTTCGCTCTTCTCGTTTATGGTGCTTGTTTTTTCCTTCAGCGGCAAAGGCCATGACGAGTCCGGCAACTATCAGGAACTGCTCTCATTTTTCCTGCTCCGGTCACCACAGCCAATTACTTCGGTACCGCACCTTCCCGACAGCAATCAATCGCCTATGAGGAGCGGGCGACCCGGTTGCGCCTCGTTCCGTCAGCTTCACAAGGCGCCACGAAAGATCGCCCAAATGGAATGGTCCCGAATGCTCCGCCCTCCGTCTTCTTGGCGAACCAGTAGCAGCGCTCCATCGCACGCGTAATCCCGACGTACGCCAGTCGCCTGGACTCTGCACGCTGAGCCTCGTCAAAGCTACCCAGACCGGCCTTGTGATACAGGAAATTCTTCAAGGGATTCACCCCGGAATAGACACAGTCCTCCAACAGCACAACAGATCGAGCCTCCAATCCTTTCGCGGCATGGAAGGTCATGAACTTTACCGACTTCCCCCAGGCAGGTCGCTTCAACTTGCTCAACTTGTGATGGCCTTTTGCCGAGCGTGAAAGCACTAGCATAGGTTCGTCCTCCGTCGCGCCAGTACGCTCCACTTCGGCCATAAGGAGGTGTTGTAGGCGGTCATACGGAAGCTCGCCCTTGGCCTCATGTAGCAAAACGGGCGTCTGCTCGTCCGCCCATCGGCTCATCGGCACGCACGTCTTTGCTTCCATGCCGTCGACATCGGTCAGCACTGACTCCGCACATCGCAATATGTGATTGCTGCTGCGGAAGTTTTCCTCCAGCTTGATGCAACCATGCGTGACCGCCGGAAAGTGCTCCTTGAACCGGACAAAAAACTCCGGTGAGCTACCTCGCCAGCCATAGATGGACTGCCAGTCGTCCCCCACGCACGTGAGCGACCCGGGTAGCCCGCGCTTGACCAACTCACGCTGACAGCCCCGGATCCACTTGACGATCTGCGGCGAAATGTCCTGAAATTCGTCGATCAACAAGTGCTGCATGGCGCCAAGCACGAATGTCGGCACGCTGTCGAAGTTCCCGGGATGCTCCTCCGAAAAATACGAGAATAGTTGATTGAAGGTCCAAATGTCCCGTTCGCGCAGCACCTCTTCGAAGACAGGCCAGAACCTCGCGACAGCCTCTGCAAGCAAGCGCTCAGGCGCCGTCAACCCGCATGCAGCGTCCTTCGACAAAGCCGCGTTCATGGTTGCCGCTACTGGCAACCCAAGGTTCTCTACAAACTGGGCGGCATCGTAGAAGGTTCGAAGCAATGGCTTTCGGCCAAGATCTCCCGGCGCTCTCCATTCAAACATCGGAACTGTTGCGCGCTTCTCTTCGTATGCCTGATACCAGGCAAGCATCGTCGTCAGCTCCGTTAGCTGCTCCACCGTATCAATCCAGACGACGGGCTTCTCGCTGCGGGCGGCCAGTAGCTTGCGCTTGCTGTAGATGAACAGCCGCACGTCATCCCCCTCGGCCTTGTCGGGGAAGTATGTTGCTCCACCCAGGACAATATACGCATCCATCGCGGGTAGAAAGCCATGTACTCGGTACAGATCGCGCATCGAGGTCGAGAGCTGAATCGGCTCTACGACTTGCACAACACCATCAGGAGGCCACATGCCTGGAGCAATCCGGTTTCTCCATGCATCTTCCACCAGCGGGGACATCGCCGCGTCGCGCTCAGCGACCTTCACTTCAAGCGCCCGGGGCCCGTCCTCCTTATGACGCTTTACTTGGAGAAGACTGTACCGGTAGATAGCCGCGACGACAGCCGAAAAATCGGTATCTTTCGTGAATGCCCTCTCGTATGCCAAACGAAGGAGCTTGTCGCGCTCTGGAGTTGTGTCGGATTTCTGCTCACCGCCCGACGCGGGATCAGCCGCGTCAGTGTGCCCGGAATCGTTTCGCAACTCCCGACCTGCATTGGCCGCATCAATACCGGCTTCAAGAAGGTTGTCGATATCGATGTCACGTATCGCCTTGCCTTTCTCCATGTCCATCAGCTCCAGCACCTGCACCGACGGGCTGATGGATCGCGCCATTTTGAACACCATGGAATGAAATGTGCGAACCAGCGAACGCGCCTCATCGAGCGACAGCTCAACGTCCCACTGCTCCATGCACTTTCGCAGTTTTTGCACGAAGTCCTTCCGGCTTTCTCTCGTGAACGTGAAGACGGAAATGCGGCTGCGGTCAATGGCCCGATACAGATTCAGTGCGATCACGCGCAGCACCAGCGACGTTGATTTACCCGACCCTGCTCCCGCGATTACGTACGTCGCGGGATCATTGGACAAGATCATCTCCCACTGCCGCGGTCTTGGATCCTGGCCGGTGCGAGCCTTGACGTCCCGCCGGATTTCCTCTTTCATCCGCGCATCGAGTCCAATAGGCTGATCGCTGACCAGCCATCTGGCGCGCTCCTCGGCCTCCTTCCGTTTGCGCCGTGCCTCATCCTCGGCCTGGATGCGAGCGGCTTCTTCACGCTCCTGACGCTCTAGTAAGCGGCCGGCCTTGACCCCTCGCTCATACCCCTCTCCGTCGCCTTCCGTCTTTCCCGATGCGAAGCTGTCACGCTCGGCCCGGCGCACCGCATGATCGAGCTGTGCCGCGTGGTTCTCTGACAGCGTCGAAACCGCCTGTAAATGCCGTTGCACTGACATCCAGGGAAGGTTTCCCAGCCATCGATCAATCCAACTCATCAGAAATACTCTCCATGATTAAGCTCGCGATTCCTTTCGCCTCGATCTGACGATGACATTCGGATGCGCGATTGCCACTCAGAAGTCGGCCTGGTCGACCTCTCGCTCGAGCGCCTCCGGCAGATATGAGGCCGGCGGGACATGTCGTCATCCGATCAGATCAGGGGGGCGGCACTGTGTATCTGAGCCCGTGCTGGATCGCCTAGCCTCGCGGATCAGCCCGACGGCGATCCAAGCTCTTGTCACGCGGTCAGCAATCGGCCCAATGGCTCCTTTCGCGCATCGCACCGAGCGCTCCATTTGGGGACAGTAACAGGAAATTCGAGATAAGAGAGCCGGTTTCCGCTCAATCAAGGGGCAGCCAGTCCTGGATGGACGCACCGCGGCTATGAAGGCAACTTACAACGGGAGGATTCGAACGCGCTGGCCATACAGCCGAGGCCTCCCGCTCGGCCCGGGTGGAAGATCTGTCAACACGAACGCTTTACCGTCCCCCGGCCCACCGCCATCGTCAAAGCCCTTGATCTGACCGCTGGCTTGACGTGAATGGACTGGTCCTTGTCGCGAGCGAAATAGCTGACCAGATAGTCTGTCAATCGCGTCACCTGACGCTCGTTATGACCGGCAAGCGTATCCAATGCCCATCGCCCCTGCCTTTTCAGTTGTTGTTGGTAATCCGGCGAGTGACAGCTAAACACGAGGCCCCTACCCTGGGTTGCGCGTAACCACCGGCGGCAGATGACGTCAATCACCGCACTCGTCGTGACGCGCGCTGGCCGGTCGGCGTCGAGGAAAAAGCAGCAATGAAAGTGGTTTGCGCCGCGTACTCCCCGCTCCATCTTGCTGATATAGCCGTGCATATACTGAAAGGTTTGTTTGTCCACGTCACGGTAGATGTTGGCGAAAAATCGCGCCCTGTCCTGCATGGCGACCCGGGTGTCAATTCGTGCACGTGACTCTGGTTTGCCTTCTGGGCAGTCAGATTGCACGAATACGTACGCCCACTCGCTGGTATCCGCCACCCATCGTCCGTATGGAAGGGCATCAGCGAGCGCGAAAACGCTCTCCTGGTACTGGAAATCCACCCGGATCGGTTCCAGTCTATCCCCGCGACTTAGCAGTTTCGGCACGTATTCTTCGATCGACTCGGCTTGGCTGCGCTCCGTGTCGCTCTTCCACCTCCGCGTTTGCAGCCATGTGTCCTGCAGTCGCGCACGGGTACGAAGCATTTGAACGAAGTCGTTGAACACCTCCGCTTCAAGCAGTGGCACAACCGGCAGAGGCGAGCTTGGATTTCGGAAGGAGCAATGACGCAACCACGGATGCTGCTGGAAACTTGCTTGAAACAATCGCAAGAGCGGACTGTAGGCATATCCCGGCATCACAATGCTCATGAAATCTTGCATTCCATGAAAATAATAATCCAGCGAATTGAGGCCATGAACAATCAAAGTGTTGGGTGACGCATATTTGGTTGCACCAGCGTGATGAAGCTCGAAAGGTACGTGCTCGGTTGACAGGACAGCCCTTAGAAACGACAACAGCTCGTCGATGACAAAGCCATATTCACCAACCTCCCAGAACCGTGGACTGACAGCAGCCGGTTGCCGCCCACCACATTGGACTGAATTTTTCGCTTGCATGATTCACCTGTGTTTGATCTCTCAGGTGATTCAGTGTCAATGTAATAAACAGCAACGTTGACCATCTCATCTACGGCCAACAATTAAAGCACGTCGCTTGACTCACTCCCTCAATGCAACAGGCATAGGTACTCATTCCAATTCTTCCATATCTTAAATTAGAGATGTAACGAGGAACCCCACGAGAACCAAAACGAATCTCGGTGCAAAGCCGTATGCGTGACGTGTGGTTTTCCGAGGAAATACAGCCTTCCAAGCGATTACCGGAATACCGAGTTATCCCGATTAGCATCTAGTTGGGTGAGTCTCCCGGTGACGGTTACCCGTGCTGCCACTTGGCCCTGGCGCTAGTTCTCCTACCAACCGACGCGGTCGCTCCGAGCAGAATCCAGTCGAAGAATTTGCCGTTGTAGACGCAGCGATCGCCCACGCTCAATCGCGGCGCGTGGTGGCGTGTTGACTTCGGACCCGGCGACCTGACGCTGGGGGACATGCCTAGAGGGCTCTCACAACATGCATTGGATAAGACAACGTCTGGATTCTGACCGTTACCTGGTACCTAATCCGCGAGAAGCCCGAAAACTTGGGGCATCGAGCCACAATCAATACTCTATTGAACATCTAGAGATCCCCTAGGATCAATCCTGTCAGACTCTTGCAGGATTCTTGCAAAAATCCCAAACGATTCCTGTGTAGATTGAGTATGATTCCCTAGTCTACGTTGCGAGATAGAACATGACTATCAAACTGAATGGAGCATTAGGCCGAGTCGCCGAACTGTGGGGTGAGCCGCCCTCGCAGCGAGAGATGAAATGGCTGTGGATGTGGCTGAAGTATTTTTTTCCGCACCGACCGACCCCATCTATACAGCGAGGCGCGCAGCTTGTTGAATCGATAGTTGAGGTCAAATCACTTATTTTGGACGGAGATATTGACGCAGAACTCGAGCAATTACTGAGACAGCAAGCCACATCTATCTCAAGGTTACAGACGGAACGACTATTCAATCAAACGGACGATTTCAACTGGATAGATTCCGACGATCGTCAACTTTACTGGCTGATCGACCACATCCATAATTTTCTTGGAATTCGAGTACCAGATGCTGAAGCCCGCCTCAGCAGACGCGACTATTTTATTTGCTTGATGGACGTTACTCTATTGCCAGTACTTGATAAGCGAAATTATCTTTCACGGCTTCATCAAGCATGGCTTATGCACTTGAAGGATACGCCATATCTGAATTGGTTTAGCGGCGACGACGAGATAGCCCGATGCGATTTCGCATGGCAGATTATCGATTCCCGATTGGGATCTATGATCGGTCAGGAATTCAAGAAATATCAGGGCGGCGCGGGGGTGAAATGTTATTTCGATTCACTCCAGGCATCGGAGTATGAAAAGAGGAGCCACGTCGATCACATCAAAAAACTCTGGGGCCAGCGCAAATATCGTGAAAAATTGGAAAAGAACAAGGTCCGTCAGAGGAATTTTGTCCTGTCCGATGTAACCATAAAGAACTTGGACAAGCTAGCCAAGGAGCTTCACGTATCTCGTACCGAGGCGCTGGAGCGGCTAATTGAACTCGCTGCCAAGCATGGGATGCCCAGTGCACCGGCGTGGTCTAGCGCGACACTCGACTCGCCCGGCGCCGGAAATTATTGACTGCGCGGTCTCGCGCATACCGCGCTGAGCTTGTGGAGGCAATTAGCCCACGTCCGCATTATTTGCCGACGTGGCACCAAGGATTCTGTTCGGTTGTAGGTATCTGCGTGGCGGGGCAAGTGTCGCCGGACATTGTCTCCGCAACGCGCATACACAATGGACTAGGCAACCTGCCCTCTAGGCGACTCAGCTTACCCGCTGACGCGAACCAGCTACTCGTTGCCCAGCTTTTCAAGATTCCGGCCGCCACCGCCCAGTAACCTTCTGACATCTGCTACCGGCCATAGCAACCGACGATTTGGGAGCTTCGTAGGCCTGATACCGAGGTAGCTGCCATCCAGGGAATGACGCTTGCGGATCGATTGAGGATCGATAGCCAGAATAGCCGCCAACTCTTCCGTGGATACGTGATCCCGATTTGCCGGAATCGGCATCGGGACACGAGACGCACTCTTTTCCACCTTGTTCGGCATCGGAGCGCTCACCGATGAATCGCTGGACAACTGTCCTGCAAGGACGTGGATTGCGCGGATCGTCTCTGCCGACTGAGCAGCGTACTCAGCAACAGCAAGCGGAATCAAATCGGGTTGATCGGTTTGCGCCTTGCCGCCACTAATGACGTCGAAAATGAGATGCATCCAATCCGTCTCAATGTCAACGTCCTGACACCAGGCGATGAACTCGTGGGGGGCAAGCTGAGTCGGCGTAATCGTGCCGTCTTCCTCGTCACCTTGGCAGCGCCATTCCCACAGCCTCATGATTTCGCGAGCCTTGACCCACCGGTCGATCACCTCTCCCTCGAACGGCTTGCCGTCGAGTCCGGCTCCAGTGCGCGGGAATTCAGCACATTCCGCCGGCGGCTGAATGCCCGACAAAATCAGCGCACCTTCGACCGGCGTCCACGTTGGTCGGTGGAGATGCTCCTTTAACACGGCATAAAGCTGCCGTGCAGCATCGATGCGCTCTTGAGGTGATTTTGCGTCTTTCATTGCCCCGAGCCGGTAGTCAAAATTGGGGGGCGGCCGCTATCGCCGCCCTGCCTGGCGATTGTAACGTGAGCACCAGCATCTCCCGCCAACAAATGCCCTGATCACTCGCGCCGAAAATCAGCGGGATCCATATTGATCGAGATACCGGCAAAGTGGTTACACAGCGGTTACACGGCGACCACCGAACATACGCTACACGATCAAGGAAATTTGTAAGCACTTGATTTCATTGGCCCGCCCTACTGGATTCGAACCAGTGACCTACGGCTTAGAAGGCCGTTGCTCTATCCAACTGAGCTAAGGGCGGTCGAGGAGAAAAGACACGGCCTGACGCGGACCGCATTCGGCACGGGGGCTTTGAGTAACGGCAACGGCAACGGCTGCGGCAACAGCACCACCCAACTCAACGCCCCGAAACAAAATGGGCCCGGCATGAAACCGAGCCCGAAATTATACCCGATCATCGCGTCACATCACGCGAGACCGGCCATCGCGGCATCAAACCGGCTGCGGATGCAGCATGAACCAGCCGAGACAGAACACGCCGGCGATCACGCAATACACGCCGAACGACGCGAGCCGGCCGCGCCCTTCGAAATAGCGCATCAGGAACCGCACGCTCAGGTACGCGGCGATCGCCGTCAGCACGCCGCCGAGCAGCGCATCGGCGAGCTGGTCGCGCGCATGGAACAGCTTCGGCAGTTCGAGCACGCCCGCCGCGAAGATGATCGGCGTGCCGAGCAGGAACGAGAATTCCGCCGCCTTTTCGGCCGTCAACCCGGCGGCGTTGCCGGCGATCATCGTCAGCCCGCTGCGCGAGAAGCCCGGAATCAGCGCGCCGATCTGCGCGAGGCCCACGAAGAACGCCTGCTTGAACGTCATCTTCTCGGGCGCCTGATGCGCACGGCTGCGCTGGATGCGATCGCCGAGCCACAGCAGCGCGCCGTTCACGATCAGCGCGATCGCGACGATCCGCAGGTCGTGAAACACGCGTTCGATGCGCTTCTCGAGGAGCAGCCCGACGATTCCGGTCGGGATCGTACCGATGATCAGCGCCCACATCAGGTGCCCGTCGTCGTTCTTGCGGCCGCCGAGCTGCGCGAAGAAACCGCCGATCAGCGCGACCCAGCGCGCGCGGAAGTACCACAGCAGCGCCAGCGCGGTGCCGAGGTGGAGCGCGACGAGGAACGGCAGCAGTTGCGGCGCGTGCTTGTCGATATGCATGCCGAACAGCGCCGGCACGAGCAGCGTATGGCCAAGGCTGCTGACGGGGAAGAGTTCGGTGACGCCCTGCAGGACGCTCAGGAATACCAGAAACCAGAGACTCACGCGTCGGTCCTTTTAGTGGAGATTAAGCGGGAAGAAAGACGGACGACGCAATGCGCATCCGAAAAAACGCGCCCCGATTATGCCGAGCCAGGATTACTGCGCCAAGGCATTTGGCCGGATATTGCGGCAATGCACACAAACGCTTGCAATTTGTAAGCGTACAGAAAGCAAAAAGCCCGCCATTTGCATGGCGGGCCTTTCGACTTCGGCAGGAATTGCCGTCAGCGGCCGAGCTGATAGAAAAATAATACCGTGCTGCCGGTGAACATGCCGAACAGTGCGATACCCATTGCCATTGCCAGATCCATGGCCCCCTCCACGAAGTGTCATGACCCGGCAACATCACCGGTTTAGAGGCATTATCCAGACCGTTGGCAGTGTTAAAAACTCGCAATTTCCCGAGAAGGGTTTTCCCCGACCCGCCGCGGCCCGATAATGGAGCGCGCCGTGTCCCGTCCACCCGCCCAACCCGATTCGCCATGCCGATCTTCCAGCAACACGACATTCACGAACTTCACGCCGGCCCGTCGCTCGTCCGGGTCGCCCCGCAATTCGGCGGCCGCCTGCTGTCATGGCACGTCGACGGCGAACCGGTCATCTTCTGGCCGGAAACGGCCGACTGGAGCAACCTCGCGCGCGTGCGCGGCGGCAATCCGCTGCTGTTCCCGTTCCTCGGCCGCCACCGCGTCGACGGCGAACTCGGCCGTTGGCGCGACGCCGCCGGCGTGGTCCGCGACCTGCCGATGCACGGCTTCGCGCGCGACCTGCCGTTCGCCGCGCATCCGTCGGCCGACGGCGCCGCCTTGTCGATGACGCTCGACGCGAACGACGCGCTGCGCGCGAGCTACCCGTTCGATTTCCGGTTCGAAACGACCTACCGGCTGGCCGACGCGCATACGCTCGAGGTCGCGCTCACGACGACCAATCGCGGCGACACGCCACTGCCCTACTACGCGGGCCACCACTTCTATTTCGCGTTGCCGCACGGCGAACGCGCCGACACGACACTCGAGCTGCCGCCGACTCGCATCTGCCAACAACGCGCAGACGGCCCGATCAGCCCGCTCGAACCCGGTGAAGCGCGCTACCGCCTCGACGATCCGGACATACTCGATCGCTTCCACTGCCTCGACGGCGAGCCGTCCGCGCCGGTACGCATCGTGATGCCGGGCCGCCGCCGTGCGATCGAGATCGCGCTCGACGTGCCGGGCTCGATCCCGTGGTACGCGGTCACGACCTGGACCGAAAAACCGGAGTCGGACTTCTACTGCGTCGAGCCGTGGCTCGGCCTGCCCGATGCGATCCACAACGGCCTCGGGCTGCGCATGCTCGCGCCCGGCGCGACCGAAACGGCCACGCTGCAAATCCGCGTGATCCCGCTCGCAGGCTGAAACGGGCGCGCCGAAACAGCGCGCGATGGCGTCGACCACGGCCCCAAACTGCGGTGCGCGGGTCGAACCCGTTAAAATCGGACGTTTTGTGTTGCCTGCCGCGTCGTGCGCGGCAGGGTCTTGCGAGGTTCAATGTTCGGAACAACAACGAAGCGACTCTTCGCAGCCGCCTGCGCCGCCCTGCTCGTCGCGTGCGGCTCCGCGCCCGTCGGCCCCGGGTTCTACCGCGTCGAGCGCGGCGATACGCTCTACAAGATCGCGCGCGACAACCGCACGTCGGTGCAGAACATCGTGCGCTGGAACCAGATGACGAACCCCGATGCGATCGAAGTCGGCCAGGTGCTGCGCGTCGCGCCGCCGGCCGGCACGACCACCGCATCGACGCCGTCGACCACCGGCACCGGCAGCGCGGGCCGCGCCCGCCCCGCGCCTTCCGCGCCGGTCGAATCGGCCGTCAAGCCGGCCACGAGCATTTCGCTGGTCTGGCCGGCGGCCGGCAATGTGGTCCGCCCATTCGACGGCTCGAAATCCAAGGGTATCGACATCGCGAACTCGCCGGGCACGCCGGTGATCGCGGCCGCGCCAGGCGTCGTGGTCTATGCGGGTAACGGGCTGCGCGGCTACGGCAACCTGATCATCCTGAAGCACAACGCCGACTACCTGACCGCGTACGCGCACAACCGCGCGCTGCTGGTGAAGGAAGGCCAGTCGGTCACGCAGGGGCAGTCGATCGCGGAGATGGGCAACAGCGACAGCGATCGCGTCGCGCTGCATTTCGAGTTGCGCTACGGCGGCCGCTCGATCGATCCGTCACGCTACCTGCCGGCGCGCTGAGCGCACGACAACCGGCGCGCGATGCCGGTGTGCATCGCGTGCCGTCTCGGGCAAAATCGGGAAGGTCGAATCAGCGCTTGCGCAGACGGCCGGTAAACCGGCCGGACAGCGGATCGACGTGACGGGCAAACTCCACCAGCACGCCGATTCCGATCAGGCTGAACCCCGCAGCAATCAGAAGCAAATCCATGGTCCTATCACTGTTGTGTCGTGATCTTATGCGTCATTGTGGAATCGTGCACTGAGCCGTGGCTATTGGACGAGTCCGAACATTCCCTATCAGCAGTCACCATTGTCGATTCGTCTGCATGAAACCCTGATGTAATCCGTGCGCCCGACGCCACGCTCGACACCCAGGAGACAACCCGATGCTGCCCGCCGCCGACCGCTACGACGACCTGCTCTCCCGCTTCCGGTGGGCCGTTCCGGCCCGCTACAACATCGGCGTGGACGTCTGCGACAAATGGGCCGACGGCAGCGGACGGCTCGCACTGATCCACGAAACCGCGCAAGGCGACGTGATTCGACTCACGTTCGACGACCTGAGGAATGCTTCTAACCGGCTCGCGAACAGCTTTGCGCGCGCCGGCCTGCGACGCGGCGACCGGATCGGCATCTTTCTCGCACAGGGCCCGGAAACGGCCATCGCTCATCTTGCCGCATACAAGCTCGGCGCAATCGCGGTGCCCCTCTTCACGCTGTTCGGCGTCGATGCACTCGAATACCGGCTCGCGAACAGCGAAGCATCCGCGCTCGTCACCGACGCGGCCGGCTACGCGAAAATCGCGCCGCTGCGCGCGCAACTGCCGGCACTGCATACCGTCTACTGCATCGGCGACGATGCGCCCGACGCGCCGGGCGTGCTGCGCTACGACGCGGCGCTCGCCGCCGAAACGCCCGACTTCGAGCCGGCCGATACGGCCGCCGACGATCCGGCGGTGATCATCTATACGTCCGGCACGACCGGCAAACCGAAAGGCGCGCTGCACGCGCATCGCGTGCTGCTGGGCCACCTGCCGGGCGTCGAGATGTCGCAGCAATGCTTCCCGCGCGACGCGCGCCTGTTCTGGACGCCCGCCGACTGGGCATGGATCGGCGGCCTGCTCGACGTGCTGCTGCCGTCCTGGCATCACGGCGTGCCCGTGCTCGCCCGCCGCTTCGAGAAGTTCGACGGCGACGCGGCGTTCGCGCTGATGGCACGGCATGGCGTGACCCACGCGTTCCTGCCGCCCACCGCGCTGAAGCTGATGCGTGCCGTCGCGGCGCCGCGCGAGCGCTACGCGCTGTCGCTGAAATCGGTCGCGAGCGGCGGGGAATCGCTCGGCACCGAGTTGACGGCCTGGGGGCGCGACGCGCTCGGCGTGACGATCAACGAGTTCTACGGGCAGACCGAATGCAACATGGTGCTGTCGTCGTGCGCGGCGCTGTTCGATGCGCGGCCGGGCGCGATCGGCAAGGCTGTGCCCGGTCATGCGGTCGCGATCGTCGACGCCAACGGCACGCCGCTGCCGCCCGGCGTCGAAGGACGCATCGCGGTGCGCCGCCCCGACCCGGTGATGTTCCTCGAATACTGGCGCAATCCCGGCGCGACACGCGACAAGTTCGCGGGCGACTACCTGCTCACCGGCGATACGGGCGTGATCGACGCCGACGGCTTCGTGCGCTTCGTCGGCCGCGACGACGACGTGATCACGAGCGCCGGCTACCGGATCGGCCCGGGCCCGATCGAGGACTGTCTGCTCACGCATCCGGCGGTGCGAATGGCGGCCGTCGTCGGCGTACCCGACGCGACGCGCACCGAGATCGTCAAGGCGTTCGTCGTGCTGAACCCCGGCCACGTCGGCGACGATGCGCTCGTCAGCGCACTGCAGGCCCATGTGCGCACACGGCTCGCCGCGCACGAGTATCCGCGCGCGATCGCGTTCGTCGACAGCCTGCCGATGACCGCGACCGGCAAGATCGTGCGCCGCGCGCTGCGCGACGCGTGAGCCGCCCACCGCCGGCTCTGCCCGCCCGGTCGGATGGTTTATAGTGGCGCCACGCAGTCTTTCCAAAAAACCGATGTCCTCTGAACGCCAATCCGCCGCGGGCGCGTCGCACAGCCCGCTCTACGCCAAACTCCTCGGCGAGACCGCCAAGATCGACTGGTGCGATCTCGAGCGCTTCTTCGCGCAGGGCAAGCTGCTGTCGGTCGCGCGCGACCTCGATCTTGTCAGCGTCGCGGAAGCGATCGCCGGCGACGAAGCCGAACAGGTCACGCGCTGGCTGTCTGCCGGCCTCGTCGCGCGCATGCCGGCTGAAACCGCCGCCGACTACGCGGCGCGCAACCCGGAGCTGTGGGCGGTCGTCGTGTCGCCATGGGTCTGCGTGCAGGAACGCGCCTGACGCGTCCGCCATGTCCGAATCCGCGTTACCGCACGGGGCCGCCGCTGGCTCGGCCACCGTCACGCACCGGCGCGTCCTCGCGCTCGCCTTTCCGATCGTCCTTGCGAACCTGACCCAGCCGATCCTCGGTGCCGTCGACACGGCCGTCGCCGGCCACCTCGACGGCGCGCAGTATCTCGGCGGCGTCGCGCTCGGCGGGCTGTTCTTCAATTTCGTGTTCTGGGGCTTCGGCTTCCTGCGGATGGGGACGACCGGCCTCGTCGCACAGGCGCACGGCGCCGGCGATGACGCAGGCATCCGCCTGAACCTGCTGCGCGCGTTGATCGTCGCATTCGCGCTCGGTGCCGCGGTGCTCGCGCTGCAGGTGCCGCTGCTGTCGTTCGCGCTGAGCGCGCTCGGCGGCAGCGATGCCGTCCGCGCGACGGCCCTCGCGTACAGCCACGCGAGGATTTGGAGCGCACCGTTCGCGCTCGCGAACTACGTCGTGCTCGGCTACCTGCTCGGCATGCAGCGCGTCCGGCTCGCGCTCGTCGCGCAGGTGTTCATCAATGCGGTGAACATCGGCGCCGTGCTGCTCTACGTATATGGCTTCGGCTGGGGCATCACCGGCATCGGCGCCGCGACCGCCACCGCGGATGCGTGCGGCTTCGCGCTCGGCGCGTGGATGCTGTGGCGGCTGCGGCCGCGCGGCCTCGGGCCAATTGCCGCGCGTGCGCTCGCCGACCGCGTGGCGCTCAAGCGGCTGATAGCGCTCAATCGCGACATCTTCCTGCGCACGCTGTGCCTGCTCGGCGCATTCGGCTGGTTCGCGCACCTCGGTGCGAAACAGGGCGACGCGACGCTCGCGGCGAACGCGCTGCTGCTAAATTTCCAGACCTTCATGGCGTACGGCCTCGACGGCTTCGCGCATGCGGCCGAGGCACTCGTCGGCGCGGCGGCCGGCGCGCGCGACCGCCGCGCATTCCGGCAGGCCGTGCGCGTCACGCTGTTCTGGTCGGCACTCGGCGCGCTGCTGTTCGCGCTCGTTTACTGGGCCGCCGGCGGCTGGATCGTCGCGCGCCTGACCGATCAGGCCGAGATCCGCGCAGTCGCGCTGCGCTACCTGCCGTGGGCCGCGATCTCGCCGGTCGTGTCCGTCTGGGGCTTCCTGCTCGACGGCGTGTTCATCGGCGCCACGCAGACGCAATCGCTGATGCGCGCGATGGTCGTGTCGTTCTCGATCTTCATCGCGGCGACGCTCGCCGCCGTCGGCACGTTCGGCAATCACGGCCTCTGGTTCGCGCTGCTGCTGTTCATGGCCGCGCGCGGCGCGACGCTCGCGCGCTACCTGCCGGGGCTGTTGCGGCGCATGGGCGCCGACGCGCACGCCGCACCCGCGGCCCGCGCCTGACCGCCGGCCGGGCCGACCGTTACTGAGTCGGCTTCGGGGGCGGCGCGTCGAGCATCGACGGCGGCGTCATGTCGGTCGGCACGCCGTGATAGTCGGCCGGATCTTCCGGCGGGTGGCCGCGGCGGGCCTGACGAGGATCGCTGGTGCAGCCGGCGAGAAGCGCTGCGGCCAGCACGGCCAGCATGAAACGGGGCATCGGGTATCACTCCGAAAATCGGCGCGCCCATCGCGCGCCAGGACCGCGCCGAGTCTAGCGGAAATCCGGTTTCGAGGTCGCGCCGCGCATGTCCTACTATGTACGAATGGCGCTGTGCCGAGGAAAGGAGGCTGCCATGTCGTCTGAGGAAATTGCGGGCCTGATCGGCCTGTTCATCGGCCTGATGGTGCTGGCCGCGCTGTCGTACTTCGAGGCGCGCGAATACAAGCGCAGCCATGACGGCGAAGGGATGATCCACCACTGGATGGCGGAACACCACCTGCTCGACTGGCGGCGCAAGCACTGAGCGAGCCGCCCTGCCATCCGGCCGGCGTCGAACCCGAGCCGTTTGCGAACGTGCCGCCCCGTGGCACGGCAGGAGTCGTGCATCGTCGAATTTGACAGGGCTGGATACACTCACGTTGACTGAATACACGAACGCCGTCGCGCGACCGACTGCCGCGCGACGGCGTTCGCATGTGCGCGCCCAGGACGGGCGCGACGCGATTCAGACGGCTCAGCCCAGGAAGTGGCGGGCGTAGCGCGCGTTGATGTCGGACAGGCGGAACAGCGTCAGGAAATCCGCGCAATTGAAATCGGGATCCCAGGCCGGCGCGCCGCAGATCTTCGCGCCGAGGCGCAGGTAACCCTTGATCAGCGGCGGCGGCGCCACGACGGTGCCCGTCTGCAGTTCGTCGACCGGCAGTGCCGTATGCGGGAACGCGCGGTACTCGGGCGCCGTCAGCGAACTCGCCGACAACGACTGGTACAGGTTTGCAGCATAGTGGCCGCCGTCGGCCATCGACACGCTCGCGCAGCCGAGCATCGTCTCGTAGCCGTTCTGCATCATGTACGCGCCGAGGCCACCCCACAGCGCCATGATGACGGCGCCGCTGCGGTAGTCGCTGTGCACGCACGAGCGGCCGACCTCGACCATCTTGCCGCGCAGGTGCGTGAGGCGCGACAGGTCGAATTCGCCTTCGGCATACAGGCGGCCGACACGCGCCGCCTGGTGCGGCGGCAGCACGCGATAGGTGCCGACGACCTTCAGCGTATCGAGATCGCGCACCAGCAGGTGGTCGCAGTACGCATCGAACGGATCGACGTCGAGACCGGAGGGGCCGCTGACCTGCGCGCCCATCTCTTCGGCGAACACGCTGTAACGCAGGCGTTGCGCTTCGCGCAATTCGTCTTCCGTGCGGGCCCACGCAGCGCGCAGGCGATACTCCGATGTGACGGTTTCAGCAGCGCGCGGCAGGCGGCGCCGCGACGTGTCGAGGGGCAGCGAGGCAAAGGGGAGCGTAGGCGTCGGCAGTTCTCGCATTAGGCTTTCCTGGTCGTAAGGAATAGGACGACATGCCCGCCAATGTAGTAATCGGCCGTGACCGTTATGTGGCACGACCGTGTCCTTTCAATGACGTGTCGCCGAAATGACTTTAGCAGAAAGCTTGCGAAACCGTCTGATGAATCCCTTTACCCCCCGTCAGGCCTGCTTCATGCGAGTTCCGGCGCCAATACCGCGCGCAGCACGGCCTGCCGGCTGCCGTCACGCGTGCGGCTCGCGAGCCACACGATTGCGCCCTTCTTGATACTCCAGCTGTCGTCGCTGCCGGCGATCAGTTGCGCGGCGACGCTGCCGAGCGTCGGCTGGTGCCCGACGATCACGACCGTCGGCGCGACGCCTTCCGGCCAGCCGGCTGCCGCCAGCACGTCGTCGACGCTGCCGCCCGGTGCGAGCGCGTCGATGGTCCGGTACTGGTCGGTCAGCGCCTCGGCGGTCTGCACGGTGCGGGCCGCCGGGCTCGCGAGGATCATGGCGTTCGTCTCGAGCCGGCCCCGCAGCCATTTGGCCATCGCCTGCGCGTCCTTGCGGCCACGAACGGTCAGTTGGCGCGCGAGATCGCTCGTCGCGTAGTCTTCGGCTTCCGCGTGGCGCCACAGGATCAGGTTCATCATGATGTTCTCCTTGCTTCGGCGAGCGGCCCCGCGCACGTGCATGCGGGCCGGCCGATCATCGTGCGAATTGTCGCAAATCGTGGCCGGTTCACCGTCGCGGCATTTGCCCGCACATCGCGGTTGACCGAATCAGTAATTAGACGATACAATCTTTGGCTCGTCGGAGCGTAGCGCAGCCTGGTAGCGCATCTGATTTGGGATCAGAGGGTCGTAGGTTCGAATCCTATCGCTCCGACCAAGGAAATCAAGGGGTTACAAGTTTTTTGCTTGTAACCCCTTTTCTTTTTTGCTCCTCGTTACCGTTCTGTTACCGGAAAATGGATCGCACGATCTAAAGCGCTACGGACTTGCGTCGTACCTTATCGGACCTCGCACGTTTTACGCCCCGGTCAACGGCTGCCCGGTGTTCATCGCCGTCGCTAATCTATGTATGCATTGGGGCGTTTTGGCGCTAAGCGTCGCTCTGTGGCTCAAACGCCAAAGCGTGTGCGCACTTCCCATCCTCTCTGCGGCGGTCAACCTTAGTGGGAAGACACGGGCTCGCGTCCAGGTCCCCTCGCTAGGGGGCTTTGCGATGGTACGATGTGATCCGCAAAGGCGGCGACCAGACCGAATTCGGGGAAGGCTTGGCCGGATGGCGCGGCTTACATAAGGACAAAACGCAGCATGCCAGTCAGTCAGCAGGTGACGCACAGCCTGAGTATCAAGAAGCTCAAGGGAATTTCGTCGCTTGACGAGATTCGATTTGACGAAAAACCCCTCACGGCCATCTTGGGTCCGAACGGTTGCGGCAAGTCAACAATCTTGCACGCCTTGGCCTGCTGCTACAAGCCACCAGAGGGCGCGGATCAAGAGAACTGGCAATTCCGGGACTTCTTCACGCCCACAACGGATGCGACGTGGGCGGGAAGCTCCCTTGAAATGGTCCACTCCCACCGGGAGGGTGCCAATCAATTTCTCAACGTCAGAACTGAGTATCGCAAGAGCGCCGATCGTTGGGCTCCGCGTTATGCGAATCGTCCGGAGCGTCACTTGCGCTTCATCGGCATTAAGTCTTGCGTGCCGCGCATCGAAGAAGAGAGCTATACGTCTGCGATCAACTACCAGACAGAAGCTCACGCTGATGCTGGCCTGATCATGGCCAAGATGGGGACGGTCTTCAATCGCGCCTACAACGAGTTGAACATTCATCGGGCCCATATGGGGCGTCGATATCCAGGTCTTGCTCTGGACGGCACCCGGTACTCCGCACTCGCTATGGGCGCCGGTGAGCAGCGCGTGTTGGAAATTCTGTCGGCTGTATTCAACGCGCCTAAATACGGGCTCATCTTGATCGATGAAATCGACCTGTTGCTGCATACCGCCGCATTGACGCAGTTGATCGGCATCTTATTCCAGCGGGCACAGGAGAAATCGCTGCAGATCGTCTTCACCACCCACAGAGAAGCGATCCTTGAGCTGACGGATATGGTGAGCATTAAGCACATTCACACGGTCAAGACCGTGCCGCCGCCGACAGTGCCGCCCACGCCCGCGCAGACCAAGACCTACTGCTTCTCCAACACCAAGCCTGACGCGCTTCGGCGCCTGACCGGGCAACAGGATCGTCCCCTCGAGATTTTCGTCGAAGACGAGATGGCTCTCGCCATCGTCGAACACGAACTGTTCAGGCAGGGAATGAAGCGGGTTGCCAACATCACCCCCTACGGGGCAGCAACGAACTGCTTCACCTTGGCCGCCGGTCTTATCCTTTCCGGCGGACACGATGTGAACAGTCAGTTGTTCCTGCTCGATGGTGACCTGTACTTGACCCAGGAGCTTCAGCTCGAACGCGCCAACGCCGTACTGAGCGGCACGGAAGCACATGCGGTAGCACGCCGACAACGCTGCCTCCAAGGCATCAGAAAACTCTGCGCTCAAGCAGATGCCCCCCTTGCGCCAGAGGCCCAACTTCACAGAATGATCCGCAACTTGCCACAGCAGCAAGATGAGGGGGTGAACGAAATCATCGATCTCGCAGTGGGAATCGAGGCCGTCGACGACACTCACTCGTTCATCGAGCTCATCGTGCAGACGCTCAACGTGCACCGACCTGTAGGCTTGAGCACCATTGTCAACGTCGCGGCCCTGTCGCCGGTCTGGGACCTCTACGTTGCAGAACTGCGCGAGTGGCTCGTGGCTCGACGACCAGCGCTCATTGAAGACGTGAGAGCGGCGGCGCCAGCTGCAGCCTGACAACGTTCGGACGGGAAATAATGCAACTGCGGCGGCGTCGAGCGGCAGCTTTCGGGCGGTTCATTTCGTCCATGCTCACTTCCGGTCTTTTTTTGGGGGGGCTGACCAACCGCGAGAAGCAACGCGGAAATCAATCGTCCGGTTTCTTACCACCGGCCATTCGGTGTTTACAATGGTAAAAAAGTCCTTGTAAACCCATTGATTTCCTGGCATCCTGGCTACCACGTTTAATTACCGGGGTTGCCGATGGCCCGCACGTTCCTGTACGCCCGAGTCTCCACGGCGGAGCAAACTACCGAGAACCAATTGCTGGAAGCCCGCAACGCCGGGTTTGCGGTCCTGCCACGCCATACGATCGAGGAAACCGTCTCGGGCAGCGTCCCCGCTGCAGAACGCCCCGGATTTTCAAAGCTATTGGATCGACTGGATGAGGGGGACAAGCTTGTCGTCACCAAGCTGGACCGACTGGGTCGCAATACGACCGATGTGCTCATGACCATCGAGCGATTGGCAGCTCTCGGCATCTGCGTGCACTGTCTGGCGCTCAAGGGAGTCGATCTAACCAGTGCGTCGGGAAAGCTTCACATGACCGTGCTGGCGGCGGTGTCCCAGTTCGAGCGAGACCTGCTAATCGAGCGTACACACGCTGGACTCGCTCGCGCTAAAGCAGGCGGGAAGAAGCTCGGACGCAAAAACGCGCTCAGTGCGGCGCAAAAGGCGGAAATTCGGGGGAAGCTAGCGAAGGGGGCAACAGCGCGCGGACTGGCAAAGGAATATGCCGTCTCACACCCGACAATTCTGAAAGCTGCGCACCTCGACTAGCCTGTCAGCAGGCTTTGCCTCATCAGATCGACTCAAACTGGAGTTTGATTCGAAAACCCGGACCCAGTGACCACATCGAGCCGCATTGTCGATTTCGCGGACATGCCTCAAAATCTATGCTGACAGCGGTCGAGCTATTTTCGCGTCGTTATGCGTTATGAATAGTTTGTTTCGCGGATGCATATACAAGGAAAGGATCAGGATTATGACCGCGTTAGTGCGGCGCAACGGGCGGGGAACAAGAAGGCCTGTACTGGGGATAGTAGCAGCAGTCTCACGCACCGAGACTGGGACGTTGCGCGGCGCGACGAAGTGTGCCGACGTGAGTGAGCGTGTCGCCGCGATCGCTAGCCGCGAGAAGGTCAAAGCACGCGTGGTGGGATCATGACGCGACCGATGGCATATGATCGCGAGAACGCGCTAAATGCGATTTGTCCATATTTCACAATGTTTCCGCTCGAATACCCGCTCCGGGTATTGAAAAGCCACAGCCAGAACACGCCAGTTGTTATGGATCCATTCTGTGGCCGCGGTACCACGCTATTCGCTGCTCGCAAGCTCGGTTTGGTCTCCCGAGGTATCGACTCGTCGCCGGTCGCCATCGCAATTGCGCGATCCAAGTTAGCGACAGTCGACACTAACGCGGTGCTTGAACTAGCAGCATCCTACATAGAGCAGCATCGCCCGGTCGCAGTGCCTAACTCGGAATTCTTTCAGTACGCGTTCGCACCGACAGTGCTCCGGCAACTATGCGCCATTCGCGAGCAGTTGTTGATGGTGAGGCGTGATAGCGACGCTACCGCAGTGCTCCGCGCAGCCATGCTCGGCTGTTTGCACGGTCCTTTGAATAAGAACCGAGACCGTCTTTCTTATTTTTCCAATCAGATGCCGCGCACCTTTTCGGCCAAACCGGACTATTCGGTGCGGTATTGGCGCGATCATGGGCTGCGCCCACCTGAAGTTGATGTGCTAGCTGTCCTTCGGCGCAAAGTAGAACGCCTCTACAACGAACAACTTCCTCACATAGGTGGCATCGCAAACGCACGACATGGAGATTCTCGATTAGCCAAGTCGGTGCCAATGGCAAGCAGAGACTTTTCGGTCGTCGTAACTTCGCCTCCATATTACGGAATGCGCACATATGTCGAAGATCAGTGGCTGCGTAACTGGTTCTTAGGCGGAAGTGATCAGGTGGAGTATGGCAACGAGTTCCAGCTGGAACACGCTGGCACGGAAACATTTGCGAAATCGCTGGGCCGTGTCTGGAAGAACATGGCGCGGACCAATGCAGACGACCTGGACATGCATGTCCGTTTTGGAATCATCCCATCTGCGAAGGTAGATGCAAAGGCGCTACTACGGGCCTCATTGGAAGAATCACGTGTGACGTGGAGGGAGGTGTCGGTTCGTCCTGCAGACACTGCGTCGTCCGGAAAGCGTCAGGCAGACCACATGTCGGCGGCTTCATCGGCCGCGATCGAGTATGACTTTCATATAAAAAGGATGTAGGGGAATTTTCATGGCAACTGGGCCTGCCGCTGTCTCGCTGAAAGTATCAAAGAGCACGCTGTCGATGTTCCTGCGCACCAGGTGCGACAAAGAATTGTTCTTATCACTTCACGACAAAACAACGATGGCGGCGGCCGGATTGCCGCAACCTATCAAGCGACCGGGAATCGGCGTACTGGCCGTTCAAGGTAAAGAATTCGAAGTAGACCGCAACGATGCGCTGGTCCGGTTGTTCGGCAATGTGGTGCGACTCTCTAAGTCTGGCAGTACTTACCGTGATGTCGATCTACAAGCGGAACTCACACGACTCACAAACTCGCCGACCTTAATTTTGCAAGGTCGCTTTTCCGTTGCCGCCCACCAGGCAACCGTCCTGTCCAACGTAGGGCTTTCGCCAACTGATGCGGCCGTCGTGCCAGTGTTGGCGGACTTCATCCCGGACATCGTGTTCGTGCGTGCAGCGATCGATGGCGAGACAGAAGTGTGCCCAGACGGCACGCGCAAGGCCATAGATCACTCGACGGAGACAAGGCTCGCTCTGAGCATCTTCGACATCAAACACACCGCCGAGGCAAATCCGAGTTACTGCTCAGAGATTGCCATGTACGCGCTAATGCTGTCCAACTGGCTGGCAATGCATCCAGAACTTGCGCGTCGGTATTTTGTTAGCGCAAATGCATACCTCTGGACCCGCTATAAGCAAGGTGACAGCAGACTAGATCAACTTGAACAGGCCGGTGGTGCAACCATTGCACAATTGCTCGAAGCTTTGGTTTCGGATTCGGAGGATGCGCAACTGCGCTACTATCTAGCGGCGATACGCGGATTCTTCGACGACGTTGTCCGAGTCGTGAGAACTGCTAGCACCGCCCCCGGTGGTTGGCAGAATCTTGATTGGCACGTAGCTAACTCCTGTGGCAGCTGCGACTGGCTGGGCGACAAGCGCCACATGGGAAAGAACCAAGCAGATATTGTCGACGCCAATCCGACCCACTACTGCATGCCTTTGGCTGCCGCCACCGGTCACCTCTGCCTCGTTCCTGGTGTCACGCGCGGAGCGAAGAAGGTATTGCGCCTAAATACCGTACCCGATATGACCGCACTCGCTGGTGCGGTCGGACACCCGGCACTTCAGCAGCACACGATTCTCAAGCGAGAAGCCAAGACGCTTCCAGCACGTTCAACGGCCATCATGACAGGTGCGCTGTCCACGGATGCAAGTGCAGTCATCGCCTCGCTAGTGCCTAGCGCGAATTTACTGCTATACGCCAGTATCAACTTCGATTCTAGTTCCGGCTTGCTAACGGGACTGGCGCTATCGGGAACGGCTACGAGCTTTACGGCAGGCCAAGCTCCCCGCCGCTTTCAGGCGGTTCCTTTCGTGGTCGATCAAAAGACGCTGGACGCAGAATGGGTCGCCCTAGAGGCATTTCTCACGCAAATAGCCAATTGCGTCGACGTCGCGGAACACATGGTCACGGGTTCAGTAACTGCCCAAATTCATTTCTGGGAGCTGCGACAGTTTCAGGAGCTTTGCAACGCGATGGGACGCCACCTGCCACGCGTAATGGCACTGACAACACGCAAAGCTAAGGCGCTGGTCTGGGTCTTCCCGCCAGACGAAATGATTGCACGGCCTGATTCGTTAGAGGCTGCTACTGTGGTCGCGGTGGAGGAAATTGTTCGCCGGATGGTGTTTGCGCCGACCCGACACGTCATTACTCTTTTTGACACCGTTGAACATTATCGATTGGGGGCGTCGCCAGCTGTACATGACTCGTACTATCGCGAATATCTTAGCAATGGCATTCCTCGCGAACGCATCTACGAGATTTGGTCGAATAGCACACAAATCAAGCGAGGTAATGGCAATCTGGTGCCTCGAAACACTGTGATCTCGCAGTATTCAGACGCTCTCGCACGCCAGTCGCGCGCTTTAGAGGCAGTCTGCGAGAAGTTGCGCCAAGACTACCGAGGACAGTTTCGGGCGAAAGCGACACGTATTCCGACGTCGATTCCTCGCGGTGCGTCTAACGTTGCTTTTGACGGAAAACTGTGGTTGTGGTGGGACCAGTTAGAGTTCAATGCGTCTCAACTCGAAGCGCACATTCGCCTGTCGATGGATGGGGAACGACTTGAGGCCAGCTACGAGTCCGTCGTCCTCAAGAATGGCGCGCGCGCGGGAAACGACATCTACGACTTCGACGTTAGTGCAAATTCGGCAGAGGCAAAGTTCAAAGAGGATTCAATGCTCACGATCGGCAAACTCGGCCATCCGGGCATGCCTCTGCAGCACGCTGCGCGATTGCTGCGGCCAGGGAGCCCCGGGTATGGCGGTAACACCGATCTGCTGACTCGGCCGTTGTGGTCGGTGTTAGAGGCACGGCTGCTGAGTTTCGACCGAGTGCATCGGCGCGCACGGGTTCAACTGCGTGTAAAAAATGAACCGTTGTTCGTACCCTATCTGATTGCCAATGCATCGGTCCCGTTGTTGGACGATGTTTTTCTTGTGGAAGGCAAGAAGCCCAAACTTTTTAACTGGGCAGAGCACAGCGCCCCCATTTTGGAGGGGATAGGAACTCCTCGGATTGCAGTGCCGGACAACAATGCAGCCGTCGCGATGGGGATTTCACCGTCCGCTCGACGAGGAGGAAGTTCGCTGGAGACCCCGGCAGCGCGCGTGCTGTGGAATCCGGCTGCACTGGAGCAGAAGGTCATTACCGCGCCAGCGACCTCGCTCTCGCTGGCGGGCTATGTGCGCAGACTGGATGGCTTGAACGACTCCCAAGAACGCGCAGTCGCTCATTCCCTTGAACGAGGGCTCACGCTCATCTGGGGGCCTCCTGGCACAGGAAAAACCAAGACACTCGCTGCCATGCTTCATGCGATGGCAGTCCACGCTACCAGCCTGGGGCAGCCACTGCGGATACTCGTAACTGGTCCAACCTACAAAGCGGTAGAGGAAGTGATGCTGCGCTCGGCAAGGGCCGCAAGCAGCGATCCGGCGTCAGTAGCAGACTTTTATATGGGCTACTCACAAGGTCGAGCTATCGGCACAGTGCCCACTGGATTCGCGGGACACGTCAGCTATCAGACGATGGTATTCGACCGATCAGAACCAAATATGCAGAACTGCTTGCGCTCACTTTCCGGAGGCACGGGAGTCACCATTGTCGGCTGCCAAGTTCGTCAAGGTCGGCAATTTGCAAAGTACATGGCGGGCAGTTCGTTGCATCCGGTGTTTGACGTCGTTGTCATAGATGAAAGCTCGCAGGTCTCAGTGCCGCATTCCTTGTCTGCGCTTTCAGGGCTGCAAGACGACTCGCGCCTGATTATTGCGGGCGATCATCTGCAAATGCCGCCAATTGCTTCAATTGAAGCACCGGCAGATGCCGCCTACCTCGTCGGCAGCATCCAGACGTATTTAACCAGGCGAACGTTCAGTGCACCGGTGTTGCCTTGCGTGCTCGAACGCAATTACAGATCGGCAGAGGATATCGTTGCCTTTGCGCGACGCATCGGCTACCCGGCCTCCCTGACGTCGGAGTATGGCGCTACACGCCTACATTACTTGCAGCCGCTTCCGGCCCAAGCTGCCTATCCCGCTCATCTACCCTGGTGCACGGCCTTCAACGAATTACTGAGACCGGAGGCGGTAGTCGCAACGCTCCTGCACGAGGACGAATTGTCGTCTCAGGGAAACGCGTTCGAGTCAAAAGTGGTTGCCGGCATGGTGTGGATGCTAAGACAGTCGATCAGCGCGGAGTTGGACGGCCGTGCGACGGGTATGCCTGCTCATCGAGCACCTACGCCTCAAGAGTTCTGGTCCAATTGCATCGGCATTGTGACACCGCACCGTGCGCAACGAGCACTGGTTATCCGAGAACTCGAATTTCTCTATCCTGGCGAGAGTGATCAGATCGCCGACGCGGTAGACACTGTCGAACGGTTCCAAGGAGGGGAGCGCCATACGATTATCGTTACCTTTGGGGTGGCGGACGTCGACGTGATCGGCGGAGAAGAGGCGTTTCTTATGCAGTTGGAACGGACCAATGTTGCTGTCTCGCGCGCGATGGCCAAATGCATCGTGGTTATGCCAGACGCCTTGGCCTCGCACATTCCTGAAGACAAACGAGCACTTGAGACCGCGCACGCGCTAAAAGACTACGTCGACGAATTCTGCAACCGTCGTGTCGATACGATGGTCGTGGGACCAAGCGAATCCCGCTGGGCACAAGTGCGCTGGCATAGCTAAAGCAAGCTAAACGATGCACGAGACATCGCGCCGCGTCTGCTTCGAGTGCGAGCATGGCGAATGAGCCCGAGAGAGACTGCTCTCTCGGGCAGCGAGTTAGTTTTCGCGACGCACTCTCCGGCGAAATCCTTAAGGAGTTCGATCTGCAATGAAGATCAAATCCGCTCGCATCAAGAACTTCCGCACGTTGAAAGACGTGACGATCCCCTTCGATTCCGTTACGACATTCATCGGGCCGAATGGCGCAGGTAAGTCAACAGTGCTTCGTGCGCTTGACTGGTACTTTAACGGCAAACCAGGCTCACTGACAGAAAAAGACTGCTCCTTTGGGGCAGCTGACGAAGAGATCGAGGTTCAGGTCACATTCACCGACCTCACTGAAAAGGATCGGAACGAGCTTGGCAAGTACGCTCCGGCAGGCGTCACGACGTTCACCGCGTGGAAGCGCAGAGGCCCAGACGGGACCGAAACCCTATCTGCGAACTCAAAGAGCTACCCGCCATTTAACGCCATCCGCAGTAGAGGAACGGCCGCCGAAAAGAGAGCTGCTTACAATGATCTGCGGAACTCTGATGCATCGCTTGGTCTCCCGGCCTGGAGTAATGCCGACGCTGCCAACCAAGCTATGACGACTTGGGAGGCTGATCACACAGACCGACTCGTCGAAGCGCCTGAGCCACTGCAGACCAACTTCTTCGGCTTCAACAGCGGTGGAAAGATGAGTGGACTTTTCGACTTCGTCTTGGTCACTGCCGATCTCCGGGCGAGCGAGGAGTCGATTGACGGGAAGTCAAGCATCATCGGTCGAATCCTTGAGCGTTCAGTCGATCGTACCGCTGCCGATGCGGAGATCGCGAAGATCGTAGAGGAGTCGCGCGCAAAGCAGCAGAATGTCTACGAGGAGAAGTTCAAGGCACAGCTCGACGCCATGACGACGCAGCTCAACGAGGTCGTCACGTCTTACTCGCCTGGTCGAGCTGTCACGGTTTCCCCGGTAGAGGTGGAAATTAAGGCTCCTCGGACCACATTCGCGGTGGCAGTTCTCGATGGCACTACCGAGACCGCTGTGGAACGACAGGGACATGGCTTTCAGCGCACGCTTCTGATCTCTGCGCTCCAACTCTTAGCGCAATCAGGCGCTGCGTCGGCTGAGGGAGTCATCTGTCTAGCGATTGAGGAACCGGAACTCTATCAACACCCGATTCAGGCCCAGACGTTCGGGAAGGTGCTCCGGGCACTCTCCGAAGACACCAGTAAGCGCATCCAAGTAACATATGCGACTCATAGCCCTTACTTCCTTGAGGCAAGACATTTCGACCAGGTCAGGCGGCTGACGAGATCGTCTGATGAGACTCCGGTGGTCACTGTTCACCTCGCTACGGTTGCCGACGTAAAGACAAAGCTGAACGGGATATTGAACGCCGATACAGTCGACCGCCAACTCGACGGCATAGTGGCGAATCAGCTTGCCGTCGCGCTCTTCGCGCATCGCGCTTTCCTCGTGGAAGGCACGACAGAGTCATCGGTTTTCTACGGTATTGGCGACAAGAGCTCTCTCGGCTCGCTTGAGGCCGCCGGCGTGTCCATCGTCCCCGTAGGAGGCAAGACATCCATCCCACTTGCACACGCGATCCTGACGTCGATCGGCATCCCGGTTTATGCGCTCTTTGATGCGGATGGTGGGTTCGAGGCGCGTGCGAAGGCCAATGGGAAGACACAAGAAAAGATCGATGCGGAGCGGAAAGCTCATGTAGCAGCTAATCGCATGGCATTGAAGTACTTCGGGCGACGTGAAGAGGACTTTCCATCTGCCCTCGTTGCCGACGACGTAGCCATCTTCGAGGATCACCTTGAAGCGTTCCTGTCGAAAGACTGGACCGAATGGATCACGTCCTGCAACAACGTCGAGGCCGCTGCAGGGATCAGTCTCGCGAAGAATCAACTCGCGTACCGAACGGCAACACTTAAGGCCGAGGGAGCGGTGCCAGAGATGCTTATGGAAATCTTGGCCAAGGCGGAGGGAAAGTAGTCTGTTTCGGCAGTAGATGCCCCCTCGATCTCAAAGTGCCGCGGAACAATACTGCAAGTGCAGCTCGGAGCGGTCACCTTATGCCTTGTCATAACTGTCGTGTCCGCTGAAGGAGATACGCATGCCCGGAATTGCTCTAGACACTGTTGCTGTATTTCAGCAGAGGGTTGCAACTTTTAGTCCCTCATACATTGCAGACTGGGATGTCTGGCTGGCTACCGCTGCGCAAGCACGTCCGGCACGGCTCGGGAAAATCCTCAGAAAGTGGCAGGCGTGCCGCCCAAATACGATGCGGCGAGATTCGGCAGCGGAAATGCACGAGGCACCGTACCTCGATGATCTTCTTGCACTCGCTGCGCCCCATGTTGCAGTGTTGTCCACGTTCGATCTTGCCGATCCTTCCGTACTCGAAAATCCGTCGACCATCACTGCACTGGGTAGCCTTTGGAGCGTGTTTGAGCAACTTTCCTATCAGGGACGAGCCCGCGGAGGTATTGCGGGGTCTGTCGGAATTTCGAAGGCGGTGATGCTTGTCACAGATGGCAGGGTTGGTCCGGCCTTTGACAATGAGGTTAGAACTGCGTTGGGACTTGGCAAAATCGGTAACCCATCGGAGTGGCACAGTGCCTTACGTATCGCGTCTCACGATATCCAAGCGTTTCACCGTGCTACCGGCGTAGCATTTGCAGCGGCGAAGCCACGCGGTTTCGAGACTCTCGAAAATGGCAGGGTCTATGACATGGCACTTGGGCCGCGCTGAGGCATAACAAAATGGCTCTGCGCAAAGCTTGGTAGGCTGCTAATGCCCCCTATCCAGCCTCGTCCAGCCAGTAACGAGCACTCCGAAAGGTATAGCCAGGATTTCGACAACCGAGAGATGAACTTCGGAGTTCTGAGAACCTGAAACACCTAATTTGCTTAAAATTTGAGCAAATTCGGGCACTTTTCAATAAATTTTGCTCCTGGGGAGCTGATTCAAACGGTGTGGCAAACATTACATTTCTTTCAATTTGGTGGGCTCGCGGCACAGAGCCGCCGCCGACACCCCGACCAGCCCCACCCCTTAGGGCAATGTACGCGGGCCGCTGGTGGGGCGATATACGGGTCGGATGAGGGATTTTGACTTGGAGGACAGGACACGCACACCGTAGTCGACCGAAATCCTGATTTGATGCCGCCCTTTTATTGATTCCGAGCAAATCGTGCTACATTTGTCTCCAGATCGGCGACGCCCCGCAATGTATTTGCTTATTTTTTGAGCAAATTGTCGATTTGTGACGCCAATCTTCGTGTGCCGAGGTGATTTTCTCCTCAACCTGTTCAAGGTCCACTGAAGTATTCGCCCGACCCCGTCTGTAGCACCTTCGCTTCCCTGACACGCACTCGCAACATCCTCGCGTTTCAGCTCTTCGATCCTCTTTGAGCCTGACACCGGACAGCCGTTCGAGGATAACGCTCGCCTTAATAATTTAGGATACCTTAGTTATGACAAACAAATACACCAGAGTACTCTTCGCGCTCGGCAGCACCTACGCAACACCGGGAGCACTCGACCTGATGCAACGCGCTGGAATACAGCCCGCGCAGTTGTTCATGCGGCATCGGTGCGGCGACTGGGGTGAACTTGATGCCGATGACTGCGCGGCAAACGCCCGATCCGTTACAAATGGAATGCGAATACTTAGCGCCTACAGCATCGGACCAAACAACGAGCGCATCTGGCTCATCACGGATGCCGACCGGGCCGCGACAACTGCGCTCCTCCCGAGCGAGTATTGAACGTGAGTTATGTCATACAGCGGTTTCACCCGCTCGTGCGTCCCGGGCTGCATCTCGGCGCTGCCCACTCAGAGATCGCCGTCCATAGCCAACAAAGTCGAATAGATTCAGCGTGCGTGATCCATTGCTTGCTAATGGTGTTGCAGATCGCTGGAGTTATCGACGATCCGTCGAGGATCGCGACTCGACGGCGACGCATCGAAGCGATGCTGTGGCGCAAGACAACCGAGGTCTTCCTGAAAGGCATGATGTTTTCCGAACTGGCGACATTCATTGCCGATCTGGATTGCGAGTTGCACACCAAGCTGCTCGAACGCGGTTCACATCGGGATACGGTCGCATTCGTTGAGCGCGAACTGACACGGAAGCGGCTTGTAATCTGTAGCTGGCGCGAAGTTGGGACGCTGCACAACCATGCAGTGCTCGCGATCGGCGCATCTGGCATCGAGCGCAACCATCGGTTCAAGCCGAGCGCGTTGCTGCTTCTCGATCCAGCGGAAGGGCCGCCGACAACAATGGGGACCTGCAACGCTCAGCTCGATTATGCGAGCTGGGAATCGGGCGAACAGCGCCGATATGCGAGATATACAACGGCCAACGAGACACTATCGGTCGTGCTTAATGGTGCGATCTCAATTGAGGCTGGCGAGCCAAAGAAACCGCCGTAGTTTGGCCTGAGGCCGGACCGTCGCAATCCAAGTTCACGGCCGTTCAAACAACCGAGCGGGCTCGACATCAAGGGCAATCGCCAGACGCTCGATGTTATCGACCGATACGTTGACGCGTGCCCGCTCTACCTGGCTGATGAACGTACGGTCCAGTCCGGCTGCGAAACCAAGCTCTTCCTGAGACAGCGACTTCTCGACTCGATTGACGCGGACGTTGTATGCCAGCACGTCGCGAAGAGAGACGAGTTTGGCTTTCGGATCAGGGCCTCGGAGCGGTGCGGACATGCCCCGATCTTTACGATATGATGCGTTTCGATCTACGGACTTTGCATCACATATCAGGTCACTCTTCGTGGTCTAGTGACAACGTCTGATTTGCCCCACCGCGAAATCCCTCAACCGAAGCGCCGGGCATTAAGGAATTGCCTCCTTACGCACACGCCCAATAAGACTAAACCTCGAACCCTAACAAACAAAATCAAGGAAACCACAGACCATGAATTTTTCGAAGATTTCCGCCGCCATTCTGGTGGCCATTGCTCCCGTCGTCGCACACGCACAGCTAAATCAGCTCCTCGGTGTGATCCATTCGGTTCAGAATGCCGTCACCCAACCCGCGCAGGGGCAGCCTCAGCAGCCCGGGCAAGATACTGCGCAGGACGATCAGCGGCTTGTAGTCCAAGCGCAAGCCCAACAAGCCGGGATGCAGCAGCAAGCGCAACAGCAAGAACAGCAGAACAACGCTGCCTACCGCGCTCAGATGGAACAGAGAGCGGCAGCCGGACGGCAGCAGGCGCAGCGGATGGTTGCCGATCAGGATGCAAAAGACATCGCGGCGTACAAGGCTTCGCAGCAACGCGGCCAGCAGGAAGCGCAGCAGCAGCTAGACGCCGCGCGAAAGATGATTGGGATTTGCCCCGACCTGGCGAACGCGAAGTACAACAGGGCTGAGCAGTTCATTCGTTGTCGGAACAGGGGCATGTCCGAGGAGCAGGAAATGACCTATGTGGGCGGATTTCCGCTTCTTGCACAAGCCTATCTTTCTTCCATGGTCCAAGATGTGTACGAAGATAACGTTACCGAACCGGGCCGCGGTAAGGCGATCACTGACTACTATGTCGCCTGCGCCGACCGCGGAACCCCGTGCGCTCGGCCGAAGTGGTAAGCGAACCCGACAGCTCTAGAGCGATAGACGGCAAGCCTGTCGCTCTCAACGAGGAATACAGATCAGATGTATTTCATGCGAAATCGTCCAGCGTTCGCTGACTGCCTATACATCATTGCAGCCATCCCGCTTGTTCTTCCGGCGTGTTCGAAGCAACCCAAGCCGTTGGCGAGCGGAAGCGGCGGCTAACCAGATGGTTCCGCGTCTCTTCCCGAATCTCGCGTAGATTTGTAGATTCGTAGATCACGTGCCGCGTGTTGATTGACCGACACGCGGCACGTGCCGTTTCTACTCAGCGAAAATCGCGTTCCTGCGCAACGCGTAGGTGCTGGGCTTCAAGTTCTGGTGGCCGGGGACGGTGAACTGACTGGTCGGCCGGCCTTCCAGCCCCGGAATTAACCACCCCCTGCGAAGCAGGGCATCTTTCACCACCTTCTTTCCGTACTTCTCGTTGATCTTTCGCATGGCCGGTGGGAGTAGCAACACCATATCGACATCGTGAAAGACGTAAGTAAATCCGATCTGCGTGTTGCGATCTGCGTCGAGGAACGCGGAGTACGGCGGCAAGCTATTGCGGTGCTTCAACACGATTTCGCGTACCTCCTCAACAATCTCATCCTCCGGAGTCCGCGCATCCGCTTGATACTGCTTCAGCCCGTCTGCGAAGCAGCGGATCATGGCCTCGGCGACATCTCCATACTGGAGGCCGAGCACGCCAGCGTCAATAGCAACGAAACCCGAAAAAGCCGCAAATGCGAAGTGCTCAAGCACGCGCATCTGCACGCCATCCGAAGCATCGAATTTGCAGCCCTCGCTGATGACCGCCTTCAGTTCATGATAGCGATCATCGTGCGCGCTGCGAACCGCCGAGATGTTCGCGGCGACGTACTGGCCGAGCGCGCTCCAAGCGACACCGTGCACTTCGCGCAGCTTCGAGCGAACAAGCGCCGAGAACGCTGCGCCGTTGCTTTCTCCGTGCAGGTTTTCGAACGCACCGTGCTTGCCGTTGACCGGCAATGTAATAAAGCGTGCGAGTTGGCCCGCCATCACTTGTTGCCCGCCACGGCGAATGCGATCAGCAGGGCTTTCCTCGCCTGCCGAAACAATCACGGTCGACAAGCGCGCCTGATCCGCAAGACCGCCACTCGTCGTCGCGCGCAATCTACCGCTGCCGTTCGTCAGGCGATACACCGACTGCCCGAAAGACGCGATATCCGACTGGCCAAGTTCATCAATGATGAGCGGCAAGTCCTTGTGCTGTGCCGCATACGCTTCCAGCCCGTTCGCAGTTGCTTCCCAGTTGGCAAGGTGCTCCGGCGAACCGGTCAGGGCTTGCAACAGGCGCAAGATGGTCGACTTGCCCGTGCTGGAATTTCCAACCAGATTCACACACACGCCGCTGTGACCGAACAGTTTCAGGAGCGCCGACGCAAAGGCAAAACAGAGCGCGACGATCATGAGCGAGTTGCCGCCGCACAGGGCCGTCACTTCGACCCAGTCCGCGAGCGTACCCGCCGACGCGCGTATGTTCGCCTGAGTCCGGATCACGCGTTCGACACGATCGGAAAAGCGTTCGTTACCGAAAACATAGCTGGGCTCTTGCCCGTAGTCGAGCCAGCCGTCACGCTCGGCGCGGAGAAGGGTCTTGCCGCCGTTACAGGTACGCAGGAAGTCTGCCACGTGCTTCGCCGCGTCGTTCGAGTGCAGTTCTACACCATGCACGATCAAATGGCGCGCGAGCTGCGACGGGCTCAGGGTCAAGGTCGCCGGAATCTCGATCTCTTTTGGCACGTCACCTACGCCCTTGAATTCCATCAGATACGCCGGGTGGCCGCCATCCGCATTGACTACGTTCGCGACGAACTTCATTTCCGAGCACGGCAACTTCCACACGCTGGGAGCGGTATCGACTGCCGTGCTGTCATCTTCAATAGGGTTCATGTTGTTTGGTGTTCCGTTTTGCGGCCCGCGTTGCCTCAAGGAAGCGCGGGCCGCGGTTAGGGATTTAGCAACGCTCACTCGTCGCAGCCCTACGTGAGCCTTGACACACGTCCTCTCTTGGGGCGCGGTGGATCGCTAGCTTTATCAGGCACCGGCGCGAATCGGGCATCGACGAGCCACGGCGGCGTCGGCTTGATGCGCGAAGCCGTCAGCACGTCCGTCAGTGGCACCACTTTCTCTTGTGCCGGACAATTCGGGTCGATATTCCGGTTGCGGAACTCAGCGCGATGCCGAGCCATGCTGCGGGTCGAATACACCAACTCCATAGGCACATTCAGCTTATGCAGCGCCATGACGGGCCGCAGACCACGCGGAATGGCCTCAAACTCGGTGGGGTCCAGCCCGGACGACACCACGTTGAGGACGGGCACGTTGCCGTAGTAGCGGTTGAAAATCTCCTTCGGTGCGTTGCCACTCCACGCCTTGACGTTCTGCAAACCCTGCTTCTTCAGCTCCGCGCTCATCAAGCGAACTTCAACGCGCAGCAGACCATCGCACTCGTTGCACAAGTCTTCGATAAATTTCTGCTGCTCGTCGCCTGCGCTCTTTGCTTTGCGCATGCACCTGCGGCGGACTTCCTCCCCCTTGTCGTAAAAAATGATGCTGTAGTAACGACCGTCCTTCGGCGTCCAGTACATGGACGTAACCGCCTTGTGCACCGTGCAATGCTGCTCGATTAGTTGCCGCGCAATCTGCTGCAGGCACGTCTTCACGAACGGCTCCGACTTCAACTCCAGGTTCACGGCAAGATCAACCCGATGCAGCGTCACATGCTCGTAGATGAGTTCGCGCATCGGCACAGCGAACGTAAAGCCCAACTCCTTCTTGAGCGCGTGGATCACGCACGCCAATCCCTTCGCGAGATACTGCGACGTGAAGACGTTCTGGCCGAGAATGAAACCGAACAGCGAACCCTCCACGTACAACATCTTCTTGGTCGGGCTGTAGCGGACCTGCAAGTTATGCATGCCGTACTTGCCGCTGACCGGGAGACGATTCGTGCGATCGAAGAGAAGCGCGCCATCACCGTCGCTGACCAGGCTGCTCGTCTGGCCGGATACATCCCATTCGATGCCGCTGACCGAGAATTCGACGGTGTCGAAGTTCACACGATCAGTCGGGCGGAACGCCATACCGATCTGCACCAACTTCTCTGTCATCGGCTTCAGCGGCGGACTGTCAATTTGACTCGGGCGTTTCTTCATCAGGCACACTCGCTAGGCGAAGCCATCAATTGCGTGATGGGGACGTCGGCACTGCGTGCCAATTTGTCATCCTGCGGTTGCGAACGGATTATCATATTTTCCATTAGTAGACCTACGTACTTAGGAGGATGTCATATAGGGTATATAGGGTATGTAATTACAGACGAGCGGGAACGGGCACGCTGCTGACAGTACACACCCATGCAACCACAGGCCCCATCAACAGCTTCTTCGCCATGAAGAGACGGACCGACAAATTGTCAGTAGCGCCGTTCGGCTGGGCGCTGTTTACAATGTCGGCGGCTTCAACCGTCAAGATGGCCGAACCCGCGCACGTTACCAGTACAACGCCTTTGCCCAGTTCCTTGTTGTTGCCGGATGTGGCCGCTTTTGCTTCGATGTGCTCCGCTTGCGACACGCTGTCGGCCAATGCGACATCAGGTTTCTTCGGGGGGAAGATCGCTATAATTAGTCACCGTGGGCCTCCGCCTTCAGCTTGGCGATGCACTCCTCGATTTCGGCGAGAACCCAGCCGCGAGCACGCTTGGAAAGCGCAATGGGACGCGGCAGTTTCTGTGCCTTGATCAACTCATAAATGGTGGTACGGCCCACCGGGTACATTTGCATGAGGGTGGGCATACGGATAATGCGCGGCAGCGATGTCGCGGGCTCGCTCGTTGATGCAGCGCTAGGTTGCGGAAACGAATCAGGGATGGTGCTCTTTTTCATATGGCGAACTCCGGGGCAGTTGATGGGATGTGGCAGGACGCTGATGAACATCGAGCGTCTGTACGCAGTTTCGTTGCCCGCCTCCCCCCGTAGCGGAATATTCCGGAGGCAAAGCAATTTTCCGGTTGTGCGCAGTTGCCCGTACTCACCATAAGCCCAGTTCGCGACGGAGAATGCAGCATGACGATGAAAGACAAGGCGCCAACTTGGCTTGAACCTTGGCACGAATTCAATCTGGATTCGCTGTCGGCAGACATGCAACAGAAGGTGCTCGCTGAGCGCCAACGTTGGCAGCAGGATGTTGAGGCGCGGCAGCGGGCACGCGAGACCTTGCTAAACAGGCTCGTGGCATCGATTGACATCATTACTTCCACGACCTTACCGAATCAGCCGTTCTTCTCGCTCGACACCACCGTCGATATTACGGCTCGTGCGATCACGGCGGCCCTTCACGACATTCCCACCGATGAAGCACACACATCGGAATACTGGGCCGACACATGTGCGAGACATCGGGAGCGCCTTCGCGCGTTGGTCGAACTGGGGCGACTGCCCGTTTTCGATTTGAGCACCGGCAGCACCTATGTGTACGAGTCTGGACTACCCGACTGGACACAATGCGATGGTCTCGGCCTTGTGCGGTCAGGGGCGGTTGACTTCGCGCGGTGTCAAGGTGTTGAGGTCCGTGATGCTCAGGAATCCCAGCACAAGGGTACCAAGAAGCAAAACACGATGCTCAAAGTGATGGCGGCGCTGATCCAGTTGCGCCACCAACCACGAAGTGAGCTTGCTATCTCAAAGGAGATAGAGAATTGGACTCAGCAGATGGGGGAGCCCGTCTCGGCGAGGACCGTGACTAACTACCTCAGGGAAATCGAGGAAAGTCTCGGCTGGTCTCGGAGGGTGCTCGGACTAAACGACCGAGAGAATACGCCGAACTGAATGTGACTGGGCTTAGAGAGGCGCTGGGCTGAAAGAAGAAAATGGGCCTCGGCGAGACCCGGCCTTCCGGCTGAAATCAAGAGTTCTCTGTTGGAGCATCCGTACTCTCGTTGCTCGTCAAAGCCCCAATTCGCTCGCCCAGTAACTGCCACGCGGCTTTCATTTCACTCGCGTAATCGTGTCGCAGGTAGACTCGATCAAGCTTGTCGGTTCGGGCGTGATTTAGGCACCGATGAACGATGCTTTCGGGTACGCCAAGACTTTGCATTAGGGTTCCGCATGTGCGCCGCAGGTCGTGGCACTTCCACTGGCCGCCGTCCAACGCAAGCGCGTCTACGTGCTCTGTGCGCCCGCGTATCGGCTTGCTATCGATACGTTGACGGTCTGCGAGTGCCTTCCCGACAGTTTGGTTGTTGAGAGCAGCACCACGATCCCGATTAGACGGAAAAACCCATTCGCTGCGCAATTCTTCAGGCAGTGCTTCACGGCACGCCCAAAGCGCCTCAAAGTGCGTGCATGCGAAGTCAGATAATTGCACGTCGAGGGCGACTCCCGACTTTGTATTTTCAACAGGGATGTGCCAAGACTTGTTTTGCAGATCGATATGGGACCACCGTGCAGCAACGGTCTCGCCTACACGCGTCCCGACCGACAACATGATCCATATCGCGGAGCGGATAGCGAGCGAAATATCTGCCTTTGGCACCAGTTGGGCGAGCGTGCGGATTTCTTCTTCGCTCAACACTCTGTCGCGTTCGTTGTCGCGAATAGGATCATAACCACCGCTTACGATATCCTCCGCTCGAATTGCCAAAACGTCGCTGCTCGCAAGTAGACGTTTCCACGGCTGGTTCTGGTCCCCCCAACGAAACATCTGCTTGAGGTCGACGAGCAGGGCCGTCGCTTGCCGATTTGCGCCGCGATCTGCTATGCGAGTCAGGATTGGCCGCACATCTACTGCGTACACTTGCGTAAGTGGGCGGCAGCCAATTTCGCCCAACACAAACTTAGCGAACGTGCGGGCAACCTCTGCGCCGCCATCTTTCCGACCGCGCTTGCCCCGTTTCGTTCCGATGGTTGGAAACCATGCGTCATACAAGTCTTGCACGGTCATGGCATCAGCTCGCTGTTGTTCGCGTTGGCGGCGTTGAGCTTCCAGGTCGTCTTTGACTTTCTGCTGATGGTCAATGCCGCTCCGCGCCAGCGCACGAATTGCAGCTGCTTCATGCCGAGCGTCGGCAAGCGACAAATGCGCATCATCGGTATTGGAGCCGTAGCGACGCGGCAGAGTCACCGTTGTTTCCTTGCCGTCAACTGTGTACCTTATTTGCCACGTTTTCGAGCCGTCTGAGGCTACCCGCAGACGAAGGCCGTCACCGTCTGACAGAAAGTACGCCTTATCCTTACTTTTTGATAACTCTATAGCCCTTACTGTAAGCTTTCCCATGATCTCGTCAGCCGCAACCGTTTGGTTACCGTCATGTTACCGGAAATCGACGGAATTTCATCGCGCACAGTCGAACGCCTGCGAACAAACTAACCGTATAAATCGTTTATAATCAGCGACATACTGAATATGTAGGTATCTTGGCGAACATCGGAGAATTTGGTGGAGATTGATTTGGGATCAGAGGGTCGTAGGTTCGAATCCTATCGCTCCGACCAAAGGAATCAAGGGGTTACGGTTAAACACCGTAGCCCCTTTTCCATTTCTGAATCCTTGAATCGGTCGCCCGGGTTCCCGGTTCGCGGTCATTCTGTTCATTGTAGGGATCGATAGGGGCATCGATGCGACAACGCGCCGACCTCAGCCGCGTCTCGCCCCCCGCACGCGCATCGCTTCAGTTGCGGACCACCGGATCGACCGCAAGCCAGGCTGCCGACGACGCACAAAGCAGCCCGCGCACGGCACTTCCGGGAACACGCGATAATGCGCGTGAACAACCCGCATCTGCGCATGAAAAACAACATTCTCAAGATCGCCCTCTGCGCATCGCTGCTCGCGCTCGCGACCTCCGGCACCGCGTCCGCCAAGGCGCTCGACGACGCGCTCGACTGTCATTCGACCGGCCACAAGTTCGTCGCGCCGCTGCTTGCCGCCGGCGACATCCAGTCGGAGCCGATGCACGTCGAATCGAACTCGGTCAACGCGTTCCGCACGAACCGCTCGCTGACGGCGTACGGCTTCGGCGTCTATGTCGTACTCGGTTACCAGGCGAACGACCCGATCTTCCGTCCGGGCGACGGCACGCCGATCGGCGAATGGGCCTACGGCGTCGTGGTGCGCGGCACGAAGAGCGCGGTGGAGGACGCCGTGCGCAAGGCCGGCAGCGACGCGACCGTCAAGCAGGCGTTCCCGTTCCTGACCGCGATCGTCTGCTCGTCGGATTGAGCGGGCGTCAGGACGATCATGCGGCACGTCTGAGGGGGCCGCCACACGCCCCCCGCCCGAGAGCCCGTCCGGGCCCCGCTATCGGCCTGTTACGCGCCCGTATACACCACGCGATACGGGATACCGACCTTCTCCCACTCGGCAGCCTCCTGGCTGAGGCTGTAGTCGGTCAATGGGTTCTGCTCGACCCACGCGCTCGGCAGGCGCACTTCATACCCGCCCTTCTTCATCTGTGAAACGGAAATGTCCGGCAGCCCCGCATCGGTCCGGCGCCGGCACAGCAGTGCCGCAAGCCGCAGGCAGAACAGCAGCGGCCACTCGACGTCGCGCGCCTGCGACAGCTTGCCGAGCTTGCCCGCGTGACCGAGCACGAGCGCGGCGAGCCGCGCCTGGTCGGTGCGCGAAAAACCCGGCATGTCCGCATTGCTCGCGATATAGGCGGAATGCTTGTGATAGGAGCTGTGCGAGATCGACAGGCCGATCTCGTGCAACGCGGCCGCCCAGCCGAGGAACATCCGGCCTTCCTCGCGCGCTTCGTCGTCGGCTTCGTCGAGTTCGTCGTAGGAACGCGCCGCGAGCGCGCCGATCCGTTCGGCCTGTGCACGATCGACCCCGTAGCGGCGCGTGAAGCCCTCGACGGTCACCGCGCGCATGTCTTCGTGCTGCGTCCGGCCGAGCAGGTCGTACAGCACGCCGAGACGCAGCGCACCGTCGGTCGTATCGACATAGTCGACGCCGAGCTCCTCGAACACCGCGAGCATGATCGCGAGGCCGCCCGCGAGCACCGGCACGCGGTCGGGCTTCAGCGCGACCAGCTTCAGCCGGTTGACGTTCTCCGACTTGATCAGCGCGCGCTTCAGGCGCTCGAGGCCGCCGCGCGAAATACCGTGCGCGACGCCCGGATCGTTGAAGCCGTTCGCCTCGACGAGCTCCGCGAGCGCGCGCGCGGTGCCTGACGAACCGATCGCCTGATCCCACCCGGCCTTCTTGTATTCGCTCGAAATGATCTGGATCTCGCGCTTGGCCGCGAGTTCGGCTTGCCGCATCGTGTATTCGTCGACGTTGCCGGCCGGAAAGAAGGCGCGGCTGTGGCTCACGCAGCCGATATAGAGGCTCTCCATCACGATCGGCGTGTAGTGCGAGCCGATGATGAATTCGGTCGAGCCGCCGCCGATGTCGACGACGAGCCGCTTGCCGGCGCTCGCCGGCACCGAGTGCGCGGCGCCCGCATAGATCAGCCGCGCTTCTTCGCGGCCCGCGATCACTTCGATCGGGAAACCGAGCGCCGCTTCGGCCTCGCCGAGAAATTCGGCCGCGTTCTTCGCGACGCGCAGCGTGTTGGTCGCCACCGCGCGCACATGATCGGGATGGAAATCGCGCAGGCGCTCGCCGAACCGCTTGAGCGCCTCCCAGCCACGCTCCTGCGACGCGCGATCGAGCATCTTGTCGCTCGACAGGCCGGCGGCCAGCCGAACGGGCTCGCGCAGCGCGTCGACGGGATAGATCTGGCTGCCTGCCGGCGTTTCCTCGACGCGACCGACAATCAGCCGGAAGCTGTTCGAGCCGAGATCCACGGCAGCCAGCAAGTGGGGGGTTGTAACCATCAGATTGGGGCTCCGTGCGCGTTCGCCCACGGCAGCCGGTCCGGCAACACGGGGCAGTCAATCAAAGGCGACATTTTAAGCGTGGAACGCTTGCCATTACCACGCTTCACGGGCATGCACACCGCTCGAGTGTATATGGCCGAAACATTTATGCGACGAATCGGTTACAGCGTAGAATTTGCCGATATAAATACATTCTCGTCATCAGCACGTCATCGTACCGTGAGAGTTTCCGAGCGTCCTTTCGAATCATCGCCTGAATCATCCCCTACTCTGCCGATGTCCGTCCGCTACCCGCTTCTCAATCGTGAACTCGGCATCCTCGGTTTCAACGAGCGCGTGCTGGCCCAGGCAGCCGATCCGCAGGTTCCGTTGCTCGAGCGCCTTCGCTTCATCTGCATCACCAGCAGCAACCTCGACGAATTCTTCGAAGTCCGGATGGCCGGCCTTCAGGAGCAGATCCGCGACAACCCCGGCGCGCTGACGCCCGACGGAATGTCGTTACAGCATGCTTACGATCTCGTCGTCGAACGCGCGCAACGGCTCGTCCATCGACAGTACACGATGCTGCACGAAACCGTGCTGCCCGCGCTCGAACAGGAAGGCATCTACTTCCATGCGAGCGACTCGTGGAACGACGAGCAGCTCGAATGGGCGCGACACTACTTCCTCGATGAACTGCTGCCCGTGCTGACGCCGATCGGCCTCGATCCGGCCCACCCGTTCCCGCGCGTGCTGAACAAGAGCCTGAACTTCGTCGTCGAGCTCGAAGGCCGCGACGCGTTCGGCCGGCAGGCCGTGATGGGCATCGTGCAGGCGCCGCGCGCGCTGCCGCGCGTCGTGCGCATGCCGCACGCGCTGTCGGGCTTCGAGCACGGCTTCGTGTTGTTGAGCTCGTTCATGCAGCGCTTTGTCGGCGAACTCTTCCCGCAACTCGTCGTGAAGAGCTGCAACCAGTTCCGCATCACGCGCAACAGCGAGCTGTTCGTCGACGAGGACGAAATCACGAACCTGCGCGTCGCGCTGCAGGGCGAACTGCCCGCGCGCCACCTCGGCAACGCGGTGCGCCTCGAGGTGTCGGCCGATACGCCGACGCACATCGTGCGGCGCCTGCTCGAGGAAAGCGAACTCGGCGACAAGGATTGCTATCGCGTGACCGGGTCGGTGAACCTCGTGCGCCTGATGCAGATTCCCGATCTCGTCGACCGCCCCGATCTGAAATTCGCACCGTTCACCGCATCGACCCCGGCCGCGATCGCGAACGCGCCGACGATGTTCGATGCGATCGACGACGGCGACATCCTGCTGCACCACCCGTACGAGAGCTTCCAGCCCGTGCTCGAACTGCTGCAGCAGGCCGCGAAAGATCCGAGCGTCGTCGCGATCAAGCAGACGATCTACCGCACCGGCACCGATTCGCCGCTGATGGACGCGCTGATGGAAGCCGCGCGCAACGGCAAGGAAGTGACCGTCGTCGTCGAGCTGCTCGCGCGCTTCGACGAGGAAACCAACATCAACTGGGCGTCGCAGCTCGAAGCCGTCGGCGCGCACGTCGTGTACGGCGTGGTCGGCCACAAGTGCCACGCGAAGATGATGCTGATCGTGCGGCGCGTCGTGCAGGCCGGCAAGGCGACGCTGCGCCGCTACGTGCACCTCGGCACCGGCAACTACCACCCGCGCACGGCGCGCCTCTACACCGACTTCGGGCTGATGACGGCCGACCAGAAGATCTGCGAGGACGTCCATCACGTATTCCAGCAACTGACCGGGATCGGCGGCGAACTCACGCTGCACGAGCTGTGGCAGTCGCCGTTCACGCTGCATCCGCGCATCGTCGAATCGATCCGTGCGGAGATCGACAATGCGCGTGCCGGCAAGCGCGCGCGCGTCGTCGCGAAAATGAACGCGCTGCTGGAGCCGACGGTGATCGCCGCGCTGTACGAAGCGTCGCAGGCCGGCGTGAAGGTCGACCTGATCGTGCGCGGCGTCTGCGCGCTGCAGCCCGGCGTGCCGGGTTTGTCGGAAAACATCACGGTGCGCTCGATCGTCGGCCGCTTCCTCGAGCACCACCGGATCTACTATTTCCACGCGGGCGGCGCCGAGGACGTCTATCTGTCGAGCGCCGACTGGATGGACCGCAACCTGTTCCGCCGCGTCGAAGTCGCGTTCCCGATCCGCGAGCGCAAGCTCAAGCGGCGCGTGATCGCCGAAGGCCTGTCGGTGTGCCTCGGCGACAACCAGTCGGCCTGGCAGATGCTCAGCGACGGTCACTACCGCCGGCGCCGCGCAGGCAAGACGATCCGCAACGCGCAACTCGGGCTGCTCGCGAAATTCTGCTCGTGAGCCCGCGGCGCGGCGCGAGTCGCGCGCCGCACGGCCAATAAAAAAGCGCAGCTCACACACGAGTTGCGCTTTTTTATTACCTGACGCGCCACCGCCCGCCGAACGAGCGATGGAAGCGTTACGCGATCATGCCTCGTACGCGGCCGGCCGGATCGCGATGATGCGCGAGCCCGGGAACCGCGCGGTGAACGTGCTGCCGCGCCCTTCCTCGCTTTGCACGTACAGGTGCGCGTCGTGCCGCTGCAGCACGTGCTTGACGATCGCAAGCCCGAGCCCCGTGCCGCCCGTATCGCGCGAGCGGCTGCGGTCGACGCGATAGAAACGCTCGGTCAGCCTCGGCAGGTCGGCGGCCGGAATGCCGAAGCCGCTGTCCGTGACGGAAAACACGCCCTGCGCGCCTTCGCGCCGCCACGACACGACGATCTTGCCGCCGTCCGGCGTATAGCGAATCGCATTCGTGACGAGATTCGCGAACGCGCTGAACAACTCCGTCTGCGCGCCGGTGACGCCGAGCGTCTCGTCGATCGAGAACGCGATGTCGTGATGCCCGTTCGACAGCGTCTGCGCGTCCTCCTTCAGATGATCGAACACGGCACGCATGTCGATCGCGCGATCGACCGGCGGCTTGCTCTCGCCTTCCAGCTTCGCGAGCACCAGCAGGTCGGTGACGATGTGCCGCATCCGCGACGCCTGCTGCTCCATCATCTCGAGATAACGCGTGCGGTCTTCCTCGTTCAGCGGCAGTTCGCGCATCGTCTCGAGGAAGCCCGACAGCACGGTGAGCGGCGTCTTCAATTCATGCGACACGTTCGCGACGAAGTCGCGCCGCATTGCGTCGGTACGCTCGAGTTCGGTGATGTCCTGCGTGAGCAGCAGCTTGCGGTTCTCGCCGTACGGAAACACCTGCACGGCCAACACGTTCTGCCGCGCGCCGCCCATGCCGCGCATCACGAGCGTCTCGTCGTAATGCTGCGCGTTCAGGTAACGAACGAAATCGGGATGGCGCACCAGGTTGGTAACGTGCTGGCGCAGGTCGCGCTTCGCATCGAGGCCGAAATGGACCTCGGCAATCGCGTTGCACCACTCGATCTGGTCGTGGTCGTCGAGCATCGCGACGCCGTTCGGCGACGCCTGGATCGCCTGGATGAAGCGCGAATGCTGCTGTTCGACCTGCCGCACCTGCGCATGCCACTGCTTCGCGAGCTTGTGCAGACGGTAATAGATCTCGCCCCAGATGCCCGGCGCGCTCGGCACTTCACCGTAGACGGGCGCATCGAGCAGTCGCCACAGACGCTGCGTATGGAAGGTGCTGAAAAAGCCCTGCGCGATCAGCATCACGGCCACGAACACGAGGCCCGCGGTCGGGCCGGCAAAGACGCCGACCAATACGCCGATCAGCACGAGCAGCACGAGCGACACGAGAAAGCGCGCCCAGATGATGTTCATGATTCAGCGCCCGAAAGAATGAACGGCATGCCGTGGCACACGGCATGTCCGGATACGTTACGCGTGCTTGGCGAGCCGGTAGCCGCTGCCGCGCACGGTTTCGATCATCGCATCGCAGCCGGCCGGTTTCAAGGCTGCACGCAATCGTTTGATGTGCACGTCGACGGTGCGCTCTTCGACGAACACGTGGTCGCCCCACACCTGGTCGAGCAGTTGCGTGCGGCTGTGCACGCGCTCCGGATGCGTCATGAAGAAATGCAGCAGGCGGAACTCGGTCGGGCCGAGATCGAGCTTGATCTCGCTGCCTTCCGCATGCGCGGCGACGCGATGCGTGGCCGGGTCGAGGCGCAGCCCGTTGATCGACACGACGTCCTCAGTCAGCTGCGGTGCGCGACGGCGCAGCACGGCCTTGATGCGCGCCATCAGCTCCTTCGGCGAGAACGGCTTCGTCACGTAGTCGTCCGCGCCGATCTCGAGGCCGAGCACCTTGTCCTGCTCGTCGCCGCGCGCGGTCAGCATGATGATCGGGATGTGTTTGGTCCGTTCGTTGTTGCGCAGGTCGCGCGCGAACGCGATACCGGACTTGCCCGGCAGCATCCAGTCGAGCAGCACGAGATCGGGCAGCACGTCGCTGATCAGGTTCTGCGCCTGTTCGGCGTTGTACGCGCGGATCGGGCAGTGACCGGCGTGCTGGAGATTCACCGAGATCAGTTCGGAAATCGCGGGCTCATCTTCAACGACGAGAATGTTGCTGGGCATCGGCACCTCTTTTCTTCCTGTACGTTGTCGCGTTAACTGTTGGCTTCGCGGTCGAGCGTGTCGCGCGGCTGGTGCCGCACGTCCGTGCCCTTCACGATGTAGATGATGAATTCGGCGATGTTCTTCGCATGGTCGCCGATCCGTTCGATCGCCTTCGCGATGAACAGGTAATCGAGGCCGACCGAGATCGTGCGCGGATCTTCCTGCATGTACGACACGAGCTTGCGCACGAACGCACGGAATTCCATGTCGATTTCCTTGTCGTCCTTGACGATCTGCGCGGCGGCCACCGTATCGAGGCGCGCAAACGCGTCGAGCGCGCGGCGCAGGATCGTCACGGCCATCTCGCCCGACACCTTGATCTCGGCGATGTTGACCGCGCGCGCGGCCGGCTCGTCGACCAGGCGGCGCACGCGCTTCGCGATCTTCTCGGCCTCGTCGCCGGCGCGCTCGAGGTTCGTAATCGTTTTCGAAATCGACATCAAAAGACGCAGGTCGCGTGCGGCAGGCTGCCTCCGCGCGATGATGTTGCCGCATTCCTGATCGATGTCGACTTCCATCGCGTTCAGCGTTTCCTCGGCCGTGATCACCTTCTCGGCCGCATCGCGATCGAATTCGTTGAGTGCGTGCATCGCGCCGACGATCTGCGACTCGACGAGCCCGCCCATTTCCAGCACTTTCGACGACACGGCATTCAGGTCCGCGTCGAACTGGCTCGACAGATGTTTATCCGACATGGCTGTTGTTCTCCGTCATCAACCGAAGCGGCCGGTGATGTAGTCTTCCGTTTCCTTGCGTACCGGCTTGATGAAGATCTTCTCGGTTTCACCGAACTCGATCAGCTCGCCCAGGTACATGTAGGCCGTGTAATCCGAGCAGCGTGCGGCCTGCTGCATGTTGTGCGTGACGATCACGACCGTGTAGTCGCTCTTCAGCTCCGCGATCAGTTCCTCGATGCGGCCCGTCGAGATCGGGTCGAGCGCCGAGCACGGCTCGTCGAGCAGCAGCACTTCCGGACGGATCGCGATGCCGCGCGCGATGCACAGACGCTGCTGCTGGCCGCCCGACAGGCCGTAGCCGCTCTGGCCCAGCTTGTCCTTCACTTCGTTCCACAGCGCGGCCTTCGTGAGCGCCCACTCGACGCGGTCGTCCATTTCCGAGCGCGTGAGCTTTTCGAACATCTTCACGCCGAACGCGATGTTGTCGTAGATCGACATCGGGAACGGGGTCGGCTTCTGGAACACCATGCCGATGCGCGCGCGCAGCAGCGAGATGTCGCGCTTCGTCGTCAGCAGGTTCTCGCCGTCCATCAGGATTTCGCCTTCGGCGCGCTGCTCCGGATAGAGCGCGAACATCTTGTTGAACGTGCGCAGCAGCGTCGACTTGCCGCAGCCCGACGGGCCGATGAACGCCGTCACCTTCCCTTCGGGAATGCGCAGGTTGATGTTCTTCAGCGCATGGAACTTGCTGTAGAAGAAATTGAGGTTGTTGACCTCGATCTTCGCGTTCAGCGGCGCGAGCGGGCGGTCGTTCGCCGCGTCGTGCGTGCCGGCGGGCGCTGCGGTGCGCTCGACGGGATTCAGGTGGCTCTCTGCCATATTCATCGGATTGCTCCGCCGTTACTTTTTCGAGAAGACCGAGCGCGCCAGGATGTTGAGTCCGAGCACCCCGAGCGTAATCAGGAACACGCCCGCCCATGCGAGCGACTGCCATTCCGCGAACGGGCTCATCGCGAACTTGTAGATCGTCACGGGCAGGTTCGCCATTGGCTGGCTCATGTCCCACGAGAAAAACTGGTTCGACAGCGCGGTGAACAGCAGCGGCGCCGTTTCGCCGGCGATCCGCGCGACCGCGAGCAGCACGCCCGTGATGATGCCGCCCACCGACGCGCGCAGCGTGATCTTCAGCACCATTCGCCACTTCGGCGTGCCGAGCGCGAAGGCTGCTTCGCGCAGCGCGTTCGGCACGAGCTTCAGCATGTTCTCGGTCGTGCGGATCACGATCGGGATCTGCAGCAGCGCGAGCGCGATCACGCCGGCCCAGCCCGAGAAGCGCCCCGACTTCGCGACGACCAGCGCGTACACGAACAGGCCGATGACGATCGACGGCGCGGACAGCAGGATGTCGTTGATGAAGCGGATCGTGCTCGCCAGCAGGTTCTTCTGGCCGTATTCGGCGAGATAGACGCCCGCGAGGATGCCGATCGGCGTGCCGACCAGCGTGCCGAAACCGCACAGCAGCAGGCTGCCGACGATCGCGTTCGCGAGACCGCCGCCTTCGGTGTTCGGTGCCGGCGTCGATTCGGTGAACAGCTGCAGCGACAGGCCGCCGATACCGAGGTGCAGCGTCGTGTACAGGATCCACACGAGCCACAGCAGGCCGAACGCCATGGCGCCGAGCGATGCGGCGAGCGCGATCGCGTTGATGGCCTTGCGCTTGCGCTGCAGGCGCTCGCGCATCGCTTCGAGCACGGCGCCGTCCGGCCCCGGGAAATTCATGATGGGCTCGCTCATTTCTTGCCCTCTCCCTTCTCGAGACGAAGCAGCAGCAGTTTGGAGATGGACAGCACGATGAACGTGATCACGAACAGGATCAGGCCGAGTTCCATCAGCGCGGACGTATGCAGCCCCGGTTGCGCTTCCGCGAATTCGTTCGCGAGCGCCGACGTGATGCTGTTGCCCGGCGCGAACAGCGACACGCTGTCGAGCAGGTTCGTGTTGCCGATCACGAACGTCACGGCCATCGTTTCGCCGAGTGCGCGGCCGAGGCCGAGCATCACGCCGCCGATCACGCCGGTCTTCGTATAGGGCAGCACGACCTTCCACATCACTTCCCAGGTCGTGCAGCCGATCCCGTACGCCGATTCCTTCAGCAGCACGGGCGTGACCTCGAACACGTCGCGCATCACCGACGCGATGTACGGGATGATCATGATCGCGAGAATCACGCCGGCCGCGAGGATGCCGATGCCGATCGGCGGGCCGGACGTCAGCGGCCCGAGCACCCACACGTCCTTGAGCAGGCGGCCGAGCGGCTTCTGGAAGTATTCGGCGAAGATCGGCGCGAACACGAGCAGCCCCCACATGCCGTACACGATCGACGGAATCGCGGCGAGCAGCTCGATCGCGATGCCGAGCGGACGGCGCAGCCACACGGGCGACAACTCGGTGAGGAACAGTGCGATGCCGAAGCTGACGGGCACCGCGATGACGAGCGCAATGACCGACGTCACGATCGTGCCGTAGATCGGCACGAGTGCGCCGTAGATGTCCGAGTTGGGATCCCACTCGGATTGCCACAGGAAGCCGAGGCCGAACTTCTGGATGGTCGGCATCGACGCAATGATCAGGGAAACGATGATCCCGCCCAGCAGCAGCAGGGTCACGATCGCGGCGAGCCGTGCGAGGCCGCCGAACACAACGTCCCCGAGACGGCTCGGCGCGCGTTGCGATGCACCGTCGGCGGACCGTGAGGACGTATAGGAAATATCAGACATGGGTGCCTGCTTTTGAGTGCCGGGCGCCGTGACGCCCGGCTTTACCGCACACACTGCCCGACCGGCGCAGCCGGGCAGTGAACCGCTGCATTGCTTACTCGGCGGCGACCGGCTTGCCCGACGCGTCCGTCACCTTCGTCTTCCACTGCTTGCGGATTTCCGTCTCGACCGTCGCCGGCAGCGAGATGTAGTCGAGGCTGTCCGCAGCCTTCTCGCCGTTCTTGAACGCCCAGCTGAAGAACTTCAGCGTTTCCGCGCCCTGCTCCGGCTTGTCCTGCTTCGCGTGCAGCAGCACGAACGTCGCGCCGACGACCGGCCATGCTTCCTTGCCCGGCTGGTTCGTCAGGATCTGGTAGAACGACTTCGACCAGTTCGCGCCCGCAGCAGCGGCCTTGAACGTTTCCGTCTTCGGCTCGACCACCGTACCCGTCGAGTTCTTCAGCGCGGTGTAGGTCATGTTGTTCTTCTTCGCGTACGCCCACTCGACGTAGCCGATCGCGCCCGGCAGGCGCTGCACGAAGGCCGCGACGCCGTCGTTGCCCTTGCCGCCCGTGCCCGTCGGCCAGTTGACCGTCGTGCCTTCGCCGATCTTCGACTTCCACTCGTCGTTGACCTTCGACAGGTAGTTCGTCCAGATGAAGCTGGTGCCCGAGCCGTCAGCACGGCGAACGACCGCGATGTCCGTATCCGGCAGCTTGACCTTCGGGTTCAGCGCGGCGATCGCCGGGTCGTTCCACTTCTTGATCTTGCCGAGGTAGATGTCGCCGAGCACCGGGCCCGACAGCGTCAGTTCACCGGCCTTCACGCCCGGCACGTTGACGACCGGCACCACGCCGCCGACCACCGTCGGGAACTGGAACAGGCCTTCCTTCGCGAGCTCTTCATCCTTCAGCGGAGCGTCCGAACCGGCAAAATCGACCGTCTTCGCGTTGATCTGCTTCAGGCCGCCCGACGAACCGATACCCTGGTAGTTGACCTTCGCACCGCCGGACTGCTGGTAGTCGGCAGCCCATTTCGTATAGATCGGCATCGCGAACGTGCTGCCTGCGCCCGTGATGTCGGCAGCTTGCGCGGCAACGGCGAAAAGCGCGCCAGCCAGGCCGGCAATCGCGGTTTGCATCAATTTCATGAGACCTCCAGTGTGTGAGCGGATGACTACGGCACCGCGAAGGTTAGGGGCTCCTCATGACGGTAATGTGACAATCGATGAAACTGGCGTGACAGTAACATGACTGGTTGAAAGGGAGTATCGGGTGCGGCGCGGGCGGCGCCTGCGGGCACCGGAACGGCAGAGGCGGCAAGAATTGCCTGCCTGGCAAGGACGGGGGGACACCCGTTTTTCGGGTGCGCGGGCGGATCGTAGCGCAGTGTCGGCGGGACGGGAAGTCCTGCCAGCGGTGGGCGCGATATCAGGGGTCGGAAGACATCTTCATGTCAGGCGATGCGTTGGTCGACGCGACACGCTATATAGGTATCGCAAACCTTTGCGTCTGACGAAATTGCGGCGCCCGAAGGCGCCGCATGCCGATTCACCGGAGAGCCGGCGCGCGGGCGGCACGCCGCCCCGCGCCGCTATCGTGCGTCAGGTCGTCGCCGCGCGCACCGCGTCGGCGATCGTCTCCGCATGGCGGACCGCATCCGCCGCCTGCTGCGCTTCGACCATCACGCGCAGCACGGGCTCGGTGCCCGATGCGCGGATCAACACGCGGCCGCTGCCGGCGAGCGCGGCTTCGGCTGCGTCGATCGCGGCGCGGATCGACGTGCTGCCCTTCCAGTCGGCGCCCGGCTTCATCCGCACGTTGATCAGCTTCTGCGGAAACAGCGTGACGCCATCGAGCATCTGCGCGAGCGTTCGGCCGCTGCGCTTCAGCGCGGCCAGCACCAGCAGCGCCGACACGATGCCGTCGCCGGTCGAATGCCGGTCGAGCGACAGGATATGGCCCGAGCCTTCCGCGCCCAGCTGCCAGCCGTGCTCGCGCAACTGCTCGAGCACATAGCGGTCGCCGACCGCCGCGCGGACGAACTTCACGCCCTCGCGCTGCAGCGCGACTTCGACGGCGAGGTTCGTCATCAGCGTGCCGACCGCACCTTCGACCTTGCCGTCGGTCGCGATCCGGTCCTTCACGAGCACATAGAGGAGCTCGTCGCCGTTGTACAGGCGGCCGGTCGAATCGACGACCTGCAGGCGGTCCGCATCGCCGTCGAGCGCAATGCCGAGATCGGCGTGGTTCGCCCGCACCGCGCGCACCAGCGCGTCGGGCGCGGTCGCGCCGACGCCGTCGTTGATGTTGAAGCCGTTCGGCGCGACGCCGATCGGGATCACGTCCGCGCCGAGCTCGTGGAACACGTGCGGCGCGACCTGGTACGCGGCACCGTGCGCGCAATCGACCACGAGCTTCAGCCCGCGCAGATCGAACGCGGCCGGGAACGTGCTTTTGCAGAACTCGATGTAGCGGCCGGCCGCGTCGTCGAGGCGGCGCGCCTTGCCGAGGCCGTCGGACGACGCGCACTCGAGCGGCTTGTCGAGCCACGCCTCGATCGCGGCTTCGGTGTCGTCGGGCAGCTTGTTGCCGTCGGCGGAGAAAAACTTGATCCCGTTGTCGTGGTACGGGTTGTGCGACGCGCTGATCACGACGCCGGCCGACAACCGCAGCGCACGCGTCAGATATGCGACACCCGGTGTCGGCATCGGGCCGGCCAGCATCACGTCGACGCCGGCCGCCGAAAAACCGGCCTCGAGCGCGGCTTCGAGCATGTAGCCCGACACGCGCGTGTCCTTGCCGATCAGCACGGTCGGCCGCGAGCCTGCCGCGACGTCGGCCGAGCTGGCCAGCACCTTGCCGGCTGCATAACCGAGGCGCAATACGAAATCCGGCGTGATGGGCGCCTCGCCCACCGTGCCGCGAATGCCGTCCGTGCCGAAATATCGACGTCCCATAGCGAATCTTCCTCCTTCGTCTTCTGACTTATCGTTGCCGCGCGGCTTCGCGCACGGCATTCCAGACTTTCAGCGCATCGACCGTCGCCGCGACGTCGTGCACGCGCACGATCGCCGCACCGCGCTCGACCGCGCACAACGCGGCCGCCACGCTCGCCGCGACGCGCTCCACCGGCGGTTTGCCGCCGATCACCGCGCCGAGCATCGACTTGCGCGACATGCCCGCGAGGATCGGATAAGCGCGCCCGTCGGGCCGCGCGGGCGCCGTGTCCGGCAACGCGGCCAGCAGCGCATAGTTGTCGTCGACGACCGCCTTGCCGAACCCGAAGCCGGGATCCACGCAGATCCGCTCCGGCGCAATGCCCGCGTCGCGCAGCGCCTGTGCGCGCGCCGCAAGAAAATCGCGCACGTCGGTCACGACGTCGCCGTAGTCGGGCTCGCCGACCTGCATCGTCTGCGGCTCGCCGAGCATGTGCATCGCGCACAACCCGCAGTTGCCGTCGCGCACCGCGTCGATCGCGCCCGGCTGGCGGAACCCCCAGATATCGTTGATCAGGTCCGCGCCGGCGGCCAGCGCCGCGCGCATCACGGCCGGCTTGTAGGTGTCGATCGACAGCGGCACGTTCAGCGGCCGCAGCGCCTCGACGAGCGGGATCACGCGCGCGAGCTCCTCGTCGAGCGGTACGGGCGGCGCGCCGGGGCGCGTCGATTCGCCGCCGATATCGAGGAGGTCCGCGCCTTCGGCGATCATGCGCTCGGCCTGGCGCAGCGCATCGTCACGCGCGAGGAAGCGGCCGCCGTCGGAGAACGAATCGGGCGTGGCGTTGAGAATGCCCATCACGAGCGGGCGCTCGAACGTCAGTGCGAAGCGGCCGCACTGGAGCGGCGCGGGAATGGATGGAGTAACAGCGGAATCGGACACGAGCGACTGGCGTGGTTGAATGCAAAACGGGCCGGTGTGAAGCCACACCAGCCCGTGAACGGTGCTAAAGCGGAGGTTATGCCGCCGGCGAAGCAGGCGCCGGCGCGTTGCCGGGCTTGACCTCGGCGCTGCTGCCACCGCCCGACGAATCGCCGCCGACGGCCGGCGAGCTCTTCGGCGAACGCGGCGGACGGCCTTCCATGATGTCGTTGATCTGATCGGCGTCGATCGTCTCCCACTCCATCAGCGCGGCCGTCATCGCTTCGACCTTGTCGCGGTTCTCTTCGAGCAGGCGGCGTGCGAGGTTGTACTGATCGTCGAGCACGCGGCGGATTTCCGAATCGACCTTCTGCTGCGTCGCTTCCGAGATCGTGCGCGTGAAGCCGCGGCCGAACGGCGACGCATCGTTCTCGTCGTCGACGTAGACCATCGGCCCGAGCGCATCGGTCATGCCGAAGCGTGCCACCATCGCGCGCGCCGTCTGCGTTGCCTTGTTGAAGTCGTCCGATGCGCCGGTGCTGACGAGATTCATGAACAGCTCTTCCGCCACCCGGCCACCGAACAGGATCGCGAGGCGGTCCAGCAGGTAGTCCTTCGAATACGTCTCGTTGTCATGCTCCGGCAACTGCCACGTGACGCCCAGCGCACGGCCGCGCGGAATGATCGTGACCTTGTGCACGGGGTCGGCCTTCGGCAGCAGCTTCGCAACCACCGCGTGGCCCGACTCGTGGTAAGCGGTCGCGCGCTTCGCTTCCTCGCGGATCACGGCCGACTTGCGCTCCGGACCCATGAAGATCTTGTCCTTCGCGTCCTCGAAATCCTGCATCTCGACGATGCGCTTGCCGCGGCGTGCCGCGAACAGCGCAGCCTCGTTCACGAGGTTCGCGAGATCGGCGCCCGAGAAGCCCGGCGTGCCGCGTGCGATGACGGCCGCATCGACGTCGTTCGCGATCGGTACCTTGCGCAGGTGCACGCGCATAATCTGCTCGCGGCCGCGGATATCCGGCAGACCGACGTAGACCTGGCGGTCGAAACGGCCCGGACGCAGCAGCGCCTTGTCGAGCACGTCGGAGCGGTTGGTCGCTGCGATCACGATCACGCCCGAGTTCGCCTCGAAGCCGTCCATCTCGACCAGCATCTGGTTCAGCGTCTGTTCGCGTTCGTCGTTGCCGCCGCCCATGCCGGCGCCGCGATGACGGCCGACCGCGTCGATTTCGTCGATGAACACGATGCACGGTGCATGCTTCTTCGCCTGCTCGAACATGTCGCGCACACGGGCCGCGCCGACGCCGACGAACATTTCGACGAAGTCCGAACCCGAGATGCTGAAGAACGGCACCTTCGCTTCACCCGCGATCGCGCGGGCGAGCAGCGTCTTGCCGGTACCCGGCGGGCCGACGAGCAGCACGCCGCGCGGAATGCGACCGCCCAGCTTCTGGAATTTCTGCGGATCGCGCAGGAAGTCGACGAGCTCGGACACTTCTTCCTTCGCTTCGTCGCAGCCCGCGACGTCGGAGAAGTTCACCGCGTTGTTGTTCTCGTCGATCAGCCGCGCTCGCGACTTGCCGAACGAGAAGGCGCCGCCTTTGCCGCCCCCCTGCATCTGCCTCATCATGTAGAACCAGAACACGATGATCAGGATCGTCGGCCCGAGGTAGTACAGCGCGGACATCAGCGCGTTCGGCTCGTCGTCGGCCTTGCCGCTGACCTGCACGCCGTACTTCATCAGGTCGCCGACCATCCAGATGTCGCCGGGCGACACGATCTGGTATTTCTGGCCATCAGCCGGAGTGACGGTGAGGTTGCGCCCCTGAACGATGACGTTCTTGACCTTGCCGTTCTTGGCGTCGTCCATGAACTGCGAATAGGACACGCCTTCCTGGACGCGGGGCTTGTCGAACTGCTTGAACACCGTAAACAGCACCAGTGCGATCACTAACCACACCGCTGCCTTCGAAAACATATTGTTGTTCAAAGCACCACTCCTTCACTCGTAGACGAGCGCCTACATTTTCCTTGCGGCGCCCCTCGGTCATTCTAATCCAGTCCGACCACCCTCGCCATAAGCATTGACAACCGCCGCGATAGCGCTTCGCTTGTCTGGCAAGGGCCGGAGCCCGTTTGCGGCACCCCGCTCCGCATCAGCGCGGATGCTTCAGATGCCGACCCAAAATGAACGTTTCGGACGATTTGTCGCGGGACGCCTTGGGCTTGCGCGGCGCGACGGTCTTAAACTGCTGTTTGAATTTCTCGACGATCTGGCTGTAGCCGCTGCCGTGAAAGCATTTCACGAGCAGCGCACCATCCGGCTTCAGATGGTTCTGCGCGAACTCGAGCGCCAGATCGCAGAGATGCTCGATGCGCGCCGCGTCCGCCGAGGCTACGCCGGAGAGGTTGGGGGCCATGTCCGAAATAACAAGGTCCACCGCGCGGCCTTCGAGCACTTCCTCGAGTTGGTGGAGCACTTCGTCCTCGCGGAAGTCGCCCTGGATGAAGTGGACGTCGGCGATCGGCTCCATCGGCAGCAGGTCGAGCGCGATGATCGTGCCGTCGATGCCGCCCTCGCGCTCGGTGTCGCGCTTCTTGCCCTGCGCGAGCTTGTTGCGGGCATACTGGCTCCAGCTGCCCGGCGTCGCGCCGAGATCGACGATCACCTGGCCCGGACGGATCAGCTTGTCCTGCTCGTCGATTTCCTTCAGCTTGTACGCGGCACGCGCGCGATAGCCCTCCCGCTGCGCCATTTTGACGTACGGGTCGTTGATGTGATCGTGCAGCCAGTGCTGGTTAAAGCGGTTTTTTGCCATTCGAGAGAGAGATTGCTGCCATTTGCTTCGTGAAGCCGCGCTTTTAGCGGATAATACGCGTCTTCTTCGCGCGGCTGCGGCCCCTTTTCAGGCCCAAGCCGCGATTTTACGTGGTTTCGGCGCCCGGCTGACGCGGTAACTTCCCGCGATCGCTTTTCAGGCCGCGCGCCCTTATTTAGATTTCGACATTTCCATGCCCGCCCTTTCGCTTTCTCCCGCCGAGCGCTCCGCGCTGCGCTCCCAGGCCCATGCGCTCAAGCCCGTCGTGCTGATCGGAGCCGAAGGGCTGACCGACGCCGTGCTGAAGGAAATCAAGGTGCACCTCGCCGCGCACCAGCTGATCAAGATCCGTGTGTTCGGCGACGAACGCGACGAACGCGTCGCGATCTACGACGAGATCTGCGACCGCCTGAGCGCGGCGCCGATCCAGCACATCGGCAAGCTGCTGGTGATCTGGAAACCCGAAGCCGCCGCAGCGGCCCCGGCCCGCGGCCGTCGTGCCGGCACGCTGCCGAGCGCGGCCGAAGCCGCCGACGACAGGAAGGGCCGCGCACCGCGCACCGTCAAGGTCGTCAAGGTGTCGCCGAACGCGAGCCCCGTGCGTCGTCCGAAGCCGACGAAGGTTGTCGTGCGCGGTAACGAGCGCGTGACGGCGGGCGGCAACGTGAAGCGTGCGAAAAAGCGCCAGGCAAGCACCAAGCGGCCGTTCCAGGACAAGTAAAACGCGTACGCGGCACGGTCACGCCGTGCCGCGCTCAGGCGTCGCGCGCCGGCAGACGCCAGATCAGCATCAGCCCCAGCACGCTCTCGACGAGATAGAACACGCTCGAGACGCCGTGCAGCATCCCGAAGCGACTCGCGTACGGCGAGTTCGCGATATCGGTGCCCGCGTCCATCGCGGCCACCCGCAGCGCGTTCATGAACGGCTGCAGCGCGAAATACCCGGCCAGCACGCACACGACCATCGCGGCGACGATCCAGCGCACGCGGCGATATTCGCTGCTGCCGCGCCGCACCTGCTGGTTCGACAACGCGAGCAGCAGCACGCCGCACACGACACCGAGGATCGCCTCGATACGGAACAACTGGGCGGCGACCGAACCGGCCGTCATCCGCTCCAGCGTCTTGAACAGCACGGGCGCGACCGCATACCCGATCGTCAGCAGGCTGCCGACCCACACGGCCGACAGCAGACGGAACACGCGATGCGGCATCACGTCGCCCCGCTTCAGATGTAGCTGACCGAGATGATTTCGTATTCGCGCACGCCGCTCGGCGCCTGCACGGCCGCGACGTCGCCTTCGGACTTGCCGATCAGCGCGCGCGCGATCGGCGAGCTGACCGAGATCAGGCCGTGATCGATATCGGCTTCGTCGTCACCGACGATCTGGTATTTGACGGTGTCGCCCGACTCGAGATCCTCGAGTTCGACCGTCGCGGCAAACACCACGCGGCCATCGGCATCGAGCACCGTGGGATCGATGATTTGCGCGGCGGACAGCTTCGATTCGAGTTCTGCGATGCGACCCTCGATGAAGCCCTGCTTTTCCTTCGCGGCATCGTATTCGGCGTTTTCGGACAGATCGCCCTGTGCGCGGGCCTCCGCGATCGCGTTGATCACGGCCGGCCGCTCGACGGACTTGAGGCGCTGCAATTCATCGCGCAGTTGCCCCGCGCCACGCTTTGTCAACGGAATGGTGCTCATAAACGGCTCAATCGCTAAAAACGGCTTTAAAAAAAATCACCGCGATTAAGCGCGTTTCCGATGAACCGGAAACACCGCTTAACCGCGGCACGTATTGCTTCGACAGGAAACTGACTGCTTAGTTTAGGCGAGCGTGAAGACCTTGTAAATCATAGACTTCCAGATCCTTCAGGTAGCGCAAGCCTTCGACGGCCGCGCGCGCGCCCGACATCGTCGTGTAGTACGTGACCTTGTGCGCCTGCGCGCTCATGCGGATCGAACGCGAATCGGCGATCGCCTGGCGCGTCTCGTCGACCGTCGTGAACACGAGTGCGATCTCGCCGTTCTTGATCATGTCGACGATGTGCGGACGGCCGTCCTTCACCTTGTTCACGACCTTCACCGGCACGCCGGCCGCTTCGATCGCGGCAGCCGTGCCCTTGGTCGCGACGATCGGGTAGCCGAGGTCGTGCAGCATGCGCGCGACTTCGACCGCCTTCGGCTTGTCGGCGTCCATCACGGTCAGCAGCACCGTGCCCGACTCCGGCAGGCGCGAACCGGCTGCGAGCTGCGACTTGAACAGCGCTTCGCCGAACGTCTGGCCGACGCCCATCACTTCGCCGGTCGAACGCATTTCAGGCCCGAGGACCGGATCGACGGTCGGGAACTTCACGAACGGGAACACCGCTTCCTTCACGCTGAAGTACGGCGGCTCGACTTCCTTCGTCACGCCCTGCTGCGCGAGCTTCTGGCCGACCATCGCGCGCGCCGCGATCTTCGCGAGCGGCAGGCTGGTCGCCTTCGACACGTACGGCACCGTGCGCGATGCGCGCGGATTCACTTCCAGCACGTAGATGATGTCCTGCTTCGAACCGTCCGCCTGCGGCACCTGCTGGATCGCGAACTGCACGTTCATCAGGCCGACCACGTTCAGCGCCTTCGCCATCGCGCCCGTCTGGCGCTTCAGCTCGGCCACGGTTTCCTTCGACAGCGAGTACGGCGGCAGCGAGCATGCCGAGTCGCCCGAGTGGACGCCTGCCTGCTCGATGTGCTCCATCACGCCGCCGATGAACACGGCTTCGCCGTCGCAGATGCAGTCGACGTCGCACTCGATCGCATCGTTCAGGAAGCGGTCGAGCAGCACCGGCGAATCGTTCGACACCTTCACGGCCTCGCGCATGTAGCGCTCGAGGTCGCGCGGCTCGTGGACGATTTCCATCGCGCGGCCGCCCAACACGTACGATGGGCGCACGACCAGCGGATAGCCGATTTCCTCGGCAAGCTTGAGCGCCTCGTCTTCGGCGCGCGCGGTGCGGTTCGGCGGCTGGCGCAGGCCGAGGTCCTGCAGCAGCTTCTGGAAGCGTTCGCGGTCTTCGGCGGCGTCGATCATGTCCGGCGACGTGCCGACGATCGGCACGCCGTGCGCCTCGAGGTCGAGCGCAAGCTTCAACGGCGTCTGGCCACCGTACTGGACGATCACGCCGACCGGTTTTTCCTTGTCGACGATCTCGAGCACGTCTTCGAGCGTCAGCGGCTCGAAGTACAGGCGGTCGGACGTGTCATAGTCGGTCGACACCGTTTCCGGGTTGCAGTTGACCATGATCGTTTCGTAGCCGTCCTCACGCATCGCGAGCGCCGCGTGCACGCAGCAGTAGTCGAACTCGATGCCCTGGCCGATCCGGTTCGGGCCGCCGCCCAGCACCATGATCTTCTTGTTGGTGGTCGGCTGCGCCTCGCACTCTTCCTCGTAGGTCGAGTACATGTAGGCCGTCTTGGTCGCGAACTCGGCCGCGCAGGTGTCGACGCGCTTGTAGACCGGGCGCACGTTCAGCTCGACGCGACGCTTGCGAACGTCTTCCGGCGTCGCGCCGAGCAGCTTCGCGAGGCGGCGGTCGGAGAAGCCGCTCTGCTTCACGTAGCGCAGTTCGTCGAACGTCAGCGACGCGAGCGTGCGGCCCGTAAGCGCCTTTTCCTTCAGGATGATCTGCTCGATCTGCTCGAGGAACCACGGGTCGATCGCGGTTTCGGCGAAAATTTCCTGGGCCGTCATGCCGATGCGGAATGCATCGCCGACATACCAGATGCGGTCCGGGCCCGGCTCGTGGATCTCGATCGCGATCTCGTCGCGATTGGTCGACTTCTCGTCGAGACCGTCGACGCCGACTTCGAGGCCGCGCAGCGCCTTCTGGAACGATTCCTGGAACGTGCGGCCGATCGCCATCACTTCGCCGACCGACTTCATCTGCGTCGTCAGGCGCGAATCGGCTTCACGGAACTTCTCGAACGCGAAGCGCGGGATCTTCGTGACGACGTAGTCGATCGTCGGCTCGAACGATGCCGGGGTCTGGCCGCCGGTGATTTCGTTCTTCAGCTCGTCGAGCGTGTAGCCGACCGCCAGCTTGGCGGCGACCTTCGCGATCGGGAAGCCGGTCGCCTTCGATGCGAGCGCCGACGAACGCGACACGCGCGGGTTCATTTCGATGACGACCATGCGGCCGTCCTTCGGGTTGATCGAGAACTGCACGTTCGAGCCGCCCGTGTCGACGCCGATCTCGCGCAGCACCGCGAGCGATGCGTTACGCAGGATCTGGTATTCCTTGTCGGTGAGCGTCTGCGCCGGCGCGACCGTGATCGAGTCGCCGGTGTGCACGCCCATCGGGTCGAGGTTTTCGATCGAGCAGACGATGATGCAGTTGTCGGCGCGGTCGCGCACGACTTCCATCTCGTATTCCTTCCAGCCGAGCAGCGATTCCTCGATCAGCAGTTCGCGCGTGGGCGACAGGTCGAGACCGCGCCTGCAGATTTCCTCGAACTCTTCGCGGTTGTACGCGATGCCGCCGCCCGAGCCGCCGAGCGTGAACGACGGACGGATCACGACCGGGTAGCCGCTGCCGCCGGTGCCCGCCATGATCTCGGCGTGCACCTTGGTCGCTTCTTCCATCGAATGCGCGATGCCCGACTTCGCGGAGCCGAGACCGATCTTGGTCATCGCTTCCTTGAACTTCTGGCGGTCTTCCGCCTTGTCGATCGCTTCCGGCGACGCGCCGATCAGCTCGACGCCGAACTTCTCGAGCACGCCGTGGTGATGCAGGTCGAGCGCGCAGTTCAGCGCGGTCTGGCCGCCCATCGTCGGCAGGATCGCGTCCGGGCGCTCCTTCTCGATGATGCGCGCGACGACTTCCCACGTGATCGGCTCGATGTAGGTCACGTCGGCCGTGTTGGGGTCGGTCATGATCGTCGCCGGGTTGCTGTTGACGAGAACGACCTTGTAGCCCTCCTCACGCAACGCCTTGCAAGCCTGCGCGCCCGAATAGTCGAACTCGCACGCCTGGCCGATGATGATCGGGCCGGCGCCGATGATGAGGATGCTCTTGATGTCTGTGCGTTTTGGCATGGCTTGTGAATTCAATAAGTAATCGTTGTCGTGGGTCGGCCGGCAGCGCTCAGCTCATGGTCGCGAGCGCGAGCTTCACCGAGAATCCGATGAACAGGCCGCCCACGCTGCTCGCCGCGCCTGCCGCGAGCTTGCGGCGACGGCGGAAGTGCTCGGCGAGCCGCGCCCCCGCGAAGATCAGCGTGCTCAGGTACAGGAAGCTCGCGCTTTGCGCGATCGCCCCGAGCACGACGAACGACAGCGCGGGATGCGGAAATGCCGGGTCGACGAACTGGATGAAGAACGAGATGAAGAACAGGATCGCCTTCGGATTCAGCAGGCTCACGATCAGCGCCTTGCGGAACGGCTGCTCACCGTCGACCGCCTGCGGCGCCTCGGCGGGCCCGCCCGCCGGCGTGCGCAGCTTGCGCCACGCGCTGCGCAGCATGCCGGTGCCGATGTAGAGCAGATACGCGGCGCCGCCGTACTTGACGACGGAAAACAGCAGCGGATTCGCCTTCAGCAGCGACGCGACGCCCGCGGCCGACAGCACCATCAGCACCGTGTCGCCGACGAACACGCCGCAGGCCGCCCGATAGCCGGCCTTCACGCCGCGCTGCGCCGCGAGCGACAGCACGTACATCGAGTTCGGCCCCGGCAGCAGGATGATGAAGATCACGCCGAACACGTAGGTCCAGATATCCGTGATGCCGAGTGCGTGGCCGAACATGATGCGAATCTCCCGTCCTTCGGTTGCGTCGGTTGCGTTAGGCGTTGCGCTGCTTCGCCGCGTCCATCAGCGCGGTGAAACGGTCGAACAGATAGCCGATGTCGTGCGGGCCCGGCGATGCTTCCGGGTGGCCCTGGAAGCAGAACGCCGGCTTGTCGGTCAGCTCGAAGCCCTGCAGCGTGCCGTCGAACAGCGACACGTGCGTCACGCGCGCGTTGGCCGGCAGCGAATCCGCGTCGACCGCGAAGCCGTGGTTCTGCGACGTGATCACGACACGGCCGTCGCCGAGATCCTTCACCGGATGGTTCGCGCCATGGTGGCCCGTCTTCATCTTCAGCGTCTTCGCGCCGACCGCGAGGCCCATGATCTGGTGACCGAGGCAGATGCCGAAGGTCGGCACGCCGCGCTCGATGAATTCCTTCGTGGCCGCGATCGCGTAATCGCACGGCTCAGGATCGCCGGGGCCGTTCGACAGGAAGATGCCGTCCGGATTGAGCGCGAGCGCATCGGCCGCGCTCGCCTGCGCGGGCAGCACCGTCACCTGGCAGCCGCGCTCCGCGAGCATGCGCAGGATGTTGTACTTGACGCCGAAATCGTAGGCGACGACGCGGTACTTCGGCGCTTCCTGCATGCCGTAGCCGCTGCCGAGGCGCCATTCCGTCTGCTTCCACTCGAACGGCTTGGTGGTCGACACGACCTTCGCGAGATCCATGCCCGCGAGGCCCGGGAACGAGCGCGCGAGCTCGATCGCCTTCGCCTCGTCATCCGAACCGGCCAGGATGCAGCCGTTCTGCGCGCCCTTGTCGCGCAGGATGCGGGTCAGCTTGCGGGTGTCGATGCCGGCGATCGCGACGACGCCTTCGTCGCGCAGGTAATCGCCGAGCGTGCGGTCCATGCGGAAGTTCGATGCGAGCGTGGGCAGATCGCGGATGATCAGGCCGGCGGCATGGACTTTCGTGGCTTCGACGTCTTCGGCGTTGACGCCGACGTTGCCGATATGCGGATAGGTGAGCGTAACGATCTGGCGCGCGTAGCTCGGATCAGTCAGGATTTCCTGATAGCCGGTGATCGCGGTATTGAACACGACTTCGCCGATCGTATGGCCTGCGGCCCCGATCGAATAACCACGAAAGACCGTGCCGTCGGCGAGTGCAAACAAGGCGGGAGAAAAAGACGGCAACACGGGAGGCTCCTTGGGGAACACCCTGCTGCCGACCTGTTTACCCTGCCGCGCGAGCGCCGCGCTGCGTGGGCGCGCGTAGTCGCTAGCTGGACGCGGCCTGCGTTGTCGAGACGCGAACCCGGCGCGTGGCGCACGAGGCTTCGCGGCATCGCCCGGCAGGCGGCGTGCGGCGGATGAACGGGATGAATGAGGTAGGCGCTAGGGTGCGAGGTTGATCAGCACAAACTTTCAAATTATAGCCCGAAAATGGCCCTATCTTCAATCGATATGGCCGTCCGATCATGCGCGCGCCGCCACCGGCAGCGCGGTACGGCACACGCGCCACGACGCACGCTCGACGTGCTGCGGCCCCGTTTCCGCAGCCGCCCACCCATCAGCGTACCGCCGGATCAGTGCGCTTGGCCAGCGCCGCGCGCGGGCCACACGTACCAGACCGCGCTCGCGAGCTGCAGCGCAAGCAGCACGCCCCATGCGGTGAAGTGCGCGGCCGCCGGATAACGGCCGTCGAGCGCGGGCCAGCGCGACAGCACCGCGCCGACACCGATCTGGAACGCAAAGATCAGCAGGAAGATCACCAGCGTGAGCGTCGTGTTCGCGCGGCCGATCAGGTGGACGGGAAAGTGCCCGGCCATCACCGCGTAGGTCAGGATGCCGACGCCGCCGAACATCCCGTATGCAGCCCACAGCACGGCCGGCGGCAACGGCATGCGCGCGACGATCGCGACCTGCGTCGCGACGAACAGCGCCATGCCGACGCCGCAGAATGCGTAGACGGACACGCCGCGCCGCTCGAGCACGCGCGCCGCGGCGCCGAAGCCGACGCAGCCGGCCATCATCGCGAAGCCGAGCACCGACACGAGGCGCGCGGCATGCGGCGCATCGAACCCCGCGACGTCGCGCAGGTACGGCCCGACCCACAGCGACTGCATCGCGTAGAACACGCCCTGCGTGACGACCGAGAACGACGAGATCTTCCAGAACGCGCGGCTGCTCAGGATGTGCCACGTGCCCTTGAACTGGCTGACGAGCCCGCCCTGGTGGCGCACCTGCTTCGCTTCGGGCGCGCCGAAGCCGATCGAGGCCGCGACGATCACCGTCAGCACCGCGAGGCCGAAACAGATCGCGCGCCAGTTCGTCCAGCCGAGCAGCCAGGTCAACGGCGAACCGACCGCGACGCCGCCGAAGCCGCCAACGGCCATCACGAGGCCGTTGACGAGCGGCAGCCGGCCGACCGGGAAATGCTGCGCGAGCGCCTTGAACGCCGCGCCGAGACACACCGACACGCCGACGCCGATCAGCAGCCGGCCGATCATCATCGTGCCGAGGCCGTGCGCGGTGCCGAACACGGCGGCACCGGCCGCCGCGAACAGCAGCATGCCGGCCGTCACTCGGCGCGGGCCGAAGTGGTCGAGCATCACGCCGGCCGGGATCTGCGCGCCCGCGAAGCCGAGGAAATAAAGACTGGTGAGCAGGCCGAGATCGGCGGCCGACAACCCGAGCTCATGCGTGACGAACGGCGCAAAGCCCAGATTGACGCCGCGAAACACATACGACACGAAATACCCGATCGAAAACAGCGCGAGCACCCTCACCTGCACCGACGACATCGCTTCCCCTCGTTATATGAAGACTGTCGAAGCGGCACCCCCGCGCCGCGCACAAACGAAAACGCCGTCACCTCGGTGACGGCGTTTCGTCGCAATTCGTCGGATGATAGCGCAATCGCGCGACCCGGACCGGCCACCCGCCGCGCAGCCGTGCTACTTCTTCTTGCCCTTGGCTGGCGCGGCCTTCGCGGATGCAGCTTTCGTCGATTTGGCGGATTTGGCCGCCGGCTTTGCCGCGCCGCGCTTCGCGCCGTGCGACTTGCCGCCCACCGCCAGGCTCGCGCGCTCGATATGCGCACCGCCGGCCGAAGTCGCGATGCGCTCCGGACCGGGTTCCGCCGGCACCGAGCGGCCGACCGGCACGTGCAGCACCAGCGCCTGACCCGGCATCGCGAGATCGCGGTGCGTGCGGTTCCACGCCTTGAGCTGGCCGACCGACACGCCGTAGCGGCCGGCGATCGCCGCCATCGACTGCTTGCGGCGCACGCGGATCAGCATCTTGCGCGTGTCGGGTACGTCCGGCTCCATCGCGAGCGCGCCGTTTTCGGCGACGTCGGCGCTGATGTCCTCGTCGTCGTCATCGCCGCGCGGCACGACGATCGTCGAGCCCGGCTTCAGGCGCATGCCGGCGGGAATCTTGTTGACCGACATCAGCGTATCGGCGTCGACGCCGATCTTCTCGGCGATCGCGGCCGGCCGCGCACGTTCGCTGACCGTATAGGTGGTCCACGTCGAAAGCTGGCCGTTGTATGCCTTCAGGTTCTTCTCGAACGCGGACGCGTTGTCGAACGGCAGCAGGATCTGCGGTTCGGTCGCGCCGAGGATCACCGGCTTCGAGAACGACGGGTTCAGCGAGCGGAATTCGTCGAGCGACAGGTTCGCGAGCTTCGCGGCGACTGCGACGTCGATGTCGCGCGACGTCGTGACCGTCACGAAATACGGGTGGTTCGGGATGTCCGGCAGCGTCAGGCCGTACTGCTTCGGGCTCGCGATGATGTTCTTCACCGCCTGCAGCTTCGGCACGTAGTTGCGCGTCTCGTTCGGCATCCGCAGGCTCTGGTAGTCGGTCGGCAGGCCGGCCGCCTGGTTGCGCGCGATCGCGCGCTGCACGTTGCCCTCGCCCCAGTTGTACGCGGCCAGCGCCAGATACCAGTCGCCGAACATGTCATGCAGGCGCGACAGGTAGTCGAGCGCGGCGCTCGTCGACGCGAGCACGTCGCGCCGCTCGTCCTGCCACATGTTGCGCTTCAGGTTGTACGTGCGGCCCGTACCGGGCATGAACTGCCACATGCCGGCCGCCTTCGCGACCGACAGCGCCTGCGGGTTGAATGCGGATTCGATGAACGGCAGCAGCGCGAGCTCGGTCGGCATGTGACGCGCCTCGAGTTCCTCGACGATGTGATACAGGTATTTCTGCGAGCGCTCGGTCATGCGCTGCACGTAATCGGGACGCTGCGTGTACCAGGTCGTCTGCATGTCGACGAGGTCGCTCTGCAGGTCGGGCATCTGGAAGCCGCGACGGATGCGCCCCCAGAGATCGGAGTCCGCACTGGTCAGGTCGCCGACGGATTGCTTGTCGACGTCGACAGTTTCTTTGGCGGTGGCTGATTTACGGAGGTAGTTGGACGTCGCCTGCGAATCGGCGGCGTTGTCGGCGACAGGAGCCTGGCTCGCACAAGCGGCGAGCAGCAGGACCACCATCGCACTCAATATAAGTCGCATGAAAATCTCGGCTTCCGACGGCTGGAAATTGCTGGCGATACTACGGAAGTGCGTGCTTCACGTCAATAAAAACACCGAAAACTCAGCGAAATCCTACATTTGGAGCAATTTTTACAGACACCGCTTGAGCTTTGGAGTCCTCCGGAAATCATCATTTGAACCGGTTTTTCCACTCCCGCATCAGCGTAAACGCCGCCAGACGATCCGGCACCGTTTCGTGAAGCTCGGCCTCGAGCGTCGCATGGATGGCGGCGCTGTCCGCGCGCATGAACGGGTTCACCGCGCGCTCGTGCGCGATCGTCGTCGGCAGCGTCGGCACGCCGCGCGCGCGCAGCACCTGCGCGTCGTCGCGCCACGCGGCAAGCGCCGCGTTGCCGGGCTCGCACGCGAGCGCAAAGCGGATGTTCGACAGCGTGTATTCGTGTGCGCAATGCACGCGCGTGTCGCCCGGCAGCGCCGCGAGCGCATCGAGCGATGCGAGCATCTGCGCGGGCGTGCCTTCGAACAGGCGGCCGCAGCCGCACGAGAACAGCGTGTCGCCGCAGAACACGTGCGGCACCGCGGCGCCCTGCCCGGCTGCCTGGAAATAGGCGATGTGACCGCGCGTATGACCGGGCACGTCGAGCACGTCGAACCCGACGGCCGGCGCGTCGAGCGTCACGCGATCGCCGCCCGAAAGCGGCCGCGTGACCACGCCGATCGCCTCGGCCGCTGGGCCGTAAACGGTGAGCGGCACATCGGCCGGTTGGCTATTGCGCAGCGCCTCGACACCGCCGACATGGTCGGCGTGATGGTGCGTGAGTAAAATAGCGGTCAACCGCCAGCCTCGTTCGGCAAGAACCCGGCGCACGGGCGCGGCTTCACCCGGATCGACGGCGATCGCATCGCGGCCGTCCGAGACGAGCCAGATATAGTTGTCTTCGAATGCCGGTACCGGCACGTACTCCAGCTCGTTCATGGGCGCGCAATCACCGTTATGCCTGATCGTCAAATTATAGACTGGCCCGCCTGGACCGACTCGCCTCCCGGCCGCTACGTGCTGGACTGGGAGCAGGCGCAGCTCGACCGGATCGTGTCCGACGTCTTCGGGTTCCACGCGCTGCAGCTCGGCCTGCCGCAGCTCGACGCGCTGCGCGAGAACCGCATGCCGTATCGCGGCCTCGTGCTCGATCCGGCGAGCGGCGCGAGCGCGCCGTACCAGTATCCGTGGGCGCGCGAAGCGCACGCGCCGGAGCACGCGCCCGCCGATCGCAGCACGACGTGGTGCGACCTGCTCGACCTGCCGTTCGAGTCGCAGAGCGTGGACCTGATCGTGATGCCGCACACGCTCGAATTCACATCCGACCCGCACCGCCTGCTGCGCGAGGCCGAGCGCGTGCTGATGCCGGAAGGCCAGCTCGTGATCACCGGCTTCAATTCGCTCAGCCTGTGGGGCATGCGGCAATCGTTCGGGCGCATGGCGAACCACCCGTTCGTGCCGGCCACGCGCGACCAGATCGCGTTCATCCGGCTCAAGGACTGGATCAAGCTGCTCGGTTTCGACCTCGAACGCGGCCGCTTCGGCTGCTACCGGCCGCCGCTCGTCACCGACAAGTGGCTGGCCCGCTACGGCTTCATGGAAGCCGCGGGCGACCGCTGGTGGCCGATCTTCGGCGCCGTCTACATGGTGACGGCCGTCAAGCGCGTGCGCGGCATGCGCCTGGTCGGCCAGATCAAGATGAAAAAACCCGTGCTCGCGCCAGGCCTGACGCCCGCGGCCTCCCCGACCACCCATCAAGAACATTCATGACAATCGATACCATCGACATCTATACCGACGGCGCCTGCAAGGGCAACCCCGGCCCCGGCGGCTGGGGCGCACTGATGCGCTACGGCGACCGCGAAAAGGAGCTGTTCGGCGGCGAGCCCAACACGACCAACAACCGCATGGAGCTGATGGGCGTGATCGCCGCGCTCGAGGCGCTGAAGCGGCCGTGCCAGGTGATCGTGCACACCGACTCGCAATACGTGCAGAAAGGCATCAGCGAGTGGATCCACGGCTGGAAGAAGAAAGGCTGGGTCACCGCGGCAAAGACGCCCGTGAAGAACGCCGACCTGTGGAAGCGGCTCGACGCGCTCGTCGCGCAGCACGAGGTCGAGTGGCGCTGGGTCAAGGGTCACGCGGGCCATCCCGAGAACGAGCGCGCGGACGCGCTCGCGAATCGCGGCGTCGAATCGCTCACGGCCTGAATGCCGGCCACTCCCCTGTTTCTTTTGCTTTTCCCGACATGCGCCAGATCATCCTCGATACCGAAACCACCGGCCTGAACGCCCGCACGGGCGACCGCCTCATCGAAATCGGCTGCGTCGAGCTGCTGAACCGGCGGCTCACCGGCAACAACCTGCACTTCTACGTGAACCCCGAGCGCGACAGCGATCCGGGCGCACTGGCCGTGCACGGCCTCACGACCGAATTCCTCAGCGACAAGCCGAAGTTCGCGGAAGTCGCCAGCCAGATCCTCGACTTCGTGAAGGACGCCGAGCTGATCATCCACAACGCACCGTTCGACCTTGGCTTCCTCGACGCCGAATTCGCGCGGCTCGACCTGCCGCCGTTCACCGAACATTGCGGCGGCGTGATCGATACGCTCGTGCAGGCCAAGCAGATGTTCCCCGGCAAGCGCAACTCGCTCGACGCGCTGTGCGACCGCTTCGGCATCAGCAACGCGCACCGGACGCTGCACGGCGCACTGCTCGACTCGGAGCTGCTCGCCGAGGTGTATCTCGCGATGACGCGCGGCCAGGACAGCCTCGTGATCGACATGCTCGACGACGCGGGCGCCGACGGCGGCGCGGCGAACGGCCAGCGCGTGTCGCTCGCCGCGCTCGACCTGGCCGTGGTGGCCGCGAGCGACGACGAGCTCGCCGCGCACCAGGCGCAGCTCGACGAGCTCGACAAATCGGTCAAGGGCGCATGCGTGTGGCGCAAGTCCGCGGACGCCGGCGCCGCCGAGACGGCCTGACGCACGCGGCACGCATTGCGGCCGCGCCTACGTGCGCGGCTACAGCGCGATGACCGCCATCCCGCCGAGCGCAAGCACCGCGCCGGCCACGTCCCAGCGGGTCAGCGCGACACCGTCGACCACCCGCAGCCAGACCAGCGCAACCGCGATATACACGCCGCCATACGCGGCATAGGTGCGCCCCGCAGCGCTCGGGTGCAGCGTCAGCAGCCACGCGAACAGCGCGAGCGACAGCGCGGCCGGCACCAGCAGCCAGGCCGGCCGGCTGCCCTTCAGTACGAGCCACGGCAGGTAACAGCCGACGATTTCGGCCAGCGCGGTGGCGGCGAACAGCGCCGCGATCCTCAGCAGTTCGGTCATCCGGTTCCTCGTGAATTCGCTCCCCGTCTCCGGGGGCTGCACGGCCCTGCCGCGCGCCGCCGATCATACCCGAGCAGGCCGCGCCGGACGCCCCGCCAGACGGGCGTCTCCCGGCAATTTGCACGATCATCCGTCATCGTGCTATCATGTCGCCTGTTTCAACATTCAATCTCTGTCTATTCGATTTCGCGAGAAGTCCGTCCGCGCGTTGCGGGCCGGCGCTTCAACCGAAATTGCACCCACAGGAAAGCCCGCCCGACAGGCCCGCTTTTCTCGTTTCGTTGCCCCATTTCGGGGCGCTTGCCGGAACGCCGGACCTCCGTCCGCACCGGCATCTGCCGCCAGCATCATGCGGCCCATTCTTCATGAGCGCACTGTCGCGACGGCCCATCGGGCCCGCGTCGAAGCAGCCCCTTACTGCCCTTTACCGCCCATTGTGCAGTAAGCGCTTAAAGGTCTGCCCCGACGCGCCGCACGCGACACCGCGCTTGCAGGCAAACCGTGTCGGACGGCCCGCCCGTTCCGGCGCAGTCAAAGGAGTGCATGACCTTGACCGCAACACACGTCAGCCCGACCGCTGCTTCTTCCTCCACTTCGTCCGGCGACGCCCCGCTCGCCGCGGACGACATAACCGTCGTCGACCAGAGCCTGCTCAAGCGCGCCGTCAGCGCGATGGCCATCGGCAATGCGATGGAATGGTTCGACTTCGGCGTGTACAGCTATATCGCCGTCACGCTCGGCAAGGTGTTCTTCCCGTCCAGCAGCCCGTCCGCGCAGCTGCTCGCGACCTTCGGCACGTTCGCGGCCGCGTTCCTCGTGCGTCCGCTCGGCGGCATGGTGTTCGGCCCGCTCGGCGACCGCATTGGCCGCCAGCGCGTGCTCGCCGCGACGATGATCATGATGGCCGTCGGCACCTTCGCGATCGGCCTGATCCCGAGCTACGCGTCGATCGGCATCATGGCGCCCGTGCTGCTGCTCGTCGCGCGCCTCGTGCAGGGTTTCTCGACCGGCGGCGAATACGGCGGCGCGGCCACCTTCATCGCCGAATTCTCGACCGACAAGCGCCGCGGCTTCATGGGCAGCTTCCTCGAGTTCGGCACGCTGATCGGTTATGTGATGGGTGCGGGCGTCGTCGCGCTGCTGACCGCATCGCTGTCGCAGGAAGCGCTGCTGTCGTGGGGCTGGCGCGTACCGTTCCTGATCGCCGGCCCGCTCGGCCTGATCGGCCTCTACATCCGGATGAAGCTCGAGGAAACGCCCGCGTTCAAGCGCCAGGCCGAAGAGCGCGAAGCGCAGGACAAGGCCGTGCCGAAGGCGCGCTTCCGCGAAACGCTGATGCGCAACTGGCGCGCGCTGCTGCTGTGCGTCGGCCTCGTGCTGATCTTCAACGTGACCGACTACATGGTGCTGTCGTACCTGCCGAGCTTCATGTCGTCGACGCTGCACTTCGACGAATCGCACAGCCTCGTGCTGGTGCTGCTCGTGATGGTGCTGATGATGCCGATGACGCTCTATGCCGGCCGCCTGTCCGACCGGATCGGCCGCAAGCCGGTGATGCTCGCCGGCTGTGTCGGGCTGCTCGTGCTGTCGATCCCGTCGATGATGCTGATCCACACGGGCACCACGGCGTCGGTGTTCGGCGGCCTGCTGATCCTCGGCGTGCTGCTGTCCTGCTTCACCGGCGTGATGCCGTCGGCGCTGCCGGCGCTGTTCCCGACCGAGATCCGCTACGGCGCGCTCGCGATCGGCTTCAACGTGTCGGTATCGCTGTTCGGCGGCACGACGCCGCTGATGACCGCGTGGCTCGTCGACGTGACGCACAACCTGATGATGCCCGCGTACTACATGATGGGCGCCGCCGTGATCGGCATCGTGTCGGTCGTCGCGCTCGCGGAAACCGCGCGCCAGCCGCTCAAGGGCTCGCCGCCGGCCGTCGCGACGCGCCGCGAAGCGCACCAGCTCGCGCGCCAGCTGCGCGAGGAGGACGACTCGGAGATGTACAGCGTCGTGTCGCCCGCACGCGCCTGAGCGTCGCCCATGAAAAAGCCCCGGCCGAAGCCGGGGCCCGATCGAATCCGATCCGCCCGACCGGCTTGCGCCGGCCGGGCTTTTTTTCATCCCTTGGCCGCGAGCGCCCTCATGCGTGCGCTTCGCCGTGACGGCAGAAGATCAGCGCACGCGAGCGAGACACCGCCGCCTGCGCGCCGCGTGCCGCGACGATCAGCCCGACCTGGCCGAGATTGAAATCGCGCTCGACCATCAACTGCGTCAGCGCGGCAAGCGGCAACACGACGGACGGGTGGTACAGGCTTGATTCGATCAGGGCTTTCATCATCGGCTCCATCTGGCAATGCGTGATTCGATGGAGTGGATTCTAGGGACCGGCCGCTTCCGGATAAACGGCGCGAATGCGAAGTCACTTGTCGGCCACCGAGAACAATCGGCGGCGGCTTGCCTGGCGGCGCCAGGCGGCCGGCCGGCAACGGCGTGGGGCGGCCTCGCGCCCCGCCGCCAAGGGCCGCCACGCCTAGACGAGCGGCGTTTCGACGAACGCCGGCAGCGCTTCCGCGCGCGCCGAATGCGCGGCGAGCGCCGGATAGCGGGCCGGATCGATCCGCGCGAGCACCGGGTAATCGGCCGCCATGAACTGCGTGAAGCGCCACGCCACCGCGACCGTCACGTCGGACTGCAGCAGGCGCGCGCCGCCGAACCAGCCGTTCGCGGCCACGACGAGCGGCTCCAGTTCGCCGTACGCGCCCTCGAGCTGGCTCAGCACGCGCTCGATCCACGGCGCGTGCTGCTTGTCGGACGGGCGCAGCGCCTGTTCGTAGACGATCTGCACGGTCTTCTCGGCCGCCGCCAGCGCGAAACCGACCGGCACGAGCGCGCGCAGCCGCGCGTCGGCGGCGTCGGGCAGCAGGCGCCGCTCCGGCGCGACCAGGTGATCGAGATAGTCGACGATCAGCGACGAATCGATCAGCGTCGCGCCATCGTCGGTTATGAGCGTCGGCGCCTTGACGACCGGGTTGACCGCCCTGAACTGCTCGAAATGACGGAACACCGAGATCGACTCGTGTTCGAACGGCAGGTCGAGCAGCTTCGCCGAAATGGCGACACGGCGCACGAACGGGGAATCCAGCATGCCGATCAGCTTCATCGCAAACGCTCCGCTTGAGGGGAATGGGACCGATGACTGTAGCAGCGTCGCGAGCCGCCGCCTAGCGTGCTCGCGCGCGCTTGCGCTTGATACGCATCCGCCGGCAGCGCACCAAGCCCCCGCTACCGGGCCACAGTGGCCATAATGCAGATTCACGCCTCTTCCGCCCCAAGGTCCGCCATGTGGTATGCCCTCGTCGAGCAGCAGCGGGAATGGATGCGCGCCTGGCGCGCGGCGACGCGGCACGCGTTCGATGCGTGGCCCGCGGCGACGCTGCCGCACGCCGCGTCGTCGTGTTATGACGACCTGTTCGAGCCGCTGATCGGGCAGCCGGCCCGGCCGCCGAGCTTCGACATCGAGCGCCCCGCCATCGGCGAGCGGATCGCCGCGCGCACGCCGTTCTGCGACCTGCGGCGCTTCACGCGTGCCGACGCGCAGCGCACGGTGCTGCTGTGCGCGCCGCTCGCCGGGCACGCGGCCGTGATCATGCGGGAAACCGTCGAGACGCTGCTCGCCGACGGCGACGTGTGCGTGACCGACTGGCGCAATGCGCGCGACGTGCCGCTCGCGGCGGGCCGCTTCGGGCTCGACGAGTATGTCGCGACGCTCGACGGCTTCGTCGACGGGCTCGCGCTCGACGATCGGCCGCTGCACGTCGTCGCCGTGTGCCAGGCGACCGTGCCCGCGCTCGGCGCGCTCGCGCTGCGCGCGGCCCGCGGCCTCGCGCCGCCCGCGAGCATCACGCTGATCGGCGGCCCGCTCGACGCGCGCCTGAATCCGAGCGCGCTCGGCACCGCGGCAGCCACCCGCTCGCTCGGCTGGTGCCGCCGCCACCTGATCGACATCGTGCCGCCCGGCTTCGCGGGGCACGGCCGCCAGGTGTTCCCGACCTATCTCCAGCAGGGCGAGATCGCGCTGATGTACCCGCAGCGTTTCATGTCGCTGGTCGAGGCGTACGCGCTGGCCGCGTCGCGCTTCGACATGACCGCGCTCGCCGGTGCGCGGCGCGCGCTGCTCGAGTACACGGCGCTGCTCGACATGCCGGCCGAGTATTTCCTCGACACGGTCGACATCGTGTTCCAGCGCATGTGCCTCGCGAACGGCACGTGGGATGTGGGCGGCCGGCGCGTCGAGCCGGCCGCGCTGCGCGGCGTCACGCTGCTGACCGTCGAAGGCCGCTGCGACGCGGTCACGGGCGCCGGCCAGACGCACGCGGCACTCGACATGTGCAGCGGCCTCACGGCCGACGAGCGCTATCGCATCGATATCGACGATTGCGATCACTACGGGCTGTTTACCGGCGTGCGCTGGCGCGGCAATGTCCATCCGATGCTGCAGCGCGTGTTCGCGCTGGCCGAGGCCGGCCGCCCTCGCCCGCGCTCGCGCCGGATCAGGCGGGCGTGATGCCGCGTTGCGTGCGGGCCGCGTCGAGCAACGTCCGCACCTCGTCGTCGCTCGTCTGCTCGAAGCGTGCGTAGAACTGGCTGATCCCGAAGAACGACAGCGGCTGCGATACCGTGACGAACGCGTCGGCCAGGTCGTCGAACGCATGCTGCGCGCCCGCCGGCGCGACCGGCGCAGCCGCCACGACGCGCGCCGGGTGCCGCTCGCGCAGCGCCTGCAGCGCGACACGCATCGACGCGCCGGTCGCAACGCCGTCGTCGACGACGATCGCGATGCGCCCGTCGACCGGCAGCGGCGGCGCGGCGCCGCGATACAGCGCTTCGCGGCGATGCAGTTCGGCCGTCTCGCGCACGATCACGTCGGCGAGCTGCGCGTCGGTCACGCCCATCGAACGGATCACGGAACGCTGCAGATGCATCGCGCCACCCGTTGCGATCGCGCCCATCGCGAGCTCGGGCTCGCACGGCACACCGAGCTTGCGCACGACCAGCACGTCGAGCGGCGCGCGCAGCGCGCAGGCGACCGGATACGCGACGGGCACGCCGCCGCGCGGCAACGCGAGCACGACGACGTCGCTACGCCCCGCGTAGTCGCTCAGCGCGCCGGCCAATTGGCGGCCCGCATCGGCGCGATCTGCAAAATACTCGGTCACGATCGGCTCCCTGCCGCTGCGCCGGATACGCGAAACCCGCGCCGACGCCTGTCAACGAGCATGGTTCATCGGCGGCGCCGATGCAAGGGGGGTCACACCGGCGTGCGCGGCGCCGAAGGAAAGGGTCAGAGGCCGCTGGCCTGCCGGTACAGCCGCCAGAACGACTGCGCGTAGGATTGCGCAAGCTCGGGCGCGCGCTGGAACACGTTCATTGTCTCGGCATGCGCGGCAGCGCCGTCGGACAGCGTCGTCAGCGCGACGCTGTCGTCGACGATCACGAAGCGCGGCGCGGGATCGCCGTGCCGCGAATCGATCGCCACGTCGATGCCCGCGGATTTCAGATAACCTGCGCCGCTGGTCTTGCCCGCGCGCGGCGAGCGCACCAGCACGACGCGCACCTCGATCCCTCGCGCACGGGCCGCGCGCAGCGCGCTCGCGACGGCGGGCGGCACATGCGTGTAGCCGGCCAGCAGCACGCGGCGCTGCGCCTGCTCGATCAGGTCGACGGTCGCGTCGGCTGCCGCGTTGTCATACGAAAAGTACGTGCCGACCGATGCGGCATCGGACGGAATCAGGCTGGCGTGGGCGCTCGCCGCGCAGCAAAGCGCGGCGAGAAGGAAGGCGGCTGGTCTCATGGCGGGCGCAATTGTAGCGATGCCAATTCGCGTGGCAAGCGCCGGCTGCAACGCTGCTGCGCCGACGCAACACACAGTGCGGAACGGGTGCCCGGCGGGTATGTTTCCGGCCGGTTTTCGGGGCGCCGGTCAGCCGGCCGCGACGCGCGCGAGCCAGCTCGTCACGCCGTCGACGGAACGGAAATCCGCGAGGCTGCGCGCCGGCAGCGCGGGATACGCGCCGCCTGCCATCTCGGCCAGCGCGCGCCCGGGGCCGAGTTCGAGAAACGCGGTCGCGCCGGCCTCCACGCAGGCAGCGAGACAGGCCGCCCACTCGACCGGCTCCGCGATCTGCCGCGCGAGCTTGTCGAGGCCCGCGTCGACGTCGAGCACCGATGCGCCGTCGATGCCCGAAAACAACCGCGTGCCGGGCAGCGGCCGGCGCACGCGCACCGCGGCAAGCGACGCGCGAAATACCGGCACGGCCGCCGCGAGCCGGCGCGTGTGCGACGCGATCCGCACACACACTGGCGCAACGCGCAGCGCACCGGCGCGCGCCGCATCGTCGGCCACCGCATCGACATCGGCCTGCCGCCCCGCGACCACGAAGGCGTCGCCGGGGTTCGCGATCGCGATCGCCGCGTCGCGACCGTCGCATAACTGCGCAAGCTCCTCGCGCGTCAGGCCGCGCACGAACGCCATCCGCTCGTCGCCGCCGCTCGCCGCATCCATCGCGCGTGCGCGCGCGTCGGCCAGGTCGAGCGCGTCGTGCGAATCGATCATCCCCGCGACGCTCCACGACGCGACCTCGCCGACGCTGTAGCCCGCGACGCAGCGCCGGCGCGGCCACGCCGCGTCGAGCAGCGCGGCCGCCGCAAGCGCCTGGACCGTGCAGAGGATCTGCGCGGCGCGATTCTCGCTCAGCGCGTCCGGGCCGGCCTGCCGGACCCACATGCGCGGATCGTCGCCGAGGAGCCGGCCGGCGTGCGCGAACCATGCATCGGCCTGCGGCGCCGCGCCCGTCAGGTCGAACATGTCGGCGCGCTGCGCGCCTTGTCCCGAACAGAGGATCGCCAGCGTCATCGCGCGCTCCCGTCGACTTCGAGCGCATCGACGAATACGCTCATCGCGAGCAGGTCGGCCGCGCCGCCCGGGCTCAGCCGGCGCGCAACGAACGCACGATGCGCGGCCGCCGCGCGCAGCCGCCAGTCGCGCGCGCGCACGCCGCCGCGGGCAACGAACGCGCGTGCGGTCGCCCGCGCGAAATCGAGGCCGGCCTGCCCGCCCCGGTGCAGCAGGTTCGTATCGTCGAGCGCGGCGATCAGCGCGAAACACGCGGCGACGCGCGCGGCTTCCGGGTCGTCCGGCAGGTCGCGCATCGCACGGCGCAGCGCGGGCAGCCCGATCGCGTATACGGTCGTGAAACCTTCGGCCGCCTCGCGACGCGCGCCGCCGACACCGTAGCGTCGGCTCGCGCGCTCGCCGTGGCTGTCCGGCAAGCGCGGGCCGCCGAGAATCTCGGTGCCCCAGCGGCGGGAGACAAACGCGCCGAGCGTCATTCCGCCCGGCACTGCCCCCGGCATCGCACGCCGGCCTGCGGCCGCGCACAGCAGCCCGAGCCCGAAGATCGCGCCGCGATGCGTATTGACGCCGCCGGTCGCGGCGAGCATCGCATGCTCGGCACGCAGACCGATCTTGCGCAGCACGGCCATGTCCGCATCGCGCGCGCCCGCGTCGGCGAGTTCCGCGAAATAAGGCCGCAGCACGGCGGCGCTGCGCGCGAACGTCGCGGCATCCATGTCCGAATGACTGCCGGTGTCGACGTGGCTGACGAGCCCCGGCTTCGGATAGGTGTCGATCTCGAGCACGAGGCTGCGCTCGGCCAGCTCGGCGATGCACTCCGCAGCGGACGGCGCCGGTACGCGGCAGGCGGCCCATGCGCTCATCGCGCATCTCCGGTGAAGGCGCCGGCAGGCATCAGTTCGACGGCGATCGCGGTCTTGACCGCGACTTCGGGCAGCCGCGCGTGCAGTTCGCGCCAGTTGACGCCCGCGCCGTCATCACGCAGCAGCTCGCCGTCGATGCGCATCGGCGCGCGCGCGTCGATCGCCGCGAGGCCGTCGAGCAGCGGTGCGAGCGACGCGGCATGCGGCAGCGGAAACACGATGTCGAGATCGGACGACTCGCTCAGGTAGCGCTCGCCCGTCAGTGCCTGCCACGCGAGGCTGCCGAACACGCGGCCCTGCACGCCGCAGCGTGCGCCGAGCGCATCGAGCTCGCGCAACGGCGCGTGCCATGCGTCGGGCGCGGCGCCGAGCACGTCGGCCAGCGCGGGCAGCGGGCCGACCGTCGCGAGCGCGTCGGCGGCAACCTTCAGCGCGATGCGCCGCTTGCCCGCGGCAGGCGGCAGCGGCAAGCCGAGCGGTACGCGGCCGGCATCGGCCTCGTCCGGCGACGCGCGGCGCACGATCAGCGGCCAGCCGTGTTCGGCCCAAGCGCGCACGAGCGGATCGGCCGCGAGCGCGGGATCGCGCGCGAATGCCGCGCCCCACCCCGCCGCCGTCAGCGTGACGAGCGTGTGGCGGCGCAGCGGCATCTCAGCGTGCGGCACGCGCGAGTTCCTCGACACGCCGCGCGACGTCGGCCGCGACCGGCCGGCCGCGCGCCGCGCGCCGGTCGATGCGGTCGGCCGGCTTGCCGAGCCATTCGCCGACCTGCGCATCGAGCGCGCGGGACGGATCGAGCACGGCATCGACAGCGCCCATCTTCACGAGATTGTCGAGCCCGGGCGCGAACACGGCCGTCGAGCGCGCCATCTCCTTCAGCACGTCGATCGGCAGCTTGGTCACGCGCGACATCGACGGCAGGTCCATCACCTCCGGCTCGGCGCCCGGCACCGCGAGCAGCGTGCGCGTCGCGAGCGCGGTCGCGATGAATGCGCCCGCGGCCGTATGGCCGTACAGCACGCCGATCGTCCGGTGCCCGGCGAGATCCGCGTGCATCAGGCACTTCGCGAGATGCGACAGCCCTTCGTTCAGGCCGAGCAGCTCGTCGCGCTTGCTCATCCGCTGGCTGTCGCTGTCGACGAGCACGAGGATCGGCGTGTCGCCGCCGCGCGCGATCGTGTCGAGCACGCGCGATGCAAGCGTCAGCGCCTCGTCGATGCCGAACGGCAAACGGTCGGCGACACCGATCACGTCGACGCGCGTGCCGGCCAGTTCCGCGTGGCCCGTCAGCAGGCCGCCGGTGCGCGCGATCGAATGGCCTTCGGGAAACAGCGAGTTCAGGACTTCATCGAGCGTCATGCGGGCTCTCCTGCAATTGATCCGCGAGCGTCGCGAATGTGTCGTCCGGCATGCCCGGAATCGCTTCCGGCGCGTCTGCACCGAGCGCACGCCATACGTCGAGCGCATCCTTGCATGCGCCGAACCGTTCGACACGCGCTTCGAGGCGCGCCTGTTCGGCACGCAGCATCGCCGCATCGAACTTCGGCGCACGGCCGATCAGGTCGAGCGCCGCCGCGCGGAACGCATCGGGCGTATCGGCGACATAACGGTCGGCACCGCCGATCAGCCGCCGGTGTTTGCCGCCCATCGTGCGCCAGATCAGCGCGCGGTCCTTCGCGTCGAATTCCTCGACGCCGCGATTCGTCTCGATCACTTCGGGGCCCGACACGCTGATGCGGCCCTGCTCCGACACCGCGAGCGCCGAACAGCACGCGGCGAGCAACCCGCCGCCGCCGTAGCAGCCCGCGCGCCCGCCGATCAGCCCGATCACCGGCACGCCGGCCGCGCGCGCGTCGACGAGCGCACGCATGATCTCGGCAATCGCCAGCTCGCCCGCGTTCGCTTCCTGCAGCCGCACGCCACCCGTATCGAACAGGATCAGCACCGGCTTGCCGACTTCGCGCGCGGCGCGCAGCAAGCCGGTGAGCTTCGCGCCGTGCACTTCGCCGAACGCACCGCCCATGAAGCGGCCTTCCTGCGCGGCGACGAATACCGCCTGGCCGTCGAGCCGGCCGTGGCCGACCACCATCCCGTCGTCGAACTGCTGCGGCAGGTCGAACAGCGGCAGGTGCGGGCTCGTCACACGTTCGGCCGGCCCGAGGAATTCGCTGAAGCTGCCCGCGTCGAGCAGCCCGTCGATGCGCTGCCGCGCCGACGCTTCGTACCAGCTCGCGCCGTTCGCGACGAACGCGGGCGCATCGTGGATCACGTCGGTCATCATGCGTCCCCCTCGATCGCGCGCACGGCCTGCGCGAGCCGCAGCGACACCATGTCGGGCCGCGCGCCGCCGTCGTTGATCGACAGCTTCAGGCCGCCCGGCGTGCGCCGCTCGACGAAATCCGATACGACGGCCTGCCACACCGCGCCGAAGCCGACGGCCGCGGTGCGGATGTCGATCTCGCATTCGTTGCCCGGCAGCACGCGCTCGACGAGCACTTCGAGATTGCCGGACGCGACCACGCCGACGAGCGCCGCGGCCAGTTCGCCCTTCGCGCGCCCGCGCGCGGTGAAGCGATAGTTCAACTGTTCCATGCCCTCTTCCTCACCAGTTGCGGAACCGGGCCGGCGGCGCATAGAGCCCGCCCGACCAGTGCACGAGATCCTTGATCGAGCGCGCGGCGAGCCAGCGGCGGTCGGCGTCGAGCGGATCGATGCCGAGGTCCTCCGGGCGGCGGATCACGCCGCGCTCGCGCAGCCGCTCGACCATCTTCCGGTCGCGGCCGCGGCCGACCTCCGTATAGCCGGCGACGCCGCGGATCGCGTGCTCGCGCTCTTCCTTGTCGCGGCACATCAGCAGGTTCGCGATCCCTTCCTCGGTGACGATGTGCGTGACGTCGTCGCCGTAGACCATGATCGGCGCGAGATCGAGCTGCAGCTTGTCGGCGAGCTTCAGCGCATCGAGCTTCTCGACGAACATCGGCACGTTCTTGTCGCCGAAGGTCTCGCCGATCTGCACGACGAGCTTGCGGCCGCGCCGCAGCGCCGCCGGCGTGTCGGGGTCGGCTTCCGCGCCGGCCTTCAGCCACGGCTCGCTCGGATGGCGCCGCCCGCGCGCGTCGCTGCCCATGTTCGGCGCGCCGCCGAAGCCGGCGATCCGCTCGGCCGTGACCGTCGACGAATGGCCGGACAAATCGATCTGCAGCGTCGAGCCGATGAACATGTCGCACGCATAGAGGCCGGCCGTCTGGCAGAACGCGCGGTTCGAGCGCAGCGACCCGTCGGGGCCCGTGAACCACACGTCGGAGCGCGCGCGGATGTAGTCGTCCATCCCGACCTCGGAGCCGAAGCAGTGGACCTGCTCGACCCAGCCCGATTCGATCGCCGGAATCAGCGTCGGGTGCGGATTGAGCGCCCAGTGCGTGCAGACCTTGCCCTTCAATCCGAGCTTCGCGCCGTAGGTCGGCAGCAGCAGCTCGATCGCGGCGGTGTTGAAGCCGATCCCGTGGTTCAGGCGCTTGATGCCGTACGGCTCGTAGATGCCCTTGATCGCGAGCATCGCGGTGAGAATCTGCGTTTCGGTGATCGCGGCCGGATCGCGTGTGAACAGCGGCTCGACGTAGAACGGCCGGCCGGCCTCGACGACGAAATGCACGCGGTCGCCGGGGATGTCGACGCGCGGCACCTTGTCGACGATGCGGTCGACCTGCGCGATCACGACGCCGTCCTTGAACGCGGTGGCCTCGACGACGGTCGGCGTGTCCTCGGTGTTCGGGCCCGTGTACAGGTTGCCGTCGCGATCGGCGCTGACCGCGGCGATCAGCGCGACGTGCGGCGTGAGGTCGATGAAGTAGCGCGCGAACAGCTCGAGATAGGTGTGCACCGCGCCGAGCGCGATCTTGCCGCCGAACAGCAGCTTCGCGATCCGCTGCGACTGCGGGCCCGAATACGCGAAGTCGAGACGCTTCGCGATGCCGCGCTCGAACACGTCGAGATGCTCGGGCAGCACGACGCCCGACTGCACCATGTGCAGGTCGTGCAACTTCGCGCTGTCGACGTCGGCGAGCGCCGTCGCGAGCAGGTCGGCCTGCTTCTGGTTGTCGCCCTCGAGGCACACGCGGTCGCCGGGCCGCAGCACCGCTTCGAGCAACGCCACGGTGTCGCGCGCATCGACCCGCTTGCCTTGCGCGTAAGCCGCGCCGGCCGCGAGGCGTGCATCGCGCGCCTGCCGCGCGTGATTCCATCCCGTCATGAACAGTTCTCCCGCTTCGATGGTTCAGCGGCATTCTAAGCCTGGCGCCGCCGCCGATTGATGATGTAGACGAATGCGACTCAGAGGACGCCGCGATGGATTTGGCCCACGCACGGGTCGCATCGCATGGCCCTAGCCGCCGACCAGCGCGCGCGTCGTGAAGAACAGCACCGACGGGCCGAGCAGGCAGCCGACGCCCGTATGAAACGTCGCAACGAGCGCGCCGTACGGAACGAGCCGGCGGTCGGTCGCGGCGAGCCCCGCGCTCACGCCGCTGACGGTGCCCGCGAGACCGCCGAAGATCATCGCGGAACGCGGCGTCTTCAGGCCCATGAAGTTGGCCGCGACCGGCGTGCCGACCATCACGATGATCGCCTTCACGAGCCCCGTCGCGATGCTGAGTGCGATCACGTCGGAGCTCGCACCGATCGCCGCGCCCGTGACGGGCCCGACGATGTAGGTGACGGCGCCCGCGCCGATCGTCGTCATGCTGACCGCGTCGGTATAGCCGAACGCGCGCGCGATGCACGCGCCGACGATGAACGGCAGCACGGTGCCGAGCAGCAATGACACGACGCCGACGAGCCCGGCCTTGCGCGCCTCGGTCGGCTGCACTTCGAACGCGGTCGCGACGATCGCGAAATCGCGCAGCATCGCGCCGCCCATCAGGCCGACGCCCGCGAACAGCGGCACGTCGGCGAGCCCCTTCTCGCCGCCGGTGAACGCGCCGCCGACATACGCGAGCGCGAGACCGATCACGATCGCGATCGCGGAGCCGTGCACGCGGCCGAACGTGAGCTTGCGCGACGCGATCGACGACAGCCACATGATCAGGCCGACCAGCGCGAACGACGCGACGAGCCCGTTATGGGCGACGACTTTTTCGAGCATCTGCAGCATGGCGGCCTCCGTTATTGTTCTTCGAATTGCGGCACGCCCGCGAAGGCCGTGTCGTCGCGCCCCATGCGCACCAGTACCGCAATGCAGCATGTGCAGATCGCGACCGCGCCGACGGCGGCCAGCAGCGCGACCGGGCCGCCCTTCAGCGCGGCGACGACGTTCTGGTTCGCGGCCATCGCGACGACGACCGGGATATACATCGCGCCCCAAAAGCCGACGCCGGCCTCGGTCTCCTTCGGCAGCCAGCCGCGCCGGTGCAGCCACAGGCGCAGGCAGATCAGCAGCAGCATCGCGATGCCGACCCCGCCGACGTTGGTTTTCACGCCGATGGCCGTGCCCAGCAGGTCGCCGAGGAACAGTCCGGCCAGGTGGCAGAACGCCAGCAGCGCGGTTCCGTAGATGATCATGAGTCGTCTCCAGTCTCTTCGTGACGGGCGCCTGACGCGTGCAGAAAGCGGGCCCGCACGTCGATCCCGTGCGCGGACTGTCTCCTGCGGCGGTGCGCCGCGGCCCGGCGGCTCGTCGTGCGGGCGCGTTCTCGGGCGGTCGATGGGATGATGCGGTTTCGGGCCGGACGCCGGATGCCGTAGACTGACCGATGCAGCCTCCGGCACGACGCGGGCCACGCGTCCGGTTCGTCCCGTTTCACGGGCCGCACCGGGGCGTGATCCGATACTAGCGCCGCAATATCCGGCCATTTATGAAGTTGTCGAAACCGATTCAGTGGATTTAGCAATGCGCCCGTTACCGCCCGAACTGCTGCGCAGCTTCGTCGCCGTCGCCCAGTCCGGCAGCTTCACCGCCGCGTCCGAGCGCGTGAACCTGTCGCAGTCGACCGTCAGCCAGCACATCCGCCGCCTCGAGGAGCTGCTCGACCGGCCGCTGTTCGAGCGCGACACACGCAACGTGCACCTGTCGCAGCACGGCGACGCGCTGTTCCGCTACGCGGTGCGCATCCTCGAACTGATGGACGAAGCCGTCACGTCGGTGTGCGGCCCGCCGCTGTCGGGCAAGGTGCGGCTCGCGATGTCGGAGGATTTCGCGTCGACGCACCTGACGTCCGCGCTCGCGAGCTTCGTGCAGCGCAATCCGGAAGTCGAGCTCGCGATCTCGACCGGGCTGTCGGGCGACCTGTTCGACGCGCTCGACGAAGGCCGGCACGATCTCGTGTTCGCGAAGCGCATCGCGGGCAGCCGGCGCGGCCGCGTGATCCGCAGCGAGCCGCTGTACTGGTGCACCGGCCCCGATTCGCGGATCACCGGCCACGAGGCCGTGCTGCCGCTCGCACTGCATCCGGAGCCGAGCGTGTCGCGGCGCCGCGTGCTCGAAACGCTCGACGCGATCGGCCGGCCCTACCGGATCGCGGTGGTGAGCAGCAGTATCGCGGTGCTGCGCGCGGCCGCGAGCGCGGGGCTCGGTGTCAGCGCGTTCGCCGGCTACGTGATCCCGGCCGGGCTCGCGCGGCTCGACGCGGGGCTGCCCGAACTCGGCGAACTCGAATATGTGATCGACCGGCCGGCGGCCGCGTCGCGCTCGACGCTCGCGCTCGAAGCCACGCTGATCGCGGCGGCCGCGGAGTTGTAGCAGCAACAGCAGCGACGGCGGGCGACGCGCATGCGCGGCCCACCCGCAACTGACAGCCTTGCCCGGAACGCGTCATCGTCCGCGCAGCACCCGCTCGCGACAATGGGGCCCATCGGAACGCACGGCAAGCCGCCGTGCGCATCCGGTGTCCCGTCCCCTTGATCGGAGCACACCATGAACGTCTTGCGATTCGTCGTCGCGACCGCCGCAGCCACGCTGCTTTCCCCCGCCTTTGCCCAGACCGATGCCGCCGCGCCCGAACCGGGCCTGACACGCGCGGAAGTCATCGCCCAGCTCAAGCAGGCCTATCTCGACGGCGAACTGCCGACGAACGACGGCAACTATCCGCCGAGCGCCGCGACGCGCGCGCGCAACCGCGAACTCGTGCAGGCTGCGAGCCCCTCGTGGCTTGCCCAGACGCCGCAGGCACCGCAAACGGCGGCGCAGCAGTAGCCGAGCAAGGCCTAACCGATCGCGGCCCGACCGAAACGCGCCGCTGCGACGCGGTCAGGGCAAGAAGCTGCGGCGGCGCGCGTCGATCAGCTCGACGAGCAGCCGGTCGCGCTCGGCCGCCAGCTCCTGCATCGAATGCTCGCCCTGGATCGCGCGCAATTCGTCGGTCAGCTTGCGATCGACGTCCGGATCGAACGAAGGCGTGCCGAGGTCGCCCCACCAGCTCGCGATCGGCCCCGACAGGTGTTCGAGGAAGTGCGCGATCCCGCCCGCGCCGCCGCCGAGGTGATAGGTCAGGCACTGCCCCATCAGCCCCCAGCGCAAGCCGGGGCCCCATGCGACGGCCTTGTCCGCATCGGCCACGCTCACGACGCCTTCGCCGACGAGGTGATACACCTCGCGGAACAGCGCGGCCGCGAGCCGGTTCGCGACGTGGCCGGTCATCTCCTTGTTGAGGACGATCGTCTGCTTGCCGAGCGCATCGTAGAAATCCTTCACGCGCGCGATCACGTCCTTGTCGGTCGCGTCGCCGCCGACCAGCTCGACAAGCGGAATCAAATGCGGCGGGTTGAACGGATGCGCGATCAGGCAGCGTTCCGGATGCTTCGCGCACGCGGTCTGGATGTCCGACATCTTCAGGCCCGACGAACTCGACGCGATCGGCACGTGCGCGGGCAGCACGTCGTCCATCTGCCGGTACAGCGCGCGCTTCAGGTCGAGCCGTTCCGGGCCGTTCTCCTGCACGAAATCGACACCGTCGAGCGCGCGCACGAGATCGGCGTCGAACGACAGCCGCACGGAAAGTTCGGCGGCCCGGTCGCCGAGAAACGCCGCCAGCGCGTCACGCAAACGCGCGTCGGCTTGCGGCGCCGGATCGGTCGCGACGACGTCGAAGCCCTGCGTCAGATAGAAAGATGCCCAGCTCGCGCCGATCACGCCGGCGCCGACGATCGCGATGCGTCGAATGTCCATGGTTGTCCCGTCTCGTTGGTCTGCCGATATCGCGGCGATTGTCGCATCGAATCGTACGGGCACGCGTTGACGCAAGTTGCAGGTTCCCTCTTGAAATGCGCTGCGGCAGCCACTAATTACGCGTTGCCGGGCGGTGCTCCACGCAAGCGCACTGCCCCGTTTCGACCCAGTGGAGCCACCCGTCGCGCCCGCCGCAGGCGTCGCGCCGTCGCGTCTCCCGCGTTCCCTGTTCCGGAGGATCATCATGAGCGGTATCCATAACGGCCACGACCTGTTCGACGAATTCGCCCGCGTGCAGCGGCAGGTCGCGAACCTGTTCGGCGAGCTCCCGCCCGGCATCCGCGCGGTGCGGCCGGGCGCATTTCCCGCGCTCAACGTCGGCGCCACCGACGATGCGATCGAGATCGTCGCGTTCGCGCCCGGCATGGCCGCGGCCGACTTCGACGTGTCGATCGACAAGGACCTGCTGACGATCAGCGGCGAGCGCAAACCGGCGCCGCGCGGCGAAGGCGACGACGTGCGCACGTATGCGCAGGAGCGCTTTCACGGCACGTTCCGCCGCGTCGTCGAGCTGCCGCAGAATGCGGACGCCGACAACGTCAGCGCGCGTTACGAAAACGGCTGCCTGCTGATTCGCATCGGCCGGCGCGAGGCATCGAAGCCGCGCGCGATCATCGTTCAGTAATATTCAGGATACCGACATGAATACGAACCCGACCCTGGCCGAACGCCACACCGCCACTGCCCACCCGGCTGCCGCGGAAGCCGCGCGCCGGCCCGCGATCACGCCGGCCGTCGACATCGTCGAGAACAACCTCGGCGTCACGCTGCGGGCCGACCTGCCCGGCGTGCCGCGCGAGAACCTCGACGTGAAGGTGCACGACAACACGCTGACGATCGAAGCCGATACGCACATCGACACGCCGGCCGACCTGCGCGTGCGGCACGCCGAAATCCGCGCGCCGCGCTATGCGCGCACGTTCGTGCTGAGCCCCGATCTCGACACATCGAGGATCGACGCGAACCTGCGCGACGGCGTGCTGACACTGACGATTCCGCGCCGCGAGGAAGCGCGCCCGCGCCGCATCGACGTGACAGCCGGCAACGCGTAAGCGTTGGCGCGCCGCAGCGCGACGTGTTGCGACGCGCATGAAAAACCCCGCCGGGCGCGATGCCGGGCGGGGCTTTCTTGCATCGGGCGACGCGCGTGCGTGCGCGCCGTATCCGGATTCAATCGAAATCGAACAGGTCGAACATCGATTTGCGGCGGCGCTGGCCGTCGTGCCGGTGGCGGTCGTCGTGCGAACGATTGTCGCGTCCCCAGTTGTCGCGATCGCGCGGCGCATGGGTGTGGGCATGGGTGTCCCGCGACGCAGCCGGCTCGTCGCGGCGCGCCGGCGCATCGCCGCTCTCGCGCGCGATCAGCTTGTCGAGTTCGCCGCGATCGAGCCACACGCCGCGGCACGTCGGGCAGTAGTCGATCTCGATCGACTGGCGCTCGGCCATCAGCAGGTCGGGCGTCTTGCAGACAGGGCATTTCATCGCGTTTCTCCTTTTGGTGCGAATTCCTGACGAATTCCGTATGAAGGCGCGCGAGCCGGCCGTCGCGGCGGCCGGCGTCACGCGTGATCGCTCAGCGGCCGTCCACCCGTGCCGCGCGCTTCGCCTTCGCGCGCCGCGCCAGCATGTTCATGCCCTCGACGAAAGCCGAGAACGCCATCGCCGCGTAGATGTAACCCTTCGGCACGTGCGAACCGAAGCCTTCGGCGATCAGCGTCATGCCGATCACGACCAGGAACGACAGCGCGAGCATCACGATGGTCGGATTGCGGTCGATGAAGCGTGCGAGCGGCTGCGCGGCGAACAGCATGACGGCCACGGCGACGATCACCGCGACGAACATGATCGGGACGTGCTCGGTCATGCCGATCGCGGTCACGATGCTGTCGATCGAGAACACGATGTCGAGCATCACGATCTGGCCGATCGCGGCCCACATCGTCAGGCCGGCCGCGCCGCCGGAACCGCCGTCGCCGTCACCGTCGTGCGACACGTGGTGATGGATCTCGGTGGTCGCCTTCCACACGAGGAACAGGCCGCCCGACAGCAGGATCATGTCGCGCCACGAGAACGCGTGGTCGAAGAGCGTGAACACGGGTTCGGTGAGGCTCGCGATCCACGCGACGCTGCCGAGCAGCGCGAGGCGCATCACCAGCGCGAGTGCGATGCCGAGGCGCTGCGTGCGGGCGCGCTGCGCTTCGGGCAGCTTGTTGCTGAGGATCGAGATGAAGATCAGGTTGTCGATGCCGAGCACGACTTCCATCACGACGAGCGTCAGGAGCGCGGCCCAGACGGCGGGGTCGGCGGCAAGCGTCAGCAGGTAGTCCATGAAATGGGCCGATACGAAAGTGGAAAGCCCGATGATATGCCGCCCCGGACTTCGTAAAAATCAGAGAGAATCTGATTTTAAGTTCGGTTTTTCCGAAGTCTCGATCCGATGCTCAATTTCCGACATCTGTACTATTTCTGGGTCGTCGTGAAGGAAGGCGGCTTCGCGCGCGCGGCCGGGCGGCTCGACATGGCCGTGCAGACGATCAGCGCGCAAGTGCGCGAGCTCGAGAAATCGCTCGGGCACCAGTTGTTGCGCCCGGCCGGGCGCGGCGTCGCGATGACCGACGCGGGCCAGGCCGCGTATGCACGCGCGGAGGTCATCTTCGAGATGGGGCGACTGATTCCCGACGAAGTGCGCGCGGCGGCCAGCCAGCCGACCGTGCGGCTCGCGGTCGGCCTCGCGGACGGCATCTCGAAGCTCGCAGCGCACGCGATCCTCGCACCGGTGCTCGATACGCCCACGCTGCGGCTGCTGTGCCACGAGGGCGAGCACGATGCGCTGCTCGCGGAACTCGCGCTGCATCATCTCGATCTCGTGCTGGCCGGCCAGGGCGCGCCGTCGGGGTCGAACCTGCGCGTGACGAGCGAGCGGCTCGTCGCATCGCCGGTCGACTGGTATGGCCCCGCGGCACTCGTCACGCCGGCCGCGCGGCAACGCTTTCCGCAGTGCATGGCCGACCTGCCCGTGCTGCTGCCGACCGCGCATTCGGCGCTGCGCGCGCGCCTCGACCGGTGGCTCGAAGGCGAACGGATCGTGCCGCGCGTGGCCGGGGAATTCGAGGACAGCGCGCTGATGGCCGTGTTCGCGGCGCGCGGCCTCGGCGTGTTCCCACTGAGCGAGCTCGGCGCGAACGACGCATCGCTGCTGCGCGGCCTCAGGCGGCTCGGGCGCGCGGGCGACGTGACCGAGGAGATCCACGCGATCCGCTCGCGGCGCGGCGAACATCATCCGCTGACGTCGCAATTGCTGGCTGCCGCGCGGCCGTCGCCGGCAGGCTAGCGCCGGTCCGCGCTCGTTCCCGCCCTTAACGGCTCGCCGAAACTGTCATCGGCGGAAACAGCCCCTGAAGCAAACGAGACATCAAACGAAACTATAATGACGCCCCGGCCATCCGAGATTGCCACGCGCCCATTTCCGGCCCCGCCCTTGCGCGACGGCCGCCATCCGGTTGCCGCGCGACGCGCGCAACCCGGCGCGGCAGCTCGCCGAGCCTTCTGAAAGACGCCATGCACAACCGATTTCGCCTGTTTTCCGTTTCGTGCGCGCTCGCGGCCGCGACCGTGCTGGCGGCGTGCTCGACGCCGCCCAAGCCGATCTACCAGCAGGAACAGTTCGACGCGGCGACCAGCCCGTATGCGCATACGTTCCACTCGAAATCCGACGCGGCCTGCGAGGCCGCGCGGCGTGCGCTGTTGAGCCAGGGTTATGTGGTGTCGTCGTCGCGCAACGACGCGGTCGACGGCAGCAAGAATTTCCAGCCGAACAACGACATGCACGTCGTGATCGAGTTTCACGTCGTGTGCGCGGATGCGAACGCGGACGGCTCGTCGAGCATCGCGTACGTGAACGCGGTGCAGGACCGCTACACGCTGAAGAAGTCGAATACGTCGGCCAGCGTCGGCCTCAGCGTGTTCGGCTCGCTGTCGCTGCCGATCGGATCGAGCGACGATGCGCTCGTGAAGACCGCGAGCGAGACGATTCCGGCCGGCGTGTTCTACGAGCGCTTCTTCAATCTCGTCGACCATTTCCTGAAGATCGACCCGGCCCGCCGCGACCGCGCCACCGTGAAGGCCGCCGAGAAGGAACCCGTCACGCCGCTGCCCGAACCCGCGCCGACGCCGCAGGGTGAACCGATGAAGATGACGACGCCGGTCGTGCCGACGCCGCCCGCGGCGCCGGTGCCGCTTTCGGTGCCGGGTGTCGCGCCCGGGTCGAGCACGAACGCCGTGCCGGCCGGGGCGTCGGCCGTTGTCGCGCCGGCTGCGATGCGCGCTGCCGCGCCGGTGGCGGCGTCCGGTTCGGTGGCGGCATCGGCTTCCGCACCCGCGTCAGCTTCCGGTTCGGTGCATGCGTCGACTTCCGCACCGGCTTCAGCGCCTGCACCCGCTTCCGGCACGGCGTCGCCGCCTGCCAGCGCGGCATCGACGCCCGCCGTTGCGGCGCCGGCCGCCGCCAACCCGGCATCGACCGTGCCGGCGCCTCGGGCCGCAACATCCGCATCGGTATCGTCATCCGCGCCGTCGAGCGCGTCGCATACACCGGCGGACAAAACGCCCGCCCCCGCCGCAGCGGACCCCGTCGCGTCATCCGCGCCGTCCGGCGCGAGCGCACCGGCCGCGAACTGACCGGCTGTCCGACTAGCTGTCCGACTAGCCGTCCGACTGGCCGTCCGACTGGCCGTCCGTATCGTCGCGCCCGGCCGCATCCGGCGCAGCGCGACGATACGCATCCCCTTCCCCTTCATCCGCCGCAGGAATTTCCGCGCGCCCGTTAGCTGCCTGCCGGCAGCGTTTCCGCCATTGACATAACGGGAACGCGACGCCGGCGCTACGACATCCGAATCCGGGTATGACACGTTTCGTGGCAACTGCATAGGCGATGCCCGCGGTCGCCGAAATCGACGCTCGTCCTTCCTTCGCCCGACCAACCCGCGTGCCGGCTTCCCCGCTTATCGCAACGTCGCGCGCAGCGTCTGCAGATGCTCGACGGTGGCCGTTACGCCGCCGCAGACGATCACGGCGATGTCCGACGCCGACGCAAGCACCGGCACCGGCCGCTCGAGCGCGGCCAGCGCGGCGCCGCACGCGGGCTCGACGACGATCCGGTGTTCGTCCAGGAACCGCAGCGACGCGGCCACCGCTTCCGCATCGGACACGACGACGGGATGGATCTCGTGCCGCGTCGCCCATTCGACCGCAGCGTCGCACGGCCGCTTCGCGCCGAGCGACGTTGCGATGCTCGCGATCGCCGGCAATTCGACCGGGCGCCCTTGCGCGACCGAGCGCGCATAACAGTCGGCGCCTTCCGTTTCGGCCGCGACGACCGGCACGTCGTGCCAGCCGTTGCGCGCCAGCCCTTCGAGCACGCCGCACAGCAGCCCGCCGCCGCCGACCGCGAGCACGACCGCATCGGGCTTCGGGCCGACGGCCGCCATCTCGTCGATCATCGTCGCGTGCCCCTGCCACAGCACGCTGTCGTCGAACGGATGCACGAACGCGTCGTGCTCGCCGAGCGCCGACTGCGCGAACGCGTTCGCCTCGGCCCAGCTCGCGCCGTGCACGACCAGTTCCGCGCCCTCGACGCGGATCAGCTCGCGTGCGCGGGCCGACGCGCTTTCCGGCACGACGACCAGCACCGGCACGCCGAGTTCGCGGCCGCAGTACGCGACCGCGATGCCCGCGTTGCCGCCCGACGACGACACGAAGCGCCGCGCGCCGGCCGCGTGCCGCGCTTCGCAGACGGCGCCGATGCCGCGCAGCTTGAACGAGCCCGACGGCTGCAGCGCGTCGAGCTTCAGCCGGATGGTCCTGCCGAGCCGGCGGGATGCGATTTGCGAGCGGATATAAGGGGTCGGGATATGAAGCGGCATGAGGCGGGACACGATCGGAACGGAGGGAACACACGCGACTCGCGAACGAGTGCGGCAACGACGGTCATCGTACGGTACGCCCGCCATGCTTTCCAATACCATCGAATGGCGTTTGCTATGCTTCACAGGCATATCAACGAACCGGAACGGGCTCCGCATGCGCCAGATCGAACTGCGTCACCTGCGTTACTTCGTGGCCGTCGCGCAAGCCGGCAGCGTGATGGCCGGCGCCCGCGCGGCCGGCATCGTCCAGCCCGCGCTGTCGCGGCAGATCCGCGAACTCGAGGACGCAATCGGCACGCCGCTGCTGATCCGCCGCGCCACCGGCGTCACGCTGACCGCGGCCGGCGCGAGCTTCCTTCGGGATGCGACCGGCCTGCTCGCAACGCTGCAGGACAGCCGCGAACGCGCGCTGCGCAGCGCGGCCGGCCAGCTCGGCGAACTGCGGCTCGGTGCACTGCCGAACTGCCTGCCGCTGCCCGTCGTCGCGAACGTGCTCAAGGCGTTTCGCGACGCGTGCCCCGACGTGAAGCTGTCGATCGCGCCGATGCTGTCGGCCGAACAGGCGAGCGCGCTGGTGCGCGGCCAGCTCGACGGCGGAATCATGGCGTGGCGTCGCGACGAGGCGCCGCACCTGTCGGGCGTGCGGCTGCTGAGCGACCGCTTCGTGCTCGCGATGCCCGCGCCACCCGGCGGCCGCTTCAACGCGCCGCGCACGCTGGCCGACGTCGCGAACGAGCCGTTCGTCTGGTTCGACGCGCAGCGCTCCGCCGCGCACCACCGGTTCCTGATGGCACAGTGCCGGCAGGCCGGCTTCACACCGCGCATCGCGCAGGTCGGCAGCGACATCCCGACGCTGATCGGCCTCGTCGCGGCCGGGATGGGCTGCGCGTTCGTGCCGGAAAGCGCATCGCCGACCTGCCCGCGCACGGTCCGGCTCGTCGCGCTCGACGAGCTCGCGAGCCGCTTCGACATCGAGTTCGTGTTCGACGGCGCGGCAGCGGTACCGTCGCCCGTCGTCGCACGGTTTCTCGCGGCCGTGCGCGAGGCGGCCGGCGAACCGGATTGACCGGGCGCCGCGCGTCGGATACCGGGCGCGCGCGGCAAGCGATCGAGCGACGCGATTCGCGCCACCGGCTGGCGAACGGATTCCGCCCTCCGTCGAATCGACGTTTTGGCCGGTGCAACGCGCCAGGCAGCGTCATCGAGCCCGCCCGCGAACGATCCTTCAAAACGGTGATGACGGACGTCCCGGCACCCGCATTTTTAAATTGACACCAAAAACGGCCGTTTAACGCCATTTCGAATTGTCACGTGCCGAAATATACTTCGCGCGCATCCAGTCCTCGTGCCAATGAGAGGATGCGTTTCCGCCCCGGTCACGGTCCCCCTGTGGCCGGGGCTTTTTTGCCTGCGCGCCGCGCCGGCAAAGGGTTTTCGGCCGCGACGCGACGCCCGCGCCGAGTAGTTGTCGTCCGCGCATGAAGGCCCCGTTCGATCCTCCGGTCACACACCGCTGCGCAGTCGCCGGCCGGCTCCCGGCTCGCCGCGCGCGACGAGCGTCGATCCGTCGCAAGCCGCCACCGGATCGCGATCCGCCGGCCGGAGGCCACGCCCTTCGCATGACGAAAAGCCTTTCGCAACACGCATCTTCGTTCGCCCGCCCCGCCGGCGCGCCGCCCGCGGGCCTCGCGCGCACGCCGGACGTGCTCCGCATTGTTGACATGGAATCAAGATAATTTCGTCCGCATGCGGCTTTTTCCGCAAAAGTAATGCAGGCACACTTCGCACTGTCCTAGACAGCCCCGTGCTGTTGTCCCTCGATTACAGGAGCCCATCGCGTGAACGCCACGACTTCACCTCCTTCCCGCCCGGGCGGCAGCGCCGCGCTGCCGCTGCTGGCGCTCGCCGCCGGCGCGTTCGGCATCGGCACGACCGAGTTCTCGCCGATGGGCCTGCTGCCCGTGATCGCCGACGGCGTGCACGTGTCAATCCCGCAGGCCGGCATGCTGATCAGCGCGTATGCGATCGGCGTGATGGTCGGCGCACCGCTGATGACCTTGCTGCTCGCGCGCTGGTCGCGCCGCTCGGCACTGATCGCGCTGATGTCGATCTTCACGATCGGCAACCTGCTGTCGGCGCTCGCGCCGGGCTACACGACGCTGCTGCTCGCCCGCCTCGTGACGAGCCTCAACCACGGCGCGTTCTTCGGGCTCGGCTCGGTGGTCGCGGCCAGCCTCGTGCCGCGCGACAAGCAGGCCAGCGCGGTCGCGACGATGTTCATGGGTCTCACGATCGCGAACGTCGGCGGCGTGCCGGCCGCGACCTGGCTCGGCCAGATCATCGGCTGGCGCATGTCGTTCGCGGCGACCGCAGGCCTCGGCCTGATCGCGATCGCCGGCCTGTTCGCCGCGCTGCCGAAGGGTGAAGCCGGCAAGATGCCCGACCTGCGCGCCGAACTGTCGGTGCTGACGCGCCCGGTCGTGCTCGGTGCGCTCGGGACGACGGTGCTCGGCGCCGGTGCGATGTTCACGCTCTACACGTATGTCGCGCCGACGCTCGAACACCTGACCGGTGCGACGCCCGGCTTCGTGACCGCGATGCTCGTGCTGATCGGCGTCGGCTTCTCGATCGGCAACATCGCGGGCGGCCGGCTGGCCGACCGCTCGCTCGACGGCACGCTGGTCGGTTTCCTGCTGCTGCTGATCGCGACGATGGCCGCGTTCCCGCTGCTCGCCAGCACGCATGCCGGCGCCGCCGTCACGCTGCTCGTGTGGGGTATCGCGACGTTCGCAGTCGTGCCGCCGCTGCAGATGCGCGTGATGCGTGCGGCGCACGAAGCGCCGGGCCTCGCGTCGGCCGTCAACATCGGCGCGTTCAACCTCGGCAACGCGGTCGGCGCGGCAGCCGGCGGCGCGGCAATCTCGGCCGGCTTCGGCTATGCGGCGGTGCCGCTCGTCGGCGGGCTGATCGCGGCGGCCGGACTCGCGCTCGTCGTGCTGCAGATGGCGCAGCGCCGCAGCGCACCGGCCGCCGCGAATTCGTAATCGCGCCCCGTCTCGCGCCGGCACCCGGCGCGGGCGGGCGGCGCACGCGCTCCGGCGCCGCTGCGTCAGCGCGCGCCGGCAAACCCGCCGAAGAACGCACGCGCATTCGCGTCGAGGCTGTCGAGGTGATAACCGCCCTCCTGCACGATCACCGTCGGTAACCCGAGCGCACCGATCGCGCCGCCGAGCCGCCCGAAACCGTCGGTCGTGACGGCGACCTGCGATTGCGGATCGTCCTTGTAGATGTCGAAGCCGAGCGCGAGCACGAGCGCATCGGGCTGGAACCGCGCGAGCGCGCGCAACGCGTCGTCGAGCCGCTCGAAGAACACCGACTCCGGCGCGCCGTGCGGCATCGGCAGGTTGAGGTTGAAGCCGTCGCCCGCCCCCGCGCCCGTCTCTTCCTCGTAGCCGGCGACGACCGGATAAAAGTTGGTCGGGTCGCCATGGATCGATACGTACAGCACGTCGTCGCGGCCGTAGAAGATCTCCTGCACGCCTTGCCCGTGATGCATGTCGGTGTCGAGGATCGCGACCCGGCGATGGCGGCCGAGCAACGACTGCGCGGCGATCGCCGCATTGTTCAGGTAGCAGAAGCCGCCGGCCGCGTCGCGGCGCGCATGATGGCCGGGCGGCCGGCACAGTGCGTAGGCCTCGCGCGCGCCGTCGTTGACGTCGGCCGCGGCCGCGAGCGCGCCCTGCGCCGACCAGTACGCGGCGCGCCACGTGTTCGCACCGACCGGGCAACTGCCGTCGGCAAGGTAGCGCGCGGCTTTCGCGAGTATGCCGCGCAGCGGGTTCGGATCGCGCACGAACACGTTCGACATCACTTCGTCGCCCCAGTCGTCGGGCATCTGCTTCCAGTCGCGGTGCGCGTCCTCGAGAAAGCGCAGGTAGTTCATGTCGTGCACGGCCGCGATCGGCGCGGTGCCGCGGTCGGCCGGCTCGCACACGTCGAAGTCGAGCGAGCGCACCGCCGTGACAAGCCGCGCCGCGCGCTCGGGCACCTCCTGCGGTTCGCGCATCTGCCCGCGCGACAGGTAGCTGCGCGGATGGTGCAGCAGTTGTTCGGGATGGAAATAGGTTTTCATCGTTCGTCCTCGTCGGTTCGCCGCGTCATGCATCGTGCGCGGTGGTTGCCGTTTCGACGCGCGCCGCGATGCCGGCGCGCGCCAGCACCGCATGCAGCAGCACGTTCGTGCCGCGCGTCACGTCGTCGGGCAATGCATCCTCGGCTTCGTTGTGCGACAGGCCATCGACGCACGGGATGAACACCATCGCGGTCGGGAAGCGGCGCGCGAGCAGGATCGCATCGTGGCCGGCGCCGCTGACGATCCGCTCGTTCGTGTAACCGAACGCGGCGGCCGCCTGCGCGACCAGCTCGACGCAGTCGCGATCGAACGGCGTCGCCGGGCTGCGCCAGCAGGTATCGATCGCGACCTGCACGCCGCGCGCGGCGGCGATGCGCATGCAAGCATCGCGCAGGTCGCGCTCCATCGCATCGACTTCGGCATCGTCGTGATGGCGCAGGTCGACCGTGAACGTCACGTCGCCGGCGATGGTGTTGCGCGACGCGTTGCGGATGCCGACCTGCCCGATCGTCGCGAGCCCGCGCGGCGCGTAGCCGGCGACGATCCGTTCGAGTTCGAGCGCGATCTGCGCGCTCGCGAAATATGCGTCCTTGCGATACGGCATCGGCGTCGTGCCCGCGTGCGCGGCGACGCCCGTTACCGTCACGTCGAGCCAGCGGATCGCCTGCCCGCCCGTGACGATGCCGATCGTCGTGCCGTTCGCCTCGAGCACGGGCCCCTGCTCGATATGCGCTTCGAAATACGCATCGACCGCGCCGCCCGTCGCGCGCGTGCCGCGATAGCCGCATGCGTCCAGCGCGGCGCCGAGCGTGACGCCATCGGCGTCCTGCTTCGCCAGTGCGTCGGCGAGCGGCAACGCGCCCGTGAACACCGCCGAGCCGAGCATCGCCGGCGCGAAGCGCGCGCCTTCCTCGTTGGTCCACGACACGATCTCCAGCGGCTTGTCGGTCGCGATGCCCGCGTCGTTCAGCGTGCGCACGAGTTCGAGCGCGGCGAGCACGCCGTACACGCCGTCGAAGCGGCCGCCTTCGGGCTGCGTGTCGAGATGGCTGCCGATCAGCACCGGTGCGGCCTGCACATCGGTGCCGTCGCGCCGCGCAAACAGGTTGCCGGCTTCATCGACGCTCACCGTCATCCCCGCGTCGCGGCACCATTGCGCGAACAGGTCGCGCCCACGGCGGTCGTCGTCGGTGAGCGCGAGGCGCCGCACGCCGCCGCGCGGCGTCGCGCCGACGCGCGCCATGTCAATCAGGCTCTGCCACAGACGCGCGCCGTCGATTTCCAACAGGTCTTTCATTTGCACTCCGGATGAATTCGTTCTTATAGGCTCAGTGCGAGCCGAGCGCTTCGGCCGCGGCCGGCTGCGCCGCCCGGCGCGCGTCGAGCGCGACGATGCAGAGCAGCGAAATGCCGGCGAGACACGTGTAGAACACCGCGAGCGGCCACCATTGGCCGACGAAGCGATGCGCGAGCCACGTGCCGACGAGCGGCGTCAGGCCGCCCGCGATCGCGCCGCAGATCTGGTATGCGAGCGAGATCGCCGAATAGCGCACATGCGCGGGAAACACTTCGCTGACGAAGCCCGCGATCACCGAATAGAAACCGGCCATGCACACGACCGCAAGCGCGATGCCCGCGACGAGCGACGCGGACGTGCCGCCCTGCACGAGCATGAACATCGGATACGGCGACAGCATCGCGAGCAGCGCCGCGAGCTTCAGGAAGCGCGCGCCGCCGATCCGCTCGGCGATCCATGCGGCGATCGGCTGCGCGACGAACTGAATGATCGCGACCGCGAACAGGCTGTCGAGGATCAGCGAACGCGATACGCCGACGTACTGCGTCGTGTACGCGATCATGAACGTGTTCGTGAAATAGACGCCCGCGATCCCGATCGTGTTCGCGCCGATGCAAAGCAGCACGAGCCCCGACGCGGAACGGAACACTTCGGCGACCGGCAGCTTCACCGTGCGGTTCGCTTCCTTCATGCGAGCGAATTCCGGCGACTCGTTCACGCCGAGCCGGATCAGGAGGCCGACCACCAGCAGCACCGCGCTCGCGAGAAACGGCAGGCGCCAGCCCCATGCGAGGAAGTCGGCCTTGTCCATCGACGTGACCGCGCGGAACGCGATCAGCGACAGGATCAGCCCGGCCGGGCTGCCGAGCTGCGCGAACGACGCGAAGAACGTGCGGCGCCCCTGCGGCGCGTGCTCGCCCGCCATCAGCACCGCGCCGCCCCATTCGCCGCCGACCGCGATCCCCTGCACCACGCGCAGCACGACGAGCAGCACCGGCGCGAGCATGCCGACCTTCGAATAGTCGGGCAGCAGCCCGACGCAGACGGTCGCGATGCCCATCATCATCAGCGTCGTCATCAGCGCCTTCTTGCGGCCGATGCGGTCGCCGAGATGGCCGAAGATGACACCGCCGAGCGGCCGCGCGAAGAAGCCGACCGCGAACGTCGCGAACGACGCCATCGTGCTGACGAACGGGTCGTGCGACGGGAAATAGAGTTCGCCGAACACGAGCGCGGCGGCGGTCGCGTAGATGTAGAAGTCGTACCACTCGATCATCGTGCCGATGAACGCGGCCGTCGCGGCGCGCGCTGGCTGGCGGGCGGAAGGAAGGGACTGGGTCATGCGGGCTCCTGATGCGCGCCGCGTTGCGGGCGACACGCAATATCGTGGTGACGGCCGTCTGTGGCGGCCTCGCGCCGCACGCTGCGGCGCCCCTCCTTTATCGGCGACCGCAAATCATTAGTCAAATTTCAAGTTATTATTCGCCGTATAAATTCAACTAATGTCCGACCCGACGCCTCGCCCGGAGACCCGATGCGCCCCGACCTCGCCCCGTTCCTGAACGACCGTCTCGACTGGAACCTGCTGCGCACCTACCTGGTGATCATCCAGGAGCGCAGCGTGAGCCGCGCGGCCGCGCGCCTGCACGTGACGCAGCCGGCCGTGAGCCAGGCATTGCGGCGGCTCGAGGACGCGCTCGAGCGCCGGCTGATCGAGCGGCGTGGCGCGCACTTCGCGCCGACGCCGGCCGGCGAAGCCGTGTACCGGATCGCAAGCGACATCTACGGCGGCATCTCACGCCTCGAAACGGAAATCGACGACAGCACGGCCGACCTGACCGGTTCGATCCGGCTGCTGACGGTGAGCCGCATCGAATCGCCCGTCTACGACGAGTTCCTCGCCGACTTCCATCGCGCGTATCCGCGCATCGACCTGCAGATCGAAGTGATGCGCTCGTCCGACATTCTTTCGTCGCTGCTGCAGAAAACGGCCACAGCCGGGCTCGGCCTGTGCCGCACGCCGCACGACAAGCTGGAGATGCGCTGCTTCCTGCGCCAGCGTTATGCGATCTACTGCGGCCGCCATCACCGGCTGTTCGGGCAGACGCAACTGCGGATGGACGATCTGCTTGCGGAGAATTTCGTGTCGTTCACCAGCGACCAGATCGGCGACAGCCTGTCGCCGCTCACCGTGTTCCGCGACCAGAAGGGCTTCACGGGGCGCATCGTCGCGTCGTCGCCGAGCCTCGAGGAAGTGCGGCGGCTGATCTTCGCGGGCTACGGGATCGGCTGCCTGCCCGAGCACATCGTGCGCGACGACATCGCGCAGCAGCGGCTGTGGCGGCTGCCGCCCGACGACGGGCTCGTCGACGTCGACGTGTTCCTGCTGTGGCATCGCGACCGCAAGATGAACGCGGCCGAGCACGCGTTTCTCGACGCGATGGAGCGTTGCATGCAGCGCTATTCGCTCGCGGAGCGGCTGGGGAAGTAGCGGCGCGAACTCGCGCGGAGAAAGCGCCGAACGCACACGGCCCGGCGCGTCGACGACGTCAGAAGCGATGCACGATGCCGAGCTGCACGCCGCGCGCATTCGCGCCCGGATACGCGAGCGGCAGGCCGGGGTTCGCCGCGCCCGCGAGCGTGTAGCCGGCCTGGTTGCGGTTGCGCAGGTACGACAGCGCGCCGTAGAAGCTCGTGCGCTTCGACAGGTCGTACTCGTACATCAGCCCGAGCTGATCCGCGTTGTTGCCCTGCGACGACTGGTCGTGCAGATACGCATAACCGAGCGCGACATAGTTCGCCGGGTTGAGCTGGTATTTGACCGACAGCCCATACACGCGCGAGTCGATCCCGAGGTCGGCCCACTTCACTGCGGAAAAACCGCCGTACACGGTCGCCTTGCCGATCGCGTACGACGCGCCGGCCATGATCGTGCGATCGGTCGTGGTCGCCGTCGCGTTCTTCAGCCACTGGCCCGCGACGAACGCCGCGAACGGCCCGTGTTCGTAGGTCAGGTCGAACTGCTGGCTGGAGCCTGCCGAGCGCACGCCGCCCGCATCGCCGAACCCGAAGTACAGCCCGCCCTGGAAGCCGGCGATTTCCGGGCTCTGGTACGACAGCGTATTGCTGGTGCGAAACGCGAACACGGTCAGGTTGTCCATGCCGGACGCCTGCGTGACGCCGCCGAACGCATCCTGCCCGCCCTGGTCGTTGAACAGCGGCGAATTCTGCCGGCCCGCGCGCACCTTGCCCCACTGCCCCGCGACGCCGACCCACGCCTGCCGGTTGAACATGCTGCCCGAACTCGCCAGCGTGCCGTCGTTCGGGCTGAAGCCGTTTTCCAGCGCGAACTCGATTTTCTGCCCGCCGCCGATATCCTCGCCGCCCTTCAGCCCGAACCGGCTGCCCCACTGGCCGCCCGAGCCGATCGCCGCCGTATAGCCGTTGCCGGTATTCACGTATTGCGCGAATTCGTCGATCACGCCGTACAGCGTGACGCCGTCCTGCGCGAGCGCGGCGCCCGAGCCTGCGAGGCAGGCGGCCGCCACCGTCATGCGAAGACCGGCGTGCACCGGCCGTGCCCGGGAATCGCTGCCGCGGGCTTTCATTCGTTTAGTCATACTATTCAATGGAAAGAGAATGAAACGACGCCGGGCGCGACGATAACGCCGCACCGGCATCGCGGGAAAGGGAATGTGCAGGAGAGCCCGGCGCAGACAGCGCCCGGCATGACGTACCGCTCAGGCCGGCAACCAGCCGGCCCGATGCGCGAGACGTGTCGTCAGTGGTGAACTTCGCCGCGTTCGAGCGGCAGGATCAGGCGTTCGGGGATGCTGCGACGCGACGCCCGCGCACCGATGTAATACAGCACGGCCGGCACGATCAGGCCGAGGATCCACGAGATGTCGGTGCCGCCGAGCGCGTCGACGAGCGGACCCGTGTAGATGTGCGTCGACATGAACGGCAACTGCACGAGGATGCCGACCACGTAGATCGTGATCGCCATCGCGTTCCAGCGGCCGTAGCGGCCATCCGGATCGGACAACGCCGGCACGTCGTAGCGCGAGCGCGTGAAGCAGTAGTAGTCGACCAGGTTGATCGCGCTCCACGGCGTGAAGAACGCGAGCAGGAACAGGATGAACGCGGTGAATTCCTTCAGGAACGAATGGCGGCCCGCGAGCGCGATCAGCGTCGACACGCAGATCATGCCGAAGATGTACACGAGGCGGCTCTTCGACGATACCGCGCCCTTGCCGCGAAAGCCGCTGACGATCGTCGCCATCGACATGAAGCTGCCGTACGCGTTGAGCGCCGTCACCGTCACCTTGCCGAACGCGATGCTGAAGTACAGCAGCGCGGCCACGGCGCCCGTCGAGCCGAGACCGACGATATACGCGACCTCATGGTGCGCGAACTGGCTGCCGGCCAGCGCGGCCGCGAATACGCCGAACACCATCGCCGCCTGCGCGCCGATCACCGAGCCCAGGCCGACCGCGAGAAACGTCGCGACCGACGACGTCGAGCGCGGCAGGTAGCGCGAATAGTCGGCGACGTACGGGCCGAACGCGATCTGCCACGATGCCGACAGCGACATCGACAGCAGGAAGCTCGCGAGCGAGAAATGCCTGTTCGCGAGCAACGCGCCGACGTCGTGGTTCGCGAACAGCTGCGAGAACATGTAGACGAACGCGACGATGCCGACCACGCTCGCGATCCGGCCGACGAAGTGGATCGCGCGATAGCCGAACACGGTCAGCACGACGATCACGGCCGCGAACAGCAGGATGCCGGCCGCGTCGTCGACGTGCAGCAGCTGCGCGACGGCCTGCCCGGCCAGTACCGAGCCGCTTGCGGAAAAGCCGATATACATCAGGCACACGAGCACGATCGGGATCATCGCGCCGTACACACCGAACTGCACGCGGCTCGAGATCATCTGCGGCAACCCGAGCTGCGGCCCTTGCGCGCCGTGCAGCGCCATCACCGCGCCGCCGACGAGCTGGCCCAGCAGCAGCGCGACCAGCGACCAGAACACGTCGCCGCCGAGCACGACGGCGAGCGCGCCCGTGACGATGGCGGTGATCTGCATGTTCGCCGACAGCCACAGCGTGAACTGGCTCAGCAGTCCGCCGTGGCGTTCGGCATCGGGAATGAAGTCGATCGAGCGAACCTCGATCAGGCCGCCGGCTTTTCCACTGGAATTCGTTGACACGGGGGAAATCTCCAAAATACTCAGGATCGCAAATGGTTTGAAAGAGACAGGCAACGTGCGAGCCGCCCTTTCGGCTCTTCGGATGCGGGGCGCCGTGGATCGCCGGCATGCGCCACGCACGCACGGTTTGCACGCTGGCGCGCAAGCGGCACGACGTGTGCCGACATTGCCAGCGGATGATCTTGTATATACAACTTGCGAGATATCGGTGATTACCCGGAATCGGCAAATTTTGGAAATTGTCCGAATGATCGGGACGCGTCCGACCGGTTTGATTGCAAGTCGGACGTCGGAAAAATGAAAGGTCAGGCGCTCGCGGGCGGTGCCTGATCGGGCGCGGCCGTCATGTCGCCTGCCGGGAGCAGGTTCAGCATGCGCCGCGCGGCTTCGCTGCCGCGCGCGTGCAGCCATTCGTCGTAGTCGTCGCGCCGCAGGATCACGACGCCCCGCTTCTCGTCGCCGGGCCGATGCATCCGCGCGAACACCGGATGATCGTCGGCATTCACCGTGAGCATCGCCATGCCGATGCATTCGCGGCCGTCGTCGCTTTCGTAGCGCCGCCAGATGCCGGCCACACAGTACGGTTGCCAGCCGTCGACGCCGATCCGCTGCCACACGTTGCGGCCGGTTTCGTAACATGGCTCGCAGATCCACCGCGCCGGAATCAGGCAGCGCTGGCCGTTGCGCCACGCACTACCGTAGAGCCGCGACGAACCGACCGTTTCCGCGCGAGCGTTCATCGTATCGAGCTTCTTTCTTTTCGGGCCGTTCTCGTCGAGCCGCTCGGGCTGCATGAATTTCGGCCAGAAGCCGAACACGGCCGCCACGACCGCGAGGCCGTCGCCGGCGGCGCGCGCGATCGGCGCCGCGTAGTCGGGATACACGTCGGGTGCCCACGGGTCGCGGCGGTACAGATCGCCGATGCCGATCTTCAGCTCGCTGATGCCCGGGTCTTCACCGGGGGCGCGGTAGTGGGTGCACACGGTTCGGAGGACGATGGAAGCAATGTCTCCATCGTAGGTCAGCGCGCGTGCCGCGAGCGCGCTATCGCTTTGTATGACGAAACAGTTTTACGAATCGACCATGCGCCGGGATTCGGCCGGCGCATCCCGTCATGCGCGCGCGCCGCTTCAGACGAGCCGATCCGATGCGACGACCTGCACCCCCGGCCGCGCATCGATTGCGGCGTCGACCAGCGCGCGCGCAATCCGTGACGCGGGATTCACGCGCCACTTCGCCGGCAACACGGGTCGGGCGATGTTCAACGCGAACACCAGCAGCCGCTCGCCGAGCCTGAATTCGTCGCGGCTGCCGCCGATCAGGCCCGGCCGCACATAAGTGAGCGATGCGAATCCGACGCCGGCGAGCGCCTGTTCGACCTCGCCCTTGACGCGGTTGTAGAAGATGCGCGACGCCGGATCCGCGCCGAGTGCCGAATTCAGGACGTAGGCCGGCGTGCCGTGCCGGTGGGCGAGCCGCGCGACCGCGAGCGGATAGTCGTGATCGACGCGCCGGAATGCCGCCTGCGAGCCGGCGGCGCGCATCGTCGTGCCGAGCGTGCAGATCACCGCATCGGCCTGCCACCAGTCGGCCGCATCGGGCAGATGATCGAAGTCGACCTCCAGCGCGCGCATCTTCGGATGCGGCGACAACGGCCGGCGCGCGAGGACGACCACGCGATCGACACGCGCATCGGCAAGCGCGACTTCGAGGACGTGGCGCCCGACGAGTCCGGTCGCGCCGACGAGCAGCAGTTTCATGTCCGGTTCTTCCGTGTGGAGCCTGCGTTGGCGGGCCGGGAGCGGCCCGGTTTCCGGCTACCGACATGATGGGCGACCAACGTGGCGCCGACAACCTTCCCACATCTCGAAAAATTACCAGCCGAACTCATTGCATAGCTCGAATCGGCCGCGTCATGCTGCGGGCTTCGGACCGGTCCATGTGTCAAGTCTTCGCCCTTTGCCGGGCGGCCGATTCGGATCGGCTTCGGCGCAGGAACCGGCGCAGGCTCGCAGCAAACGGCACGACAACCGGAAGGCCGCCGATACGCGCGCTGCGCACCCGCGGCTCCGTTCGACGGTCACACGTCAAACATGCAATGCGTGCCCCAGCGCTCGCAATGCCGCTTCCTGCAACGCTTCGCCCAGCGTCGGATGCGCGTGGATCGTGCCGCCGATGTCCTCCAGCCGCGCGCCCATCTCCAGCGACTGCGAGAACGCCGCGGCCAGCTCCGACACGCCGCGCCCGACGGCCTGCCAGCCGACGATCAGGTGGTTGTCGCGTCGCGCGACGACGCGCACGAAGCCGTCGGTTGCCTGCAGCGTCATCGCGCGCCCGTTCGCCGCGAACGGGAACGACGCGCTCAGACAATCGACGCCGGCCGCGCGCGCGTCGTCCGGCGACCAGCCGGCCGTCACGATCTCGGGATCGGTGAAGCACACGGCCGGGATCGACGCCGGCATGAAGTTGCGGCGCCGGCCGGCGATCAGCTCGGCCACCATCTCGCCCTGCGCCATCGCGCGATGCGCGAGCATCGGTTCGCCGGCGACGTCGCCGATCGCCCACACGTTGCGCATCGACGTCCGGCATTCGTCGTCGATCCGCAGCGCACGGCCGTTGCGATCGAGCGGCAGCGCTTCGAGCCCGAAGCCGTCGACGCGCGGCCGGCGGCCGACCGCAACCAGCACACGATCGGCCGGCAGCGTCCGTTCGGCGCCATCGGCCGCCTGCACGCGCACCGCGCCGTCCTCCGCGAGCCCGAGCACCTTGTGGCCGAGCCACAGCCCGACGCCGAGCCGCGCGAGCGAATCGGCAACCGGCCTCGCGAGTTCGGCATCGTACGCGGGCAACACGCGTTCCGCCGCTTCGACGACGCTGACGTCGACACCGAGCTTGCGATAGACGATCCCGAGTTCGAGCCCGATATACCCGGCTCCGACGACGACCAGCCGCTTCGGCAACGTCGCGGGCGACAGCACCTCGGTGGACGACACGACATGCCCGCCGAACGGCATCGACGGCAGTTCGACCGGTTCGGAGCCGGTCGCGAGCAACAGGTGTTCGCATCCGATGTGCACCGTGTGGCCGCCGGCGACGACTTCGACGGTCTTGCCGTCGATCACGCGTGCGTCGCCGTGCAGCACGCGCACGCCGTTCTTCTTGAGCAGCGCGCCGACGCCGCGCGTCAGCCGGTCGACGATGCCGTCCTTCCACGCGACGCTTTGCGCGATGTCGATCTCGGGCGTGCGCACGCGGATCCCGAGCGCCCCTTCGCCGGCCTGGCCGCGGGCCTGTTCGAATGCGTCGGCCACGTGGATCAGCGCCTTCGACGGAATGCAGCCGATGTTCAGGCAGGTACCGCCGAGCCGGTCGCGCTCGACCAGCACGGTCGGAATGCCGAGCTGGCCGGCGCGGATCGCGGCGACGTAGCCGCCCGGGCCGCCGCCGATCACGAGCAGCGTGGTGTGTTCGTTTTTCATCGGCGTCACTCCACGAACAGCAGTGCCGGGCGCTCGAGCACCCCGCGCACGGCCTGGATGAATTCGGCCGCGTCCGCGCCGTCGACGACGCGATGGTCGAACGACGACGACAGGTTCATCATCTTGCGCGCGACGACCGCGCCGTCGCGGATCATCGGCCGCTCGACGATCCGGTTCACGCCGACGATGCCGACTTCGGGATGATTGATCACCGGCGTCGACATGATGCCGCCGAGCGCGCCGAGGCTCGAGATCGTGATCGTCGAGCCGCTCAACTCGTCGCGCTGCGCGCGGTTCGCGCGCACCGCGTCGGCGAGCCGCGCGATTTCTGCGGAGATCGACCATACGTCACGCGCTTCCGCATGACGCAGCACCGGCACGGTGAGACCGCCTTCCGTCTGCGTCGCGACGCCCATGTGCACCGCGCCGTAGCGCGTGACGACGCCCGCTTCGTCGTCGAAGCGCGCGTTGATCTGCGGGAAGTCGCGCAGCGCGATCACCATCGCGCGGATCAGCAGCGGCAGCGGCGTGAGCCGGCCGCGCGTATCGCCGTAGCGGCGGTTCAGGTCCGCGCGCAACGATTCGAGCTCGGTGACGTCGATTTCCTCGACATAGCTGAAGTGCGGAATGCGACGCTTCGCTTCCTGCATCTTGCGCGCGATCGCGCGCCGCAGGCCGATCACCGGCACGTCGGTTTCGTCGTTGCGTTCTTCGTAGCCGTGCGCTTGCGACGCGCGCGCCGCACCGCCGCTCGTCTTCGCGTATGCATCGAGATCCGCGTGCAGGATCCGCCCTGCTTCGCCCGTGCCGTGCACATAGCGCAACTCGATGCCCATGTCCCACGCGCGCTGACGCACGGCCGGCGACGCGAGCGGCCGTTCGCCCGGCGCGAGCGCCGCGCGCGGCTGCGCCGCAGGTTCGGCACGCTCCGCACGACGCGGCTCCGCGGGGGCGCGGTTCGCCGCACGATCCGGCGCCGCAGGGGCCGCAGGCGCTTCTGCCGGCGCGTCGGCCACGGGCGCCGACTTCGCAGCCACTGCGGCCTGAACCGGCGCCGCTTCGGCCTTCGCGTCGCGCGCTGGCGCACCCTGCTTCAGGTTGCCATCGCCTTCGACCTCGAGCCGAATCAGCTCGCTGCCGACCGCCATCATCTCGCCGATCCTGCCGCCGAGCTCGAGCACCTTGCCCGACACCGGCGACGGAATCTCGACCGCCGCCTTGTCGGTCATCACGTCGGCGAGCGGCTGGTCTTCGTTGATCGTCTGTCCGACTTCCACGTGCCAGGCCACCAGCTCGACCTCTGCGATCCCTTCGCCGATGTCCGGCATCTTGATGACATGAATCCCCATCTCACGCCTCCATCACGCGTCGCAACGCTTCACCGACCCGGGCCGGGCCCGGAAAGTACGCCCATTCCTGCGCATGCGGATACGGCGTGTCCCAGCCCGTCGTGCGCTCGATCGGCGCCTCGAGGTGGTAGAAGCAGTGTTCCTGCACCAGCGACACGAGTTCCGCGCCATAACCGCAGGTGCGTGTCGCCTCGTGCACCACGACGCAGCGCCCGGTCTTGCGCACCGACGCGACGATCGTGTCGAGGTCGAGCGGCCACAGCGTGCGCAGGTCGATCACCTCCGCGTCGATGCCCGTCTCCTCGGCCGCGGCGAGCGACACGTGTACCGTCGTGCCGTACGTCAGCACCGTCACGTCGTTGCCGGGCCGCACCACGGCGGCCGTATCGAGCGGCACCGTGTAGTAGCCCTCGGGCACCGCGCTCGCCGGGTGCTTGAGCCACGACGTGACGGGCCGTTCGTGATGGCCGTCGAACGGCCCGTTGTACAGTCGTTTCGGTTCGAGGAAGATCACCGGATCGTCGTTCTCGATCGACGCGATCAGCAGCCCTTTCGCGTCGTACGGATTCGACGGCATCACCGTGCGCAGCCCGCACACCTGCGTGAACATCGCCTCCGGGCTCTGGCTGTGCGTCTGGCCGCCGTAGATGCCGCCGCCGCACGGCATCCGGATCGTCATCGGCGCGGTGAACTGGCCGGCCGAGCGATAGCGCAGCCGCGCGCCTTCCGACACGATCTGGTCGGATGCCGGGTAGAAATAGTCGGCGAACTGGATCTCGCACACCGGGCGCAGCCCGTACGCGCCCATCCCCACCGCCACGCCGACGATCCCGCTTTCCGAGATCGGTGTATCGAACACGCGCGACTTGCCGTATTTGTTCTGCAGTCCTTCGGTGCAGCGGAACACGCCGCCGAAATAGCCGACGTCCTGCCCGAACACGACCACGTCGCCGTCGCGCCCGAGCATCACGTCCATCGCCGAGCGCAGCGCCTGGATCATCGTCATCGGCTGCGTCGCCGTGCCGGTCTCGAGTTGCGCCATGGTCACACTCCCAGTTCCTGGCGCTGACGGCGCAGATGCGCGGGCAGCTCCTTGTACACGTCATCGAACATCGAGGCCGGCGACGGAATCCGGTCGTCGGCCAGCGTCCCGTATTTCTCCGCTTCCTTCTGCGCGGCGATCACCTCGGCCTCGAGCTCGGCGGTCAGCGCGTCGTGCGCGCTGTCGGACCAGATGCCCTTGACGATCAGGTGGCGCTTGAAACGGGCGATCGGATCGCCGAGCGGGAAATGCGACCAGTCGTCGCTCGGCCGGTACTTGGTCGGGTCGTCCGACGTCGAATGCGCGCCCGCGCGGTAGGTCACCCACTCGATCAGCGTCGGGCCGAGATTGCGGCGCGCGCGTTCGGCCGCCCAGCTCGACGCCGCGTAGATCGCGAGGAAGTCGTTGCCGTCGACGCGCAGCGACGCGATCCCGCAGCCGACGCCGCGCCCCGCGAACGTCGTGCCTTCGCCGCCCGCGATCGCCTGGAACGTCGAGATCGCCCACTGGTTGTTGACGACGTTCAGCACGACCGGCGCGCGGTACACGTGCGCGAACGTGAGCGCGGTGTGGAAGTCGGCTTCGGCGGTCGCGCCGTCGCCGATCCACGCGGACGCGATCTTCGTGTCGCCCTTGATCGCCGACGCCATCCCCCAGCCGACCGCCTGGATGAACTGCGTCGCGAGATTGCCGGAAATCGAGAAAAAGCCCGCGTCGCGATCCGAGTACATCACGGGGAGCTGGCGCCCTTTCAGCGGGTCGCCTTCGTTCGACATGAGCTGGCAGATCATCCGCTCGAGCGGCACGTCGCGCGCGATCAGGATGCTCTGCTGCCGGTAGGTCGGGAAGCACATGTCGCCGTCGCGCAGCGCCATCGCGTGCGCGGTGCCGATCGCCTCTTCGCCGAGGCTCAGCATGTAGAACGAGATTTTCTTCTGGCGCTGCGCGATCATCATGCGCGCGTCGAAAATGCGGGTCTTGAGCATCGCGCGCAGCCCGGCGATCAGGCGCGCATCGTCGAGGTCCGGCGCCCACGGGCCGAGGGCTTTGCCGCTGTCGTCGAGCACGCGCACGAGGCTGCGGGCGAGATTGGCGGTGTCCGCCGGGGCAACGTCGATCGGCGGGCGGCGGACCGCGCCGGCCGGCGATAGATGCAGATAGGAAAAGTCCGTCTTGCAGCCCGGGCGCCCGGTGGGCTCCGGCACATGCAGACGCAATGGCTCTGACAGGCTCATCGTGTCGTCTCCACGCTCGATTGTGTCTCACGCTGATAGGCGCGCGCGGCCGGTTGCCGGCCTGCGCGCGGGTTGGCGCGCGGATAAGCGCGCCAACCTTGGAAATCTATGCAATGCCGCGCCGGCCGTCGATGACCAACCCGCTCGATCGCGGTGAGCATATTTGCCATGATAGGCGCGGGATGGCGGGATGGCGGGATGGCGTGCCTGTCGCGGCTGGCGGTCGCGGGTTGCCGTGTTCGTGCTAACCGGGATTGACAAGAATTCACCGATGCCTCTCCGATCTATGCAGATACCGGGATCGGGTGCGCAGGACGGCGCCGTCATTGCGCCCTGAAACTGGCGATTGCGAAGATCAGATGGAATGTCGATCGCGGGCGATGTCTGTCGATCCTGTCTCTGTATTACCCCGGGCATCGTCACGTGTCGGGTGGGCTGCGCGCGCTGATCGATACGTTCCGTATTCCGCCTCCCGGTGCCGATCGAGGTTGATTGGCCGGAGCGAGGGGGCTAACGACTCACGGCCGGTGGGTAGTGGCGGTTCGTATGCGCCATCGCGGCCGTACGACGCCGCACCCGGTCCGCATGGCGCGCCGAATCCGTTCGGTCCGTCGGTGTCGCAACCAGAGACGCGCACGTTCTATGACAACGGCGCGGGCACGCATTGCACGGCTACCGGCGGCGGGGACATCGCAGTCGTCATGCAATATCGCCTGGTGACGCGATGGGGCGGTTGGTAGCAGCAGCCCTACCCGGCGCGCTGCGCGACTTCGCGCAGCGCGGCCGCATCTCGCGGCGTTGCCTTTTACAACTGCGTGATGATCAGCCGGCCAGGCTCAATATCGATTCGCGCCTTTCGGCCCGGGACAAAACACGCATCGCTGATCAGCCACATTCCACCGATCTTCATGTACGGGTAGAACTTCTCCGGCTTGAGGTAGGTTTTCGGCGTACCCCACATTTCCTGGATCGTTACGAAACGTTCCGTCTTCGGTGGTCGTGCTTTATGATTCGCCTTAGCCATGGGCAACTCCTGCTTAGTTGGCTGTGGTTAGCGGGTCGTGAGTGTTCCTAGCACTTGCGGCCCGCGCTCGTTTACCTCGACGTTTTGATGGTTCGGATTCCTCCTTGGTTGGTGGTTCGATGGAAACGGGGAGCGACGTATGGATCAGGACGTGCGACATATCCATCCGCGCGCGCGATCATCATCGGCTGGACATTGCCTATTAGACAGTGTTCGTTGCTTGAGCGCACGTTAGCCGTTCGTTATAGGCAGACAATGAGGTCAATGCTCACGACCATTGCGAGAACTGATGGCAAACGTCGATCTGTCACAGGAAGCGATTGATCAGAACTTGACGATTCGAAACAGTTCGATTGGATCGGACAAACTGGATGAGTTCGTCTCGATATGGATACGACTTCTGCTCAATCTTTGTTGTCGTTCGGGGGCACCGGAAATTGCTTGTGGATGACGTCCGGTTTCATCAATTCGTTGCATCGACGGGTTGAATCGAATTCACGCGTCAAGCGCTCCGTGAGAATCTCGTCTTCTTGCGCGCCAGTTTCTTCAAAATGTATCGCCTCTGCACGCAGCTCTCCCAATCGGCTACCAAGTCTTACACGCCGTTCCCAATGCCCGCTTGGATCGAGTTCGAGCAACCAGTTGCGCAGCGTAAGAACCCGTCGTTTGACATCATGCGGCAGGCTCCCCAATCGCTCGCCTGCATCCGCGAACGATAGTGGTTGCGAGAGTAGCGGAATCAATACGTCTTGTTTTGCAAGGTAACGGCGGTTCTCAAACGGTGTACCGATCAACCGCGAATAGATGCGCGTGCAAGCCTTGCAGCGAAACAGGGGGCGACGCCGCCCACTAACCAACTTGCTCGAACCGTTCGTGACAATCTCGGACCCGCCGCATCGCGGGCATGGCGGCTTAGGGTCGTGGTCGGACGACAGCAGCAGGTCCAGTTGCGCGCTCAGGAACGCCGTCAGCTCCGTATCTTCTTCCGCGTGGCGATAGTGTGGTTCAACCGAATTTTGGCCCGATCGCTGAGTCATGATCTAGAACTGTTTCCATCAATTGCAAATGTTCAACTCGCCGGCACCGAATCTTCGCAGAGTGGCGCAGACTTCACGTCGACCGACTCGGTTCGAACACGATTGTCTTCGAGAATTACCCTCCGAACATTGAGCCGGAAAAAGCCGGTTGAATTGCTTGCGAACAATTCGTAATCTCTACCGGCTTGGGGGATGAACGTGCCGGCATCATGTTCGGGAATGTTTGCATGTATCCCCGTGAGCCTGTGGATCGAAATCGTTAGCGGCTGACCTGCTTTGATCACGTATTCGTCGTAGTAGCGGTAAGCATCTTCGGGAACCGGCATTCCGATTGTCGTATTGGCGAGATTCAACAGACGTGGCTTTGATACCCAAGTACCGCTATAACCGAAGCGAAGGGGACGCGCCTTGGTTTCACATGTCGAGTTGAAGAACAGTTTCGTGGTCACGCCGAAATACACACGAATGCGTGCGTCGTTGACAGGATCGTAGGCGACGCTCTGCGTGTTGTGCGATGCGCAGCCTGCGAACAGGACGCAAAGACTGATCACCGATAACGTGTTTCGAAGCATGACCGATTCCCTATACGACGATCTTAGAATTGCGAGGTGAGCTGGAATCCCACCGTGACGCGAGCGGTTGGGAAGCCGGACGGTTTGTAGACCGGTGTGCCCGCAAACAAGTCATAACCATATGACCCGAAGCGCGTACCGATACTACCCTTGACGCCGATCACTGCGCCGGCCAATTGCGTACCGACGAGCAAGACCGGTTGCGGCCCCCACACGCGGCCGTAGTCCAGCCCCGCGTAGATTGCCTGACCTGTTTGGCCGATCGGCATTTGCAGCTCGTTACGCCAGTACAGGCCACGCGCTGCCGCCAACATCGTTTCGCCGTCGAAGCCGCGCACCGTGTACCGGCTGCCGATGGTCAAGTCATCGATGTAGTACAGCGTGTTACCCGTGTACTGACCGTGAATACTCGTCACGTAGCGGAATGGCTGCTTGGCGATCGCGAACGGCACCGACAGATTCGCATCCAGCACCGCCATTCTGTAGCGGTAAGTTGGGCCGCCGCCTGCCGCGAGTATGTCGTCCCGCGCGCCGAGGCCGCCAACGCCCTGACGATAGGCCAGCGTGCCGTCGAACTGCGCCCCGTCGAAGTAGTGACGATCGGTCAGGCCGAATTCGATCATCGTGTTGTTGCGACGCTGCTGCGTGATTTCCGTGTCTTCGATGAAGCTTTCGCCGAAGCGACGCGACAGGCGGACGTACCCGCCGAACACATCGTTCTGACTGCGCAGCAGCACGCGCGCCAGTTTGAAATCCAGCGTCTTCGAATTGCCGCTCGCGACGAACGTCTGGTTTACGCCGGCAATTTGTTGATAGTAGGTGTTCGTGTACGCCGCAATCGTAGCGGTCCAGTAGCCCCACGGAATCGAATAGAAGCCATTCCAACCGTGCGACCCAAGGCGCTTGTCGCCGAATTCGAGGTCTTGACTGACGCCGACGTTAAACACGTCGCTCAGGCCCAACGGGTTATCGATGCCAATCGACAGATTGCCCTGCAGTTTGCCTGTCGCGCGCGTGCCCGAATTGTCGATCGATGCGACGACGGTCCACGGCTTGCCACGCTTCACGTCCAGCACCACATCGCTTTCGCCCGGCTGGTCAGCGGGGACGATTTGCATCGACACGTCCTGACTGGTGACGCGCTTCATTTGCTCCAGACCTTGCTCAAGGTCGCGCAGGTTCAGCACTTCGCCGTCGCCGGTCGGGAACGCGGTCTTCCAGGTGCCGTGCAATTTCTCGTCGGCGAAACGGACGTGCCGAATCACTCCCGGAATCAATGCGAGTTTCAGCGTGCCAGTCGTCAAGTCTTGTTCCGGCAGCAATACGCGCGTCGTGATGTAGCCGCGCGCCAAGATTTCCCGAGACAGCGCCTTGACGATCGTATCGACGCCTTGCTTACCGACACACTGGCCCGCGTAGTGGCCGAGCCATTCGCGCGCGAAGGCGAAGCGATCCATCGGCAGTGCGGAAGCGCCGGCCGACTTCGCGGCATCGGGCAGCGAATCCGGTACGTCGAGCGCAAAGCGGTCAATACGGAAACACGGCTGTTCGCTCGGCAACGGCGGATAGGTTTCGGCGCGCGGAACGTCCGAACGCATGGAAGGGGCGCGCACCTCCGCGTCGCGCTGTTGCGTGTCGCGTTGCTGCTGCGCTTGCCGATCTTGCTCCGCATTTGCACGCGCGGCGGCAGCGCGGTCGGCAGGCGTGGGGGCCTGCTGTGCGTGTACCCCGAACGATACCAAGGCTGTGAGCGGCAAAGCCGCCAGCCGTTTTGCCATTTTCATTATTATTCCAATTCCTGAATAATGCTATTTCGCGGAATCTATTTTCAATCGGAAGCTACGGGCAATCGATTTAGATCAAGAAGATCCGGGTTTGATTGCTCCAATATACCTTCAAACCGGCTGCCGCCTTTCTGTTTTACCACTGAGCTTTCATTTCCAACAAGAGGGACCAGCCAAACAATTATCGTTGGTTGCGACTCCCCTTTATATAAATCGATGCCATCTGGAAAAATAACCGGTGGACACGCAAACACGGCGTTTGCTGCAACACCCGGAATCAACGGCGCGCTTGGCCCAACTACATCCCCGCGAGCAAGTACCCATTCCCTTGAGCGAACATAATCACAGAAGGTAAGAAGGAAGCTTGAAATCAGCTCGGCAGAGTAAGTGTCATGAGCCGAAAATAGAAGCTCTTGCTTTACTTGCCGGTCGCCCGGCAAGTAAAGGAGGCTGTCGCTAAGTCCGATAGTCGCATAGGTCGACGTGTTTTCGAATGGAGTATTCGAAAACCGTGCAATCATCAAACTCGGCTTTCCTTCTTGTATGTTCTTGTCACGCCATCCTTGCTTGATGGGGCCGAGAAATTTCTCAAAATGATCGATTATCATCGCTTCGAGAACAGTGGATTTTCCTCCTCGAACATCGATTGATCTGGAAAATTCTTTAAGAAGAACCCTTCGAAGACCAATCTTATTCTCTCGCGAAACTCGTAAAGCTCACTCTTTGCTAGATTTTTAATTTCAAAAGAATCATCTTGATCAAGGTGTGAACTTATTGCATTCATTACGAAGCTAAAGATATAAAAAATTGGCCCACTCAAATTATCCTGTTCGTCGTGTATTGTGGATAGATCATAAAGGGCCCGTTCAAGAAGCCAGTACCGCTCCCTCTGCCAGACGCCTTGTTCGTGCAGTACGGCAACAAAGGATGTTTCATCATATTCGCGAGAATGCACCCAATTTCTTTCAATAACACTTCGCGAATCGCCATAATTGGTCGTCTGCATATTCTTCACTTAATGTTAAGTTTTCGCCCCGAGCCAGCATCTGTCTTGCTTTGATTTACCGACCCGTCCAAATTCACAACGCTCTTAAAGTTACCCTTGCCATCAAAAACTTCAAGGTGGTCCTTGTGCAATCCATCCAGATAGACGAGATCCCCCTTTTTGATGTTATCGCCGACATTGGAGGTAACCTTATAAACACTCTGACCTTGGAATTGATAGTTTGTCTTCTGTGTTGCATCCCCCAGATCCGAACCAAATCCCGGAGAGTTGAGGAACTGCTTCATGTTACCTACACCCCCTTGATTGGGGTTGTACGCACTTGTGATAACGCTGGTAACGAGGTCAGCTAAGGTTGCCCACTGGTCCGGAATGATTGCTGTAGTGAGGTCATGAAGCGTCTTCGCGACGCCCTCAGGACTAGACAATTTACCATCCGGCGTTGCGGACCCGAGGTCTGTCGTTGGGTCAACGATAGCAGCATCGTCTTTGGTTCGCTGCTCACCCGTATATCCGCCCATCCCTTTAGGAACATAGGAGGAGCCCCCAACAGTATTGCCGATCGCCGGGGCCAGTTGGTTGTTCTCAACTTCGATCTTTGAGGCACCGGCCGCCGTCGCTGCATTCTGTCCGGAGGCTGCTGCAACGGCAGTAACCAGACTCGTCACCAGATTTTCGCGCTGGTCACGTTCGCTCGCTGTCAATTGGCTTGCCGGTGCCATCAACGAACCGAGAACCGAACTCGCGGCTGCGCCCATCGCGCCCGAGCCGCAGCTCTGGCTACTCGCTGCTGCACCCGCACAGCCGACGATGGCGTGAAGCGCCGCTCGTGCCGTTTCACCAATGGCAGTACTGTCCTTGTCCAGATAGTCGGCGATCTGTTTGACGCCATTCGTGCCGAGTTCTTGCAGGTATGCCACCGTGGCACTTTGCGCAAACTGGCCGACACCACCCGTCACGTTTCCGCCCGCCGCAACGGACAGCGCGGTTAGCACCTGACGATACGTACCGTTCGGCCCCCAATCCGCATTCAGTTGGTCAGCGGTTTGCTGCGCCGCTGCGCGTTGCTCAGGCGTCAGTGATGAGTCTTTCGCCGCCTTCGTTGCGGCGTCCGCTTCGGCTGCGCGATTCGAAACGAACGTTCCGACTTCGTTAATGAACTGGCTCGTAATATCAAAGCCGGCCTGAATCTTGTCCTTGTCGAAAATCGGTGCGAGCGCGCCGCCCGTATTCGACGTATCGCGATTGACACTCGCGACCGTTTCGTCGGCCGTCTTACCTGTCAGTTCTTGTTGCTTGGCGCTATCCGTGATCGTCAGCGAACCGCCGCTAATGCCGCTACGTGTTGTGGAATTCGCATCGCCCGAAGCACCGAGTGCGACGGGGGGCTTTGCGCTCCAACCTCCCGTGCCATAGCCGGCAGAAAGCCCGACCTGCGACGCGTCATAAGATGCATGATTCTCGATATCGCTCGTCGTCAGTGTCGCCGTCGTCAGGCTATTCACGCCGTCCTGTACGGCCTTGTCGCTACTCGCGATCACGCCGCCCTTAAGGTCAGTATTGCCCTTGACGTTGACCTGATAGCCGCCGTCGCCCGCCTTGATACCTGATTGCTCGGACACTGCGGCGTAATCGCTGTGCATCTTCTGCTGACTGAAATTGGCCGATCCGCTTGACGTGCCGTAGCAGAACGGGGGCACACACACACTGATCGACACACCCGCACTCTGTTGCTTTGAATCGTACTTGCTCGTGTCTTGCAGGCTCTGGACGTTCAGATTTCCGCCTACGTCGGCCACGACTTGCTTGCCGGATGCGACGGCACCGACAAGATTCGTATCGCCACCGGAATCCAGTGTCAGCTTGTTGCCAGCCGCAACGTGTGTATTCGTATAAGTCGTGTCGCTTCCGTTGCCATTCCCTCTATTACCCGACACCCCGAGTTGGAACGACAACCCGTTTTGCTGGCCAACGCCAAGGGTCACGCCGATACCCGCACTCGACCCACTGTTTTTACTGTTCTGGCTGTCCGTGTTTTGCGCGGCTTCAAGGTTAATCTTGCCGTCTGCCTTCAGCAATGCGTCATTGCCGGCACTGATCGTGCTGCCGAGCACATCGATATTGCTGTTTGCGCCTGCGCCGGTCGCCGTAATAGATACGTTATGGCCCGCTGCAACCGTGCTGCCGACAGCCGTGTTGTGGGATGCCGTCGTACTGCTGTTGCTATGGCTTGTACCCAACGACACGCTAACGCCGATATTTCCAACGCCGCCGACGGTCGCAATCTCATCGATAGCATTCTTGGCAGCCAGTCCCGTCGTTGCAGCGGCAAGTGCGCCAAGACGAGCATCACCGTTGATGTGACGGACGTCGTTTTTCATCTGAATACCGGTTTGCACGGCGTTCACAATCGTGCCGCTCAGACCGGCGGTAATGCCAGTTTGGCTAAACGACTGCTGTTCGCTTTGCGTGCCAGTATCGTGTGCCGCGTCAATCTTCACAGCCTTGCCGTCAAGCTTCAGGTCGTTTCCAGCGTGCAACGTGCTACCGGTTACGTGCAAATCGTTGCCGGACGTAATCGAGAGGTTGCCGTTCAGTGAACCAACCATGCTGCCGACGTTCGTCACGCTCGTCGCCTGCTGCGCATCGGTAGTCTTACGAACACCGATCGAATAACCCTGCAAACCACCGTCGAGCTGGTTCAACGGATTCAGGCCCGAGAGGAAGCCGTAGTCGCGTTTCTCGTAGTAGCTCTGTGCGTTCTGCGTGTCCTGCGAAGTCTTGATGATCACGTTGCCCGTCGCGTCGAGCTTGACATCATTCGTGCCAACGACGTTACTGCCTTGAATGGTCAGGTCCTTACCCGCATGCACTTGGACCGTATCCCCGGACAGGGTACTGCCGACACCGATATTGGTTTGCGTGTTTTGCATTCCATCGGTTGTCGAACCGCTTACGAAACTGCCGCGCTTTGTCTGCACGTCGCGGAAACTGTCGTGTTCTTCCCGACCTTCGTCCATCGTGACGTTGCCGCTGGCATTGATCGTCACGCCACCCGGCGTAGCGCTGTTGGTGCCTGACGTTACCGTTGAACCGGTCAGCGTGACGTTGCCCTTCGTCGGATCGGTGGTATTGGCTGCCGCAAGCCCCGCATCGTGTCCGGCCGAGAACGTCGTACCCACCACAGTCTGGTCGTAGGTGTGATCGACTTCCTTGCGGGCACGACCGTCAACCGCGACGTTGTTCAGTTTGTGTTCGTCCGTGACGGTCGTTGCCGTCAGGTTGCCAAGCGCAACGACTGACAAATCCTTCCCGGCCGACACCGCTGCGCCCTTAAACGTCGCATCGTTGCCGCTCAATACGGTCAGGTTTCCGTCCGCGTTGATGCCGCTCGTAACGTTCGTCGTCGTGGATTCTTCCCAATGTCGCTGATCATTCAAGCGCATCGATTGATTAGTCGTGGACTGAACCGTATCGACGTTGATATCCCGGCCAGCTGTGACCAGCGCATCACCGCCAGCCGACAGATTCGCACCGTGAAGCGTGAGGTCGCGACCAGCCTGAACCGACAGGTCACCCGTTGCCGCGATCGTGCCTTGCTGGCCGATCAAGCTCGTACTGACTTTGCTTACGCCCAATGCATCGGTCGCGCCCAAGGCGTCAACCAGAGTCGTGTTGACGATATCCCGGCCGGCGCTGACGGCAACGCGATTGCCGGTGATCATCCCCGACGAATTCACAACGTCATTGCTGGCGGATACGACTGTCGTGCCGTTCGTGCTGCTGCTCGAGATCGTGCCGCCGCGATTCAGGATATCGGTCGCGGTGAGTACCGTCTTCGTACCACCCTTGATGACGCCCGTATTCGTGGTGCTGCCGATCGTATGAATTTCAACGTCATCGGCCGCGATCAACGCACCAGTCGGTTGCAGGTCGTTCGCATGGGTTTGCGACATGTAGACGACCGGGGCCAACACATGCGTCGTGCTGCCATCGGGCAGAGTCACGGTCTGGTCAACGAGCCACACGACATCGCTCGTCAGCGCATCCATTTGCGCGGCGGTCAGTGCCACGCCGGGAACCAAACCAAATATCTTCGCGTAGTTCGCGCCGTTCGTCATCAGTGCGCGATACTCGTCTTCGGCACTCGCGTAACCAGGCAGGAAAGTGCGGCCCGTCAACTGCGTAATCTGGTTGCGCACCATCTGCTGTTCATACATGCCGTCGCCCAAACGCTTCTCGATGCTCGCGGGGTTCAGGTTCAACTGGCCGAGCATGTAATCGCTCGAAATGAAATTCGTATAGCTCGTCAACCGCGGATCGGTGACGATCAAATACGGTTGCCCCGGTGCGGAATGAACCGAGTACATGCCGCTCGTCGGCAGCGTGATCGACAATGCGCCAGTTGCGCTCGCGACCGATTGCAGTACGGGGACCGTCGTCGAGCCGCTGGCCGCACCGACCTTGTTCAGAGTGCTACCCGACACGCGTTGATTGGCTGCATTGTTGCCGAGCGTGCCCCCCGTCGCGCCAGTCGACGAATTCTGCGCGGCGACGTTCTGGTTATTGACGCTCTGAGCGTCGATCGTCACCGACTGATTCGCGATAATCGTGCCGCCCGTGCCGGCGATCGCGATAGACGTATGGACAACGGTCGGTTCAACGATCGTGCCGCGATCCTGCGTGGTGTCTTCATTCCACGCGTACATCGATACGATATTGTCGGTCTGGTATTGATACAGCGTCCGACCGACGTTGTTGACGACCGTACCGCCGTAACTGCCGCTACCCACCGAGCCATTCTGCTGCGTGCTGCCAATCTGAATTGACTTGCCGGCCGTGATCGCGCTGTAGTCGTTGTTGATCGTGCCGACGTTCGCCATCGTGATGCTGCCGCCCGCGATGAGCTGTGCTTGCTGCGCCTGGCTTGTTACCTTGTCTTGCTGAGTCGTCGACGTGGTATCGCGCCAGATTTCGACACGCTGATAGCCGTTGTGACCGTCGCTGCGCGTCGTGTATTCCGTGTCCGGGACGTAGTTGACGTGCGGATCGTATGCGTCCCAATAGTTGACCGTAACCGACCCGTCTGCGTTGGTCGTCAGCGTGTTGTAGTAAATCGTCTGCTGCTTGCCGTTCACGTTCACGACCAGCACCTTGTCGGTCGCGTTCGGCCCCGACGATTCCGATACAACCTGCGCAGGGCTATAGCTTGAAGTGAGCGCCGTTTTATAGCCGTTCACCCACATCGCCTGCGAGCAGCCGCCGTTCGGGTCCGCATTCATCGTCGCGCACACGATGTATTTCTGGCGCTTGGTTTGATGCGAGGTGGTCGTCCCGGTTGTTTCGGTCGTGACCGTCGGCGCGGGGCGCGAATTGGTGAACGTGCCGGCGGCCAATTCAACATTGCCTTGTGCTTCGATCGTGGATTGATCGTTCAGCACGTTCTGCGTGCGGTTCGCGAGCAACCCGTTCGCGTCACGCTGACCATTCGCTGCGATGTTGATATCGCCGACGCTGAACAGGTTCGCGCCGCCCGTATTCGACAATTGATTCGTCGCATACAGGTTCAATTGGTTAGCGGCGGCGAAGACAGCGGCGGCACCGGTATTCGTGATCGCGTTGGCGTTCGCCGTGACGTTGGCACCGATCACGGTGCCCGTGTTGTTCAACGTCGCGCTGTTGGTCGTGACCGTATCGCCTTCGATGCGGCCTGCATTATCGATCGTGCCGCCGTTCGCGTTGACCGTCGTCGTGGCGGAATTCAAATCCGCGCCGCTCTGGTTGTCGACGTTCGCCGCATTCACTGTGAGCGCGCCGTTGGCGTCCAGCACGCCTTGGTTCGTCAGCTTGCCCGACGTCGTGAAATTCAGGTTGCCGTTCGCGTGCAGTCTGTTTGCTGCCGTCTGCGTGTAGTCGCTTCCGAGCGTGATCGAGCCGTTGCGACCTGCAACGATGGAACCGTCACCGGACAACGTACCGGTGTTAAGCGTCAAGTCTTGATCGCTACCGATCGCGCCGCCCTGATTCGACAGGGCACCGGTCTGAATCGACACGCTGCCGCCGCTGCCAGCGTCGTTACCGATCTTGCCGGACGTGTCGTCAATCGATGCGGCCGTCAACGACAGCACTCCGTTGGCTCGCACAGATCCGCTCGCATTTGAAAGGGCAGCGTTCGCACCGTTGAACGTCAGATTGTTCGCGGCCGACAGTACGCCGCCGGAATTGTTCGCGTTGCTGCCGACGTTCAACGTCAGGTCGTGGCCGGCCAGCGTCTGACCACCTTGCGCATTGGTGAGCGTTTGCGCCGTCAGCGTCACATCACCGTTACCGCCGATCGTGCCGGCACCGGCTTTGCCGGATGCGTCGGTGTTCGTGATCGATGCGCCGCCGTCGATCGTCGTCGCGCCCGTGCCGATATTTGCAATTCGCCCGTCACTATTGTCGATACTCGATCCGGACAGTTGGAGCGTTGCCGTTGCGCCGTTCGACTCGATTTGCCCGCCGTTATTGAGCACCGCGCCTTGCGCCGCAACCTTAAGGTTGCCGTTCGCTTGAATCAAGCCGGCCGAATTTGCGAGCTGGCCGTTCGACTGCACCGACAGCGACTGTGCGGCCAGCAAAGAACCGTTCGAATTGTCGACCGTGCCGCTCGAAACCGACACGTCGCCGTTGCCGCCGATCGTGCCGCCTGCCGTGTTCGTCAGTGCATTCGTTGTCGTGACGGACAGTGCATCCGTGCCAAGTGCCTTAACGGCACCGCCGTCGTTCGCCAAGCTATCGGCCGAGACCGTCAGGGCGTGATTCGACTCGATGGCACCGGTTTTGTTGTTGATCGCCCCTTGGGATTTGATCGTGACGCTATCGGCGCCGATGTAACCGGATGCGCTGTTATCGAGCGACTGAACGCCGAGCGTGGCCTGTCGCTGCGCGGACAGGGTGCCGGCTTGATTCGACACGGCGGCGGAGGTTAGTGCCAGCGCGCCATTGGTCGCAATGGACCCGCCGTTATTCGACAACGCGCCGGTCCCGATGGTCAGCGTACCGGTGCCGGCGTGCGCGATTTTCCCGTGGTCATTAATCAGCGTCGCAGGCGTCAGGCTCAGGTCGGCGCTGTTCGTCTGCACGGTGCCCGAACTATTGTCGAGCGTGCCGGATACGGCGATGTTGGTCGGGTTCGTGCCGGTCTGCGTAATCGCGCCTGAGCGGTTCACAAGGTCGGTCGCGGTCAACGACAACTGACTGCCCTGAATCGAACCTGAACTATTGTCCAGATTGGTCGCGCGAACGTTTGCCAACGCGCCGGCAGAAATGCTGCCGGCTGCGTTAGCCAGGTGCGTGCCGGCATCGACCGATGCGTTCTGACCGGCCGTCAGCGAACCGCTACCGTTGTCGATGGACTGCGCGCCGACGGTCAAATCGGTCGCGGCGCTGATCGATCCTTGGTTTGCGATGCTGCCAGCCTGAACCGTAACGGCACCATCACCACCGATCACGCCGCCTTGCGCGCCGTTGGCGGTCGTGCCCGCTGCGTTCGTCAGTTGGCCGCTCGTCGTGATGGTCAGGCCATCGCTGTTCAGGGACGTGACGCGCCCGGCGGAATTCTGAAGCGAAGCGGCGACCACCTTCATTTGGCCGGCGCTTTGGATGATGCCTTGCTGATTGTTGACCGCGCCACCTTCCACGTCGGCGGTGTTTTGCGACACCAGCGTGCCGGCCTGATTCGAAATCGCGCCGGACAATTTCACCGTCAACGGGCCTTGTGCCGACACCGTGCCGCCTTGGTTCGACATGCTGCCCGCAGTCAGCGTGGCACCGCTCTGACTGGACAGACTGCCGTGGTCGTTGACGATCACGCCCGCTGCGGTCGCGTTCAATGCGCCCTGTGCGCTCGTCGTTGCGTTCGACAGGTTGATATCGCCCGCCGTCGCGTTCACATCCAGCGTGCCGTTCGTCGCCGTCTTGCTGCCGACCAGATTGACGCCATAGCCGCGCAAGGTCGTGTTACCGCCCGCGATGTTCTGGCCAGTCGCGGTCAATTGACCCGTCGTCGTCACTTGCAGATCACCGGCTTGCGTGACTGTGCCGTTGCTGTCGACGCCCGCGCCGATTGCGCCGGTCGAATTCAGCGAACCAGCATTCACGCCAACGTTGTGCTGTGCGGCGAGCGTGCCGGTATTCGTCATGTCCGCGCCGGTATTCATCGACACGGACTGCTGGCTGTAGGTCGTGCCGTTGTTGTCGATGCCGCCGCCGGCCGACACCGCAACGTTGCCAAGCGCGCTAATCTTGCCGGACTGCACCAACCGTCCGTCGGTGGTGAGCGTCATGCCGGCCGCGTCTGCCGAAAGCGTGCCGGCATTCTGAACACCGACAGCGCTGCCCGAGCTGACCAGAAAAATGCGATTGGCGTACATACCGCCGAGCTGACCAACGTCGATCGCTACCGCCGGGGCCACGCCGTCGCCCTGAATCGGCGTCGCCGCGAGCGTGTCGTGATTAACTTGATTCGAACCCGCGATTACATTCAGATTTTTCGCATAGATGGCTGCATTTGCCTGAACGGCGCGCGCTATGATGTCAACCTGATCAATATTTGCCGCATTCAGGCCCGATCCAGATACCGTTACAAGCCCGCGATTGACATTGAAACCGGCCACGGAGCCATCTGCACCGTAATACGGAACGCCGGTTGTCAGTACGGCGCGTGAGGTATTAATAAATCCGCCGCCATCGATTTGCAATCCAGCCGGATTACTTATGATTAGTTCGGCTTTTTGTCCCGCAATCTCAACGAAACCTCGAATCGAGCTTGGGTTGTTGCTGTTGACTTGGTTGACGATGATCCGCGCGGCATCGTTCGACCCGAAATTCGGGTTGCCGTTGATCATGCCGGCTTGCTGCGTGTTAACAATCGTGGGCGAATTATTGAGTATCGCGCCGGGTTTTTGTACGTCGAATTGATTATAGGTATTTAATGAAACGCCTGCGCTCCCAGGCTTATTAATATTTACCTGGGGCAATCCATTTTGTGTCTGGATGACCGATGGCGCATGCGCACCACCACCGACAATCTGCGCATTAGCCCACATCGGCGTCGCACCGGCCACAACCAGTACCGCAAATGCCGCTTGGCGCAGCGCGAATCGTGCGAACACATGTGGGACCAGAGTTGCTGACACAGCTTCGCCTCGGCCGGCGTTGCCTGACGCACTGGCAGTTTCTTCGACGGCAATCAACATGCCCCGGACGCGACTGAATACCAGTCGGTAGTTATTTTTGTTCATGGTTCTGGTCTACTCGCAAATCGCGCCACGGCGCACTACGGATCAACGGACCATCACATTGTCACGCAGACGATGTCTCGCGCCCTCTCGATGCGAGTTAAAGAGTGTCAAATTGTGGTGTCAGCAAGACGTTTGTTAAACGAACCTGTCAACCTCAACAGGTCGAATCGCAATATCTCGAAAACATCTCGACCATCTCAATTCCCCTTTACCCTCATCGAAACGCGACAATCCGCACAATGATCGCCGGCTGGGCGTCAATCGTGGTCCTCATCCTCGTATCGTTCACGCTCGCGCGGCAATGTAGACTTTCTCGGTCACATATGACCTATCTGAGCACGGCCAACTAAGGCCGCTCCGCCACTGCACTCCCACATCGGCGCACTTCGCTCAGGAACTCCCCATGCACCCCACTCTTGCCTTCGCGATTGGTAATGTCGCTGTCGTGATTCTTGCCTGTACCGGCATCGTGCTGTTTCTCAAGTGACGCGCTGCTCCGACTCCCGCACCAACGTCACCTACACTTACCGCCGTTACCTCTCCAGTCCAGTATGAGCGTTTCGATCCCACGATCGACGAATGGAAGGTCCCGGCCCCCTACCCCGATCACGTGCTGCATGATGTCCGACACGCGCCGTCGACGTCCTCCCGGACATTGGACTACCCCACTCGCCGTTCGCTCGATCCATTTCCCGATGATGGCGAGCCGTTCGACCCCGAACCCTATCGACGCAGATTTGAATCGCCGGCATACGACGAACCGCTCGAATCTCCATCGTCGCTGTCGGCCGAGCCTCGACCATCAGCAGCAACCGTTGCCGAACCGAATCACTTCTCGTATGCGCCATCGTGGGCGACGGAAGCGCCGGGGTCGTCCAGCGATGCACATCATCACTGCGGTTCTACACGGGTTGATGTGCTCAACGTCGGCCGGAAAGCAGGCAGTACGCGTGGCAGCGTCGCTGGTGCAACCAGCGGTGTCGCAACGGCGCTATCCGGGTGCCGAGGCTGGCGCAGCCGTCGGCGCCATTGGAGGCCCGCTCGGTGTCGTATTCGGTGGATTGACTGGCGCCCTGATCGCCGGGCTGCTTGGCAGCACGGCCGGCTCAATCGCAGGTTCCACTGTCGGCGGCATACTCGACGACAGTCTGCTTGAAAACTACTGGGGCCTGTCGTGCGGTCATACCTTCGGCACGCAATACCGATGATCGCCGCAGTCGTGGCAGCCGTTCTGGCTGTCCGCTTCTTCGCTCCCCCTCCGGCACGGACCCTGTCTCAAGCATGGGCTTCACGTACGAGAGGCGGTACGATTTTTCGTGTGGAGCGTCCTTTCGGATAGTGACGTCAGGCGGCAGCATGGTGCACCTGATAGCCAAAGGGGGCATTTTTGCCAGGGGCACAAACCATCAGCCAAAATTCCCCCGGAAGTGCCCCCGCATTCACACCGCCTGGACTGGACAAAACAGGAACAAAAAACCCGCGAGCGCTCGATCTCTCGCGGGTTTTCGGACCTTCATGGAATCGCCTGAACGCGATCGTGGTGCCGGGGACCGGACTTGAACCGGCAAGCCAATCAAGGCGGCGGATTTTCGTCACACTGCTTCTTTCAAAGCCGGCGTCGCCTGAGCGAAACCGTTCGTGCGCTGGACTATGCCTTCACCGTCGCGCGCGGGCGTAACCGCTGCCCGTGCGCCTTAGGCGCCCCCCGTCTAGTCTCTACACCTTCCTCGCGGGTGCCGCGAGGCTTGGCTCGGCGTTGCCTCGATGCGCGCATCAGGGGTTTCGCCGAATTTGAAGGGTTCTGCACCGACCGTTTCCGGCCGGGCACTCAATCGTTTAAGTCCGCTATGTTTACCAATTTCATCACCCCGGCAAGAGGGCGGACGGGATTCTACCATTGCTTGTGCATGCGTTCCCTTATTCCGGCGAGATGCATCGGGACGCATCGAACCCGCGCGCCCCACCGCCCCTCGATGCACCACTGCATCGCACGCATTCATCCAGTGTAATCAGCACCGATACGACACTGCATGCGATTTCGTCCCGCGCCGCAACATCCGCCGATACAATCGAGTCCGCCTTGTCCGACGGGCCCAACCGTCTGACGTTTGTATCGTGCTTTTTTGCGAAACAAGCGTCGCGTGCGTCATCGCGAAGTCACAAACGTTCTCGATAATTTCCCAGCCGAAAACGTTTACATCGCGCTACTTAATGACCTCGACCATCAAGGATGTCGCTGCCCTCGCGGGCTTCTCGATCGCCACCGTTTCGCGCGCGATCAACGCACCGCATACCGTCAGCCCCGCCACACTGCAGACGATCCGCACCGCGATCGACACGCTGCAATTCCGCCCGAGCCCGCTCGGCCGGCAACTGCGCGGCGAACGCACGCGGCTCGTCGGCGTCGTCGTGCCGACGCTGTCGAACCCCGTGTTCGCCGACTGCCTGCAAGGCATCGACGAGCTCGCGACGGCGGCCGGATTCAAGCTGATCCTGATGACGACCGAATACGACGCGGCGCGCGAGCGTCACGCGATCGAGACGCTGCGCGAGCAGCGCGTCGAAGGGTTGATCCTCACCGTCGCCGACGCGGACACGCACCCGCTGCTCGACATGCTCGATCGCGACGGCCCGCATTACGTGCTGATGCACAACGACACGCAGCGCCGCCCGTCGGTGTCGGTCGACAACCGCCGCGCCGCCTATGACGGCGTGCGGCTGCTGACCGCGCGCGGTCACCGCCGCGTGCTGATGCTGGCCGGCTCGCTCGCCGCGTCGGATCGCGCCCGCCAGCGCCATCTCGGTTATGCGCAGGCACTCGAGGAAAGCGGCGTCGCCACGCTGCCGCCGGTCGAAGTCGACTTCAACGCGCCCGAACTGCCCGACGCGGTGCTCGCGCATCTGACCTCGCGCGCCACGCGCCCGACCGCGCTCTTCTGCAGCAACGACCTGCTCGCGATGGTCGTGATGCGCGGCCTGCGCCGCGCGGGCTTCTCGATCCCGGACGACCTGTCGGTGCTCGGCTTCGACGGGATCGCGCTCGGCGAATTGCTCGCGCCGCCGCTCGCGAGCGTCGCGACGCCGAACCGCGACATCGGCCGCCACGCATGGCGGCGTCTCGTCGAATGCATCGGCGGCGCGACGATCGAACGCACGTCGCTGATCCTGCCGCACGCGGTGCGCGACGGCGCGACGATCGCGCCGCCGGCCACCGACCTGCAATTGCGCAAGGCCTGAACGCACCGGCGTGCGACCACGCACGCCGACCACCACACCACCCTAGCGCCACACACTCGCCCGGAGACCCACCGTGTCCTTTCGCCTGACCTCGCTGCTGCGCGCACTCGCCGCGCCGCTCGCCTGCGCCGCGCTTTTCGCCGGCGCACCCGCCGCCCACGCCGACGAAACGGCGATCTGCTACAACTGCCCGCCCGAATGGGCCGACTGGGCCGCGCAGATCGCGGCGATCAAGCAGAAGACCGGCATCCGCGTGCCGTTCGACAACAAGAACTCGGGCCAGTCGATCGCGCAACTGATCGCCGAGCAGAAGAGCCCGGTCGCCGACGTCGTCTACCTCGGCGTGTCGTCGGCATTCCAGGCGAAGGACAAGGGCGTGATCGCGCCGTACAAGCCCGCGCACTGGAACGACATTCCCGCGAACCTGAAGGACCCGCAAGGCTACTGGTTCGCGATCCACTCGGGCACGCTCGGCTTCTTCGTGAACAAGGACGCGCTCGACGGCAAGCCGGTGCCGCGCTCGTGGGCCGATCTGCTGAAACCCGAATACAAGGGCATGGTCGGTTATCTCGATCCGTCCAGCGCATTCGTCGGCTACGCGGGCGCGGTGGCCGTCAACCAGGCGCTCGGCGGCAGCCTCGACAACTTCAAGCCGGGGCTCGACTGGTTCCGCAAGCTGAAGGCGAACGCGCCGATCGTGCCGAAGCAGACCGCGTATGCGCGCGTGCTGTCCGGCGAGATTCCGATCCTGCTCGACTACGACTTCGACGCGTATCGCGCAAAGTACAAGGACAACGCGAACGTCGAGTTCGTGATTCCGAAGGAAGGCACGATCGCGGTGCCGTACGTGATGAGCCTCGTGAAGGGCGCGCCGCACGATGCGAACGGCAGGAAGGTGCTCGACTTCGTGCTGTCGGACGAAGGCCAGAAGCTGTGGGCCAACGCGTACCTGCGCCCGGTGCGCGCGCAGGCGCTCGGCGCCGATGTCGCGTCGAAGTTCCTGCCGGCGAGCGAGTATGCACGTGCGAAGCCGGTCGACTTCGGCAAGATGGCGGCCGGCCAGCAGGCGTTCGGCCAGCAGTATCTGCAGGTGATGCAGTAAGCCGCCGGACACAACCGATGCTCGACCTGACTTTCCCGCTGCGCTGGCGCGTCGCGCTCGTCGCGCCGGCGCTCGCGATGTTCGCCGCGTTCTGGCTGCTGCCGATGGCGGCGCTCGTGCAGGTGTCCGCCGACGGCGCGTTCTTCTCGCAGTACGCGGCGCTGCTCGGCAATGCGCGCTACATGAAGAGCCTCGGCGAGACCGTCGCGCTGTCCGCGGGCGTCACGCTCGCGACGCTCGCGCTGTCGACGATCTCCGGCCTGCTGCTCGCGCGCCGCGAATTCGCCGGCAAGCGCGTGCTGCTCGCGCTGCTCACGTTCCCGCTCGCGTTTCCGGGCGTCGTCGTCGGCTTCATGGTGATCATGCTCGCCGGGCGCCAGGGGCTGATCGGCATGCTGTCCGCGAAGCTCACCGGCGACAAATGGGTGTTCGCGTATTCGGTCGCGGGCCTGTTCGTCGGCTACCTGTACTTCTCGATTCCGCGCGTGATCGTCACCGTGATCGCGGCCGCGTCGAAGCTCGACGCGTCGCTCGAGGAAGCCGCGCGCTCGCTCGGCGCGTCGCCGTGGCGCATCTTCGTCGACATCGTGCTGCCCGCGCTTGCGCCCGGGCTGATCGCGGCCGGCGCGATCTGCTTCGCGACCGCGATGGGTGCGTTCGGTACCGCGTTCACGTTGGCCACCGACCTGAACGTGCTGCCGATGACGATCTATACCGAGTTCACGCTGAACGCGAACATCGCGACGGCGGCCGGCCTGTCGATCGTGCTCGGCGTCGTCACCTGGGCCGTGCTCGCGCTCGCGCGCCGCTTCACCGGCCACACCGCCGCCGCCGCGGCCTGAGGATTCCTGCATGCAATCGCTTTCCGGCTCTTCCGCGCCGTCTCCGGCGCCCGCTCCCGTTCCCGCGCAGGCGAACGGCGTCGCGCGCCGCGCGCCGCGCGTCACGGGCGCGCGTGCGATCGCCGCGCTGCAATGGGGCGTCACGCTGCTGCTGTGCGCGTTCCTGATCGTGCCCGTCGTGATGTCGGTGCTCGCGGGCCTGACCGTCAACTATTTCCGCGGACTATCGAGCGGCCTCACGCTGCGCTGGCTCGAACAGGTGTGGCAGCAGTATCACGGCTCGGTCGCACTGTCGCTCTATGTCGCGTTCGCGACGCTCGCGATCGTGCTCGCGGTCGGCGTGCCGGCCGGCTATGCGCTCGCGCGCAGCAAGAGCCGCATCTCGCGCGCGATCGAGGAAGCGCTCGTGCTGCCGGTCGCGCTGCCGGGCCTCGCGTCGGCGCTCGCGCTCCTGGTCGTGTACGGCGGCTTCACCGCGTTCCGGATGAGCCTGTGGTTCATCGTCGTCGGCCACGTCGTGTTCACGCTGCCGTTCATGGTGCGCGCGGTCGCGGCCGTCGCGGCCGGCGCCGACCTGCGCACGCTCGAGGAAGGCGCGGCCAGCCTCGGCGCATCGTTCGTCACGCGCTTCGTCACGATCGTGCTGCCGAACCTGCGCCCCGGCATCGTCGCGGGCGCGCTCGCGGTGCTCACGCTGTCGATCGGCGAATTCAACCTCACGTGGATGCTGCACACCCCCGACACCAAGACGCTGCCCGTCGGGCTCGCCGACACCTATGCGTCGCTGCGCCTCGAAGTCGGCAGCGCATACACGATCCTGTTCCTGCTGATGACGCTGCCGCTCCTCGTCGCGATGCAATGGCTCGGCGTCGATCCGTCCGGCACGCGTGCACTCAAGCGCCGCTCGCGCTGACCCGCTGACCCTTTCGCTGACATGAAACTCGACTCCACTCCCATCACCCTGACCGGCTGCGCGAAGACGTTCCGCGGCACGCGCGTGCTCGAACCGCTCGACCTGTCGATCGGCGCGGGCGAAACGCTCGTGCTGCTCGGGCCGTCGGGCTGCGGCAAGACGACGACGCTGCGCCTGATCGCGGGCCTCGATACGCCGGACGCCGGCGGCACGATCGCGTTCGGCAACGACGACGTGACCGCACTGCCGATCGAGCGCCGGCAGGTCGGCATGGTGTTCCAGAACTACGCGCTGTTTCCGAACCTGACGGTGCGCGGCAACGTCGGCTACGGGCTGAAGATTCGCAAGACCGAGCCGCGCGCGCTGCGCGAGCGCGTCGACGAACTGCTCGCGATGATGCGGCTCGACGCGCACGCGGACAAGCCGATCGATCAGCTGTCGGGCGGCCAGCGTCAGCGCGTCGCGCTGGCGCGCGCGCTCGCGGTGCGGCCGCGCGTGCTGCTGCTCGACGAACCGCTGACGGCACTCGACGCGAAACTGCGCGACGTGCTGCGTCGCGAGATGAATGCGCTGCTGCGCGAACTCGGCGTGACGACGGTCTACGTGACCCACGACCAGGCCGAAGCGATGGAGCTCGGCGACCGGATCGTCGTGATGGGCGCGGGCCGCATCGAACAGATCGGCACGCCGCGCGACATCTACTACCGGCCGGCCAACCGTACGGTCGCGCAGTTCATCGGCACGCTGAACCGGCTTGGCGGACAATGGCGCGATGGCGCGCTCGTGACGACGGGCGGCGCGATCGTCACGCCGCATGCCGCCGACGAGTGGTTCTTCCGCCCCGAGGATGCACAGCTCGCCGATCCCGCGCATGCGCCGTTGCGCGGCACGGTCGGCGCGTGCGCATTCCTCGGCGAGCGCACGCGGCTCACGATCGAGCACGCGGCGCCCGACGCGCTCGTGATCGACGTGCCGGGCCGCATCGCGCTCGCGCACGGCACGGCGGTCGGCATTACGATTGCACCGGAAGGCCTGATCGCGCTTGGCGCTTGATGCACATCGAATGCACGACGCAAGCGCCACCCCGCTGCGGCGCATGACGCCGCACCCACAATAACCAGACGATTCCGAGAACCGACGATGCTGCTAGCTCAAATCAGCGATCTCCACATCAAGCGGCCGGGTCAGCTCGCGTACCGGCGCGTCGACACGGCTGCCGCGCTCGCGCGCTGCATCGCGAAGCTGAACGCGCTCGTGCCGCGCCCCGACGCCGTGCTCGTCACCGGTGACCTGACCGACTTCGGCCACGACGACGAATACGCCAACCTGCGCGACCTGCTCGCGCCGCTCGAGATTCCGTACTACCTGATGATCGGCAATCACGACGACCGCGCCGGGCTGCGCCGTGCGTTCGCCGATCGTCCGGAGCTGCACGACGGCGAATTCGTGCAGTACGCGTTCGACGTCGGCGCGGTGCGCGTGCTCGCGCTCGATTCGCAGGTGCCCGGCGCGAGCCACGGCGACCTGTGCGACGCGCGGCTCGCATGGCTCGCCGCGCAGCTCGACGCCGCGTGCGACCGCCCGGTGATCGTCGCGCTGCATCACCCGCCGTTCGTGTCGGGGATCGGCCACATGGACGCGCTGCGCCTCGCGCCCGCCGCCGCCGCGAAACTCGACGCGCTGCTGCGCGGTTATCCGAATGTCGAGCGCGTGCTGTGCGGCCACGTGCACCGTACGATGTTCACGCGTTTCGGCGGCACGCTCGCGTCGGCCGTGCCGGCGCCCGCGCATCAGGTCGCGTTCGACCTGCGGGCCGATGCGCCGTCCGCGTTCCGGCTCGAACCGCCGGCGTTCGCGGTGCATCGTCATGCGCCGGATACGGGGATGACGTCGCACCACGTGTATGTGGACGAAGGCGCCGGACCGTATCCGTTCTATGAGCCGACGGGGGAACTGGTCGACTGACCGAGTGAAGCACGTGCGATAACGGGCGGCCGGTTGTGCCGGATCTGCCGGATCTGCCGGTTGTGCCGGTTGTGCCGGTTGTGCCGGTTGTGCCGGTTGTGCCGGTTGTGCCGGTTGTGCCGGGTCTGCCGGGTCTGCCGGGTCTGCCGGGTCTGCCGGATCTGCCGGTTCGCCAGTTCGCCAGTTCGCCAGTTCGCCGGGCCTGCCGGTTCGCCGCGCCCGGCAGGATTCACGGTGCTCCGGTATGATCGGCAGCCTCGGCCGGCGCCCGGCCCGCCTGCGCACCCGACGCGTGCACCGCGCGCCGCGCCGCCCAACTTCGCCCGCGCAGCCATGTCCACCGCCTCCACCGACCGTCCGACCGACGCCGCCTCGCCCCACTACTCGCGCAGCCTGCTGTTGCTGCTCGCGACGATCGCGGGCGTGTCCGTCGCGAACATCTACTACAACCAGCCGCTGCTCGACAGCTTCCGTTCGGCCTTTCCCGACGGCGCATCGTGGATCGGCGCCGTGCCGACCGCGACCCAGCTCGGCTATGCGGCCGGCATGTTCCTGCTCGCGCCGCTCGGCGACCGTTTCGACCGCCGCGGGCTGATCCTGATGCAGATCGCCGGCCTGTCGGTCGCGCTGATCGTGGCGGCCACCGCGCCGTCGCTGGCCGTGCTCGCCGTCGCGAGCCTCGCGATCGGCGTGCTCGCGACCATCGCGCAACAGGCCGTGCCGTTCGCGGCCGAGATCGCGCCGCCCGCCGAACGCGGGCACGCGGTCGGCACCGTGATGAGCGGCCTGCTGCTCGGCATCCTGCTCGCGCGCACGGCCGCCGGCTTCGTCGCCGAGTATTTCGGCTGGCGCGCGGTGTTCGGCGCATCGGTCGCGGCGCTCGTCGCGCTGGCCGCCGTGATCGTGCTGCGGCTGCCGCGCAGCTCTCCGACGTCGACGCTGTCGTACGGCAAGCTGCTCGGCTCGATGTGGCATCTGGCGGTCGAACTGCGCGGGCTGCGCGAGGCATCGCTGACGGGCGCCGCGCTGTTCGCGGCGTTCAGCGCGTTCTGGCCCGTGCTCACACTGCTGCTCGCCGGCGCGCCGTTCCATCTCGGTCCGCAGGCGGCCGGCCTGTTCGGGATCGTCGGCGCGGCGGGCGCGCTCGCGGCGCCCTACGCGGGCCGCTTCGCGGACACGCGCGGCCCGCGCGCGATCATCTCGCTCGCGATCGCGCTGCTCGCGCTGTCGTTCGTGATCTTCGCGCTGTCGGGCTCGAGCCTCGTCGGGCTCGTGATCGGCGTGATCGTGCTGGACGTCGGCGTGCAGGCCGCGCAGATCTCGAACCAGTCGCGCATCTATGCGCTGAAGCCCGAGGCGCGCAGCCGCGTCAACACGGTGTTCATGGTGTGCTATTTCATCGGCGGCGCGATCGGCTCGTCGGCCGGCGTCGCCGCATGGCGCGCGTTCGGCTGGCTCGGCATGTGCGCGGCAGGGCTGCTGTTCACCGCGCTCGCGGGCTGGTCCCACCATCGCGGCGGCCGGCGCGGCTGAGCGCGCCCGGCGGCGCCGGCGTCACGCGTCGGCGCGCGGCGCGGCCGGTTCGCCGGCGGGCGGCGGCGCGAACGCCTGTGCCGGGTCCATTACCACCGCCGGATCCATCACGGCAGCCGGCGTCGGTACCGCAAGCGCGACGGCGGAAGGCGCCAGGATGGGCGCCGCGTCCGGCACCGCGATCTGCTCGGGTGCGGACGCAACATCCACCGCCGACGCGGCCGCCGCGACCGGCGAACCGACAGCCGCCGCGCGTGCCGCGGGCCGGCGCGCCGGATCGAACACGAACGACAGCCCGACGCTGCCGAGGATCGCGACGGTCGCGACCACGGTCGCCATCGTCACCGGTTCGCCAAGCAGCAGCGCACCGAGCGCGACCGCGACGATCGGGTTCACGTACATGCAGCTGCTCGCGATGATCGGGCTCGTGTGGCGGATCAGATAGCCGTACGCGACATACGCGGCCATCGTGCAGAACACCATCAGGTACACGAACGCGAACACGGGCCCGACGGCCAGTTGCTCGACGCGTTCGCCGAGCAGCCAGGCGACGAGCGTCGACATCAGCCCGCCGAGGCCGATCTGCAGCGACGTGGACAAAAACAGGTCGGACGGCAGCTTGAGCCGCGTCGCGAGATGCGCGCCGCCCGCCCAGAACAGCGCGCCGGCCAGCACGCAGATCGTGCCGAGCGCCGAGTTCGCGGCTGCCGCGCCGCCCGAATTCAGCACGACGATGCCGACCATCCCGAGCGCGACGGCCGCCCACTCGCCCTTCGTCACCGGCCGCCCGGCCACCGCCGCGATCACGGTCGCGAACAGCGGCACCGTGGCCACCATCACCGCGGCCGAGCCGCTGCTGACCGTGCGCATCCCGAGCGCGATCGTGCCCGACGACAGCGCGACGAGCATCGTGCCGACGATCGCCGAGTTGCCGATCTCCAGCAGCGTCGGCCATTCTGGCTTGCGCCGCAGCGCGAAGATGAACAGGCCGATCCCGCCGAGCAGGTTGCGCAGCCCCGACAGCAGCAGCGGCGGGAACGACTGCAGCGCGAAATGCAGGCCGCTGTAGGTCGAACCCCAGACGAAATAGATGAATACGAGCGCCAGCGCGACGCGGCCGCCGCGGCTTTGCGGCAGGCGGATCCGGAACGAAAGGCGGGAGAAGAAATCGAGGAGACGATCGAGCGGGGTCATCGTGCAACCCGCCCGCACGTCGCGTTGCGTGCTCCGCTGAAAGACGCCGGCAATGCCGGCAAACGATCCTGGCGGGACCGGGAAGGCAGAGCAAACATGCGGAACGACATGGCAGTGCGAACGGCGACGAAAGAGAACCGGCAAGCGGCGGCAAAGGGGCAAAAAAAACGCGCGCAACCGTTTCGGCTGCGCACGCTCGGGATTATGGCATCAAGGATTCGAAAGCATCGTCAGACCTGTCTGAAAGGATAAGGACTGACGTTTCGGCGCGACAATTTTCGGCCGGCGGATGGGCGGTTGAAATCCGGGGCCGGATGCGCGATGCGCACACCTTGCCGGCGGCCGGCGCCGGTTCCACACGCAATCCATGGCAATCCGTAACGGTCGAACCAGACATCGGCCGAACGGCCAATCATGCGCGGCGGCCCTCGATTCACGCTTATCGTGGCGGTCGGCATGCCCTCGTCGTGCCGTCGGCAGCCTTCTTTCGAAACCCGCACCGCCCATACAAAATTTTGTATAATTCAACCATTCTTCCGCCGAAGCCGGTCGTGTTCGTCGGCAGCGCGCTCGCCGATCTTCGCGACTTTCCGCTGCCTGCGCGACGTGACGCCGGCCACCAGATCGACCAGGTGCAGCGCGGCCTTGCGCCCGACGACTGGAAGCCGATGCGCACCGTCGGCGTCGGCGTGCGGGAAATTCGGCTGCGCGATGCGAGCGGCGCATTCCGGATCGTTTATGTCGCGACCTTCGCCGATGCCGTCTACGTGCTTCACTGCTTCCGGAAGCAATCGGCACGCACGAACAAAACCGATATCGACCTGGCCGCCCGGCGTTATCGCACGTTGATGATGGAGTTGAAACGATGACCAATGAACGTTACACGAACGTCTGGGACGCAATCGAGGGCCAGCCGGCCGAGGCCGAGAACATGAAGCTGCGCTCCGAACTGATGATCGCGCTCAAGCAGCGCATCGCACAGCTCGAACTCAGTCAGGCCCAGGCTGCGCAACGGCTGGGCGTCACGCAGCCGCGCGTCTCCGATCTGCTGCGCGGCAAGATCAACCTGTTCGGGCTCGACGCGCTCGTGAACATGGCCGCGGCAGTCGGCCTGCGCGTCGATCTCCAGGTGCGCGCATCCGCGTGACGCATGACGCGCGATGCGTCGCGGCACGCGCATGCGCTGCCGGGCCATGCACTTCCGGGCCATGCGCCGCTCACGATCCGCCGAACCAGTTGTATCCCTGATCGACCCAGTAGCCGCCCGGAAACGTGTCGGTCACGAAGATTTCCATGATGTGCTTCGGGTTCTTGTAGCCGAGCTTGGTCGGCATCCGCAGCTTCATCGGGAAGCCGAATTCCGGCGGCAGGCGGCGGCCGTCGTAGTCGAATGCCAGCAGCGTCTGCGGATGCAGCGCGGTCGGCATGTCGATGCTCTCGTAGTAGTCGTCCGCGCACTTGAAGCCGACGTATTTCGCGCGCGTGTCGGCGCCGGCGCGCGCAAGGAACGCGCCGAACGGCGTGCCGCCCCAGCGGCCGATCGCGCTCCACCCTTCCACGCAGATATGCCGCGTGATCTGCTCCGCATGCGGCAGCGCATACAGTTCGTCGAGCGTCCACACGCGCTTGCCCGTCACGCGGCCGGACAACACGAGCCGATATGTCGACGCATCGACGTGCGGCACGTCGTCGATCCCGTAGTATGCGTTGAACGGGAACGGCCGCGTGATGTCGGCTTCGGTGTAGGTCGGCGCGAGCCGGTCGGGGCTGAACAGCCAGGCCTGCACGCGATCGTTCATGCGCGACACTTTCTCGAGGAACGTGTTGACCGACGCATCGTCCTGCAGCGTGCAGCCGGTCAGCATCGTCAGGCCGCCGAGCGTCAGCACGCGCCGGTTGAAGAGCCGCCGCGACGGCATCTCGAGCTCGCGGCGCACGTCGAGTTCGAGCGACTTCCGGTCGAGGGTCCAGCGCGGGCGGTCGCGCTTGTGTTCGGATTCGGACATGATGATTTCCTTCGGCACCTTCGTGCCGTTCAACGGCCGCGCAGCATCGCGAGCAGCGAGCGCGGCACCAGCAGCGCCATCGCGACATGCACGACGAAGAACGCGACGAGCAGCGACATCGCCCAGAAATGCACGACGCGCGCGTTGTCGTAACCGCCGAACAGTTCGCGCAGCAGCGGGAACTGCACGGATTTCCAGATCGCGAGCCCCGACAGCACCAGCACGACGAGATCGACGATCGCGGTCAGGTACGCCGCGCGCTGCACCGCGTTGTAGACGCTCAGGTCGGCATGCGACAGCCGCCCGCCGAGCGCCGCGCGCACGTCGCGCCACACGGATGCCGGCGTGACCGGCAGCATCTTGCGCACGAGGCGCCCGGTCGCAAGCGACATCGTCAGGTAGAACAGCCCGTTGCCGACGAGCAGCCACATCGCCGCGAAATGCCATTGCAGCGCGCCGCCGAGCCAGCCGCCGATCGTGATGCAATGAGGAAACGTGAACGTCGGATAGATCGGCGACGCGTCATAGATGCGCCAGCCGGACAGCGCCATCAGCACGGCCGCGAGCGCGTTGAGCCAGTGGCTCGCGCGCACCCACAGCGGATGGATCGGGCGCGCGGGCGGCGTGGCGGCCGCGCGCCCTGTGGCGGGAACGGTTTGCATGATGAAAACTCCCGGAATGAGGCGATGGAGCGCGAGACGGAGGCCGGCGACCGGCCAGGCGACGCATGCGCTGACGTGCGGCGAGGTGCGAGCGCCGCGCGTCAGCCGGCACCGCGTGCCGTCCCGGCACGCAGCGGCGACACGCGCGTCGGCCGCGCTCCGTCCGCTTCCGTCAGTTCGACGGGGCCATCTTGTCGCCCGACTCCGGCTTGCCCATCGTGTCCTTCTTCATCGCGTCCTTCTTCGCGTGCTTCTTCATGGCGTCCTTCTTCATCGCGCCGTCCTTCGCCATCGCATCATGGCCCATCGCGTCCTTCGACATCGACGAACCCTCCTTCGACATCGCGTCGTTCTGCGCATACGCGCCCGTTGCGGCCATGGCGAAACCGGCGACACAGGCTGCGATCAGTACTTTTTTCATGACATCTCTCCGAAACATGGGTTTGAGGAGCCGAATAGACGGGGGACGTCGCGGGAAATGACAGCCGTTTCGAAAATTTTTTTAGGGGCTGCCGAAAATGCCGCAATGCCGCACCGCGCCGTCGTTGTCGGCCGGGCTGCAGGGCCGTGCGGCGATGTCATGCATCGCGGCTTGCACGGCAGGCGCGCCGCCCGCAATGCTGCAACTGCACCGCGGCGACCGGTCTGCCACCGGTTGAAACCGCCGCAAAGCCGGTGTATCGTGTGCGCTGCTAACGCGGGGGTCCTGCAATGCGCCCGGTCAACAAACCGGCATTGCGGGTGAGAAATACCCTTTGAACCTGATCTGGATAATGCCAGCGCAGGGAAGCGTACGGATTCCGCCGCCATCCTTCTGACGAAATCCGCCGCCTCACCAAGCCTCGTCTCCTGCTTAGCTCGAGCCCCACATTCGTCCAGGGCTCCGGGCAAGCGCCGAAGCGCCTGTCCGGCGCTCACACAGGAGATTGCATGAACGCCAATCCGAAGTTTCTGTCCGCCGACGCCCACGTCGATGCGGCTGCCGTCGCGCCGCTGCCGAATTCGCGGAAAGTCTATGTGACCGGCTCGCAGCCCGACATCCGCGTGCCGATGCGCGAAATCACGCAGGCCGACACGCCGACCGGCTTCGGCGGCGAAAAGAATCCGCCGATCTACGTGTACGACACGTCGGGCCCCTACACCGATCCGGAAGCGAAGATCGACATCCGCGCGGGCCTGCCCGCGCTGCGCCAGCGCTGGATCGAAGCGCGCGGCGACACCGAAGTGCTCCCCGGCCTGTCGAGCCGATACGGCCTCGAGCGCGCGGCCGATCCGGCTACCGCCGACCTGCGTTTCCCCGGCCTGCACCGCAACCCGCGCCGTGCGCAGGCCGGCAAGAACGTCACGCAGATGCACTACGCGCGTCAGGGCATCATCACGCCGGAAATGGAATACATCGCGATCCGCGAGAACCAGCGCCGCGCCGAATACATCGAGAGCCTGAAGTCGAGCGGCCCGAACGGCGCGAAGCTCGCCGCGATGATGGGCCGCCAGCACCCGGGCCAGGCGTTCGGCGCTGCCGCGTTCGGCGCGAACGCGCTGGCCGAGATCACGCCGGAGTTCGTGCGCGACGAAATCGCGCGCGGCCGCGCGATCATTCCCGCGAACATCAACCATCCGGAATCCGAGCCGATGATCATCGGCCGTAATTTCCTCGTGAAGATCAACGCGAACATCGGCAACTCGGCCGTCACGTCGTCGATCGGCGAGGAAGTCGACAAGATGACGTGGGCGATCCGCTGGGGCGGCGACACGGTGATGGACCTGTCGACCGGCAAGCACATCCATGAAACGCGCGAGTGGATCATCCGCAACAGCCCGGTGCCGATCGGCACCGTGCCGATCTACCAGGCGCTCGAGAAGGTCAACGGCAAGGCCGAGGACCTGACCTGGGAAATCTTCCGCGACACGCTGATCGAGCAGGCCGAGCAAGGCGTCGACTACTTCACGATCCACGCGGGCGTGCGCCTGCAGTACGTGCCGCTCACCGCGAACCGGATGACCGGCATCGTGTCGCGCGGCGGCTCGATCATGGCGAAGTGGTGCCTCGCGCATCACAAGGAAAGCTTCCTGTACGAACACTTCGAAGAGATCTGCGAGATCATGAAGGCGTACGACGTGAGCTTCTCGCTCGGCGACGGCCTGCGCCCCGGCTCGATCTACGACGCGAACGACGAAGCGCAGCTCGGCGAGCTGAAGACGCTCGGCGAACTCACGCAGATCGCGTGGAAGCACGACGTGCAGGTGATGATCGAAGGCCCCGGCCACGTGCCGATGCAGTTGATCAAGGAGAACATGGATCTGCAGCTCGACTGGTGCAAGGAAGCGCCGTTCTACACGCTCGGGCCGCTCACCACCGACATCGCACCGGGCTACGACCACATCACGTCGGGCATCGGCGCCGCGATGATCGGCTGGTTCGGCACCGCGATGCTGTGCTACGTGACGCCGAAGGAGCACCTCGGCCTGCCGAACAAGGACGACGTGAAGGAAGGCATCATCACGTACAAGCTCGCCGCGCACGCCGCCGACCTCGCGAAGGGTCACCCGGGCGCGCAGGTGCGCGACAACGCGCTGTCGAAGGCGCGCTTCGAATTCCGCTGGGAAGACCAGTTCAACATCGGTCTCGATCCGGACAAGGCGCGCGAATTCCACGACGAAACGCTGCCGAAGGATTCGGCGAAGGTCGCGCACTTCTGCTCGATGTGCGGCCCGCACTTCTGCTCGATGAAGATCACGCAGGACGTACGCGAGTTCGCGGCGCAGCAAGGCGTGTCGGAAACCGAAGCGCTGAAGAAAGGGATGGAAGTGAAGGCGGTCGAGTTCGTCAAGACCGGCGCCGAGATTTATCACCGTCAATAAGCGAACGAGCGGACGCGGCGATCCGCACCGGCAACGCATCGCGATGCACGAAGCCCGCTTTCGAGCGGGCTTTTTTGCGCATGTCGCGTGCCTGTCGATGCGCGGGAAACAATTGATTACGAAACCGCGCGGGCCTTAACAAGTCCTTACAGCAGCGGCGCGGGGCGGCGCGTAGATTGAGAGCATGCGTGGCCGCCAGCCGGTCGCGCGTCCTCCGTTCACTACCACAGGACAACGATCATGAATTCGATTCGGCGTATTGGGGTATGCGCGCTCCTCGTCGCGACGGTGGCCAGCCTGTCGGCCTGCGATTCGATGACGAGGCGCCAGCGCGACACGGCAATCGGTGCGGGTGTCGGCGGCGTCGCCGGCGCGGCGATCGGCGGCAACGCGCTGTCGACGCTGGGTGGCGCAGCGGCTGGCGGCATCATCGGCAACCAGGTCGGTAAATAAGCCGACCGGCTAACCGGCCGCCGCGCGAAGCGCGGCGAACTCCGGCCTGACGGCGTTTTCGCACTGCGGAAGCGCCGTTTTTCGTATGCGGCGCCGCAGCACGCCGCAGCGTGCCCGGAAATGATCCGTTACCGTTTCGCACATCGTGTCATCGGCGCGCGGCCTAAGCTTAAGCATCTGCCGATTGCCGGCTCCGCCGGAGAGACATCATGAACAGGATCCTCGTCGCCGCGGCGCTCGCCTGCACGACGCTCGCCGGCTGCTACTACCCGTACGGCTATTATCCTGGCGGCTATTACACGGCTGCACCGGTGCAGCCGGCGCCCGTGTACGTCGATCCGGGCCCCGCCTACTACTATCCGGCGCCTGCGTATGCGCCGGCGTGGGGCGGTTATTGGGGACCGGCGCTATCGCTCGATTTCGGCTTCGGCGGACGCGGCGGCCGGCACCATCACTGATCGGGCAACGCGGCCGGTGGGCGGCCGCCCCTTGCCTGCAAACGGCGAATCTCCCGTTTCTTGTCGTTTCATCGAATCGTGAAACGATGGCGTGGTAACGCAGTGTAAGATTCATCGCATCCCGTCCCGCGCCCTCCCGATCGATGTCACCCAAGAACGCCATTCTGCTGACCCTGCTCGCTGCCCTGTGGGGCGCGTCGTTCCTGTTCATCCGGATCGGCGTGGTCGATTTCGGCGTTGCGCCTCTGATGGCGCTGCGCGTGGGCATCGGTGCGCTGTTTCTCACCGGCTTTGCGCTGACGCGCTTCAAACCCGCCGATCTCGGCGCGCGGCTGCGCCGTCATGCATGGCCGTTGTTCGTCGTCGGCACGCTGAATTCGGGCATACCGTTCTGCCTGTTCGCGTTCGCCGAACTGACGCTGTCGGCCGGCCTGACGTCGGTGATCAACGCAACGACGCCGCTGTGGGGCGCGCTCGTCGCCTACCTGTGGCTGAAGGACAAGCTGTCGCTGCCGCGCGCGCTCGGCCTCGTGATCGGTTTTGCCGGCGTGATCACGCTGGTGTGGAACCAGATCGCGAACGCGCACGGCGACACGGGCGCCGGCGCGACCGCGCTCGCCGCCGCCGCGGCGCTCGGCGCGACGCTGCTGTACGGCATCGCGGCCAATTACACGAAGCGCAAGCTCGGCGGCGTCGATCCGCTCGTCAACGCGACCGGCAGCATGATCGGCTCGACCGTCCTGCTGCTGCCGTTCGCGATCGCCACCTGGCCGGCCGCACCGGTCGGCCCGCACGCATGGGGTTCCGTGCTCGGCCTCGGCATCGCATGCACGGGCATCGCGTATTTCATCTTCTTCTACCTGATCGCGCATGTCGGCCCCGCCCGCGCGATTACCGTGACGTTCGTGATCCCGGTGTTCGGCCTGCTGTGGGGCGCGCTGTTCCTCGGCGAACACGTGTCGGCCGTGATGATCGAAGGCTGCGCGATCGTGCTCGTCGGCACCGCCCTCGCGACCGGCGTGATCAAGCGGATTCCCGGTCTGCGGCCGCGTAGCGGCGAAGCAACCTGAGGTTCCGGGCGCACGCGCTGCCGGCCGCCGTGCGGTAACCGCCGACGCCGGGCGCCGCCTGTTTCCCGGCGCGCCGGCATTCATCCGACGGCGGCGCCCGCCCGCGGCTGTACTCGCCGCGGGTTTTCCCGCGCCGCTACGCGCACCATGCACGCCATGCGGCTGCACGCACGGTCATGCCGCCGCCATGCCACCGGATTCCGATGTGCTTCCGCGGCGGCCTTCGCTGCGTGGCGGTGATGCGCGGCGCGCACTCGGGCGGCGCCGGTCATTGCCGCGCGCCGGCCATGGCCGCAGCCGCGCGCCGAGTGCGTGTGGAGTTTCCCTGATACGCGCGGCGCCGCATTCCCGTTACACTCGGAACACTTATCCGCAGAAGGCGGTCACGATGCCCCACGTTCTTTCGCGTCCGCCTGCGCATGCGACTGCTTCAGTGTGGCGACGCGCTGCCGCCCCACTGCTCCGCCCTGGGCACCGTTGACATGAAGCCCGCCCGCGACCAATCGCTCGACTCCCTGCTCGAACACCTGACGCCAACGCCCAGCGGCTGGTTCGCCACCTATCGCACCACGACGCTGCGCAGCGTGTTCCAGCCCGTGCTGTCGATCACGCACAAGCGCGTGGTCGGTTACGAGGCGCTGCTGCGCGTCGTCGACGCGAACGGCGCGCTGGTCTCGCCCGCCGCCCTCTTCGACAAGACACGCGCCGATGCCGATGCGCTGCTGCTCGACCGGCTCGCGCGCTGCCTGCATACGGCCAACTTCGTCGCGCAAGGCATCGGCGACGGCTGGCTGTTCCTGAACGTGACGCCGCGCGTGCTCGATTCGGGTCTCGTGCAGCGCGAGTTCGTCGAGGCGCTGTGCCGGCATTTCGCATTGCCGCCGAACCGCATCGTGCTGGAAGTCGTCGAACAGCCGGCGCGCGACGAAGCCGCGCTCGCCCGCACGATCGACATGATCCAGCATCGCGACTTCCTGATCGCGATCGACGATTTCGGCACGGGGTTCTCGAATTTCGACCGCGTGTGGCGCGCACGGCCCGACATCGTCAAGCTCGATCGATCGCTCGTCGAGCGCTCGACCGGGTCGGCCGACGATCGCCGCATCATGCATCACCTCGTGTCGATGCTGCACCAGGCCGGCGCGATGGTGCTTGCCGAGGGCGTCGAAAGCGACGACGCGCTGCAGTCGCTGATGGAAGCCGACATCGATTTCGTGCAGGGCTTCCAGTTCGGCCAGCCCGACTCGTCGATCGCGCACGCAAGCGCGGCCGCGCCCGCGATGCTCGACGCCGCGTGGCGACGCTTCATCGCGCGCCGGCACACGCCGGCCATCGCCGAACAGCCGGGCTTCGACGCGATCGAGCGGCTCGTGCTCACCGGCGCGGCCGCGTTTTCCGCGAGCGGCAACCTGCAGGATGCCGCGCAACGCGTGTTCGCGGTGCCGGCCGCGCGCCGCGTGTTCGTCACGGACGAGATCGGCGAGCAGTTCCTGCCGTCGATCGGCGCGCGACCCGACGATGGCCAGGCGAGCGTCACCCGCCTGTCGCCGCTTTTCCCGGAAACCCACAGCAACTGGTCGCGACGCCCGTACTTTCAGCGCGCGATCGCCGCGCCCGGGCGCGTCGCGCTGATGGGCCCGCACTTCTCGCTGACGGAAGGCCGCGACTGCTACACGGCCGCCGTCGCGATCCGCGCGCAGAGCCGGCTCGTCGTGTTCTGCGTCGACTTCGTGCTCGACAGCGCGGGAACCGTGATGCGCTAGCCGGCCGGCGCGGCGGCGGGCGTTCACCCGCGGTGTCCTTCGAGCGTGCGGCCGTCCGGCCATCCATTCGTCAGTCGACCACCTTCCCTCTTCCCGACTTCACCACGCTGCGGCGCGACTTGTGCTCGAGCCGTCGCTCCTTCGACGCGCGCGTCGGCCGCGTCGCGACCCGCGCGCGCGGCGTGAACGCGACGCCGGCGATCAGCGTATCGAGTCGCGCCAGCGCGGCTTCGCGGTTCTTCTCCTGCGTGCGGTATTCCTGCGACTTGATCACGACGATGCCGTCGCGCGTGATGCGCTGGTCGGACAGTGCGAGGAGCCGCTCCTTGATGACGGGCGGCAGCGACGACGCACGGATGTCGAAGCGCAGGTGGATCGCGCTCGACACCTTGTTCACGTTCTGCCCGCCCGCGCCCTGCGCGCGCACGGCCGTCCATTCGACTTCGGCCGGATCGAGCGTATAGCGGATCATCATCGCGAAGCCTCCATGCGGCGCCGCGCGAGCGCCTCGTCGACGCGGGCCGCGAGCCCCGAATCGCGCTGCGTGCGCGTCGCGACCGCCTGCGCCAGCACGCGCCGCGGCCCGATCACCTGCACGCGCGTACGTGCCCGCGTCACTGCCGTGTAGACGAGCTCGCGCGTGAGCACGCGGCCGAACGATGCCGGCAGCACGAGCGCGGCTTCGTCGAATTCCGAGCCCTGCGATTTGTGGACCGTCAGCGCGAACGCCGTTTCGTGCGGCGGCAGCGCGGCCGGCGACACCGCGCGCGCGGTGCCGTCCGCGCGCCTGAACCACACGCGCAGCACGCCGTGCGCGTCGGGCAACGCGATGCCGATGTCGCCGTTGAACAACCCGAGCGCATAGTCGTTGCGCGTCACCATGATCGGCCGCCCGGTGAACCAGTGCGCGCCGACCGCGAGCGGCACGCGCGCCGCATGCCGCACGTGCGCGGCCACGAGCGCGTTGACGTGCTCCGCGCCGCGCGAGCCGCTGCGGGTCGCGCACAGGATCCGGAACCGGTTGAGCGCGTCGAACAGCGGCAGCGGATCGGGCGCCGGCGCGGCCAGCGCGTCGCGCAACGCATCGAGGTACGCGCCGAACCGCCGCGCGAGCCGCTCGACCGTCGACGACGCAAGCGACTCGCCCGCATCGTCGTGGAACGACGCGGCAGCCGCGTCGTCCGCGGGCAGCGCATCGAGCGCGGCCTGCACGTCGCCGCGGCGGATCGCGAGCGACAGCCGCCCGATCGGCGAATCGAGACCGAAGCGGTAATTGCGTTCGAGCCACACGACGCAGTCGGCGAGCGGCGCCGGCGCGGGCGTGGCGGGCGATGCAGCGGGTTCGCCGGGCAATGTCGACGTGACCGAAGCAAGCGCCACATCGCCGGCGTCGAACGGCGGCAGCTCGACGGCGTCGAGCCACGCAAGTTCGTCGGCCTCGATCCATGGGGAGGCGTTGCCCGCATCGCCGATATCGCCGGCATCGGTCAATGCCGGACCGGCGGACGGAGGTGGCGCGACGTCGGTAGCGGCAACCGCGTCGTCCTGCGGTTCGTCGTCGAACAGCGACGCCTGTCGCGCATCGGCGCGCGGACGCGACGCGCGTTTGCGTGAAGCAGCGGCGGATACCGAAGCGGAAGCCTGGGCCGGTGCCGCAGCGGAAACCGGATTCGCAGCAGGCACAGCCGCCGCCGCTTCGTCCGGCACCGGCAACGCCGCGACGAACGCCGCCTCGTCGATACCGAGCGCCTGCGCGATGCGCGTGCGCGCCGCCGCGGTAAACGCCGGCCGCGCGCTCAGCTCCGCGAACACGGCGCCCGCCTCGACCGCGGCCAGTTGGTCCTTGTCGCCGAGCAGCACGAGCCGAGCGCCCGGCGCGAGCGCGTCGAGCAGATGCGCGGCGAGCGCGACGTCGATCATCGATGCTTCGTCGACGACGATCAGGTCGTACGGCAGCGGATTGTCGCGATGATGCCGGAAGCCGGCTGCCCCGCCGCCGCCCAGCAGGCGATGCAGCGTGTACGACGTATCGGGCAGGCGCGCCGCGAGCTCGGGCGGCAGGTCGCCGGCCCGCGCATGCAGCGCTTCCTGCATCCGCTGCGCGGCCTTGCCGGTCGGCGCGGCCAGCGCGATGCGCAGCCCCGGGTGCGCGTCGAGCAGACAGGCCAGCACGCCGACGACGGTCGTCGTCTTGCCGGTGCCGGGGCCGCCGCTGACGATCGTCACGCGGCCGGTCAGCGCGACGATCGCCGCGACGCGCTGCCAGTCGACTTCGCCGGTCGCGGGCCCGAAGTAGCGCGCGAGGTTGTCGCGCAACCGGTCGGGCGACAACCCGTCGTCCGGTACCGCGACGCCGGCCTGCGCAACCAGCGCATCGGCCAGCCGCCGTTCGTAATCGAAATAACGCGACAGGTACAGGTGGTCGTGCCGGTCGACGATCAGCGGCCGCTCGTCACCGCGCGCGAGTGTGCCGAACGCGACCACGCCGCTCGCGGCGAGCGCCGCGCGGATGTCGTCGAGCGGCTCTTCGTAGCGCTGCGCGAGCGCGCCGAGTGCGACGCACACGTGGCCGCCCGCGGTCGCGCGGCTCGTCGCGAACGCGGCGCGCGCCGCCCAGCGCGCGGCCGCGGCCGGCGCGCCGGCGCGCCGCGCGAGGTCGCCGATGCGGCGCGCGAAGCCTTCCGCGAGCGCGATGCCGAAATCGGCGGGCTCGGGCAGCCGCGCGACGAGGCCGCCGGTAAATTCGAGCGTGTCGTCGGACGCATTCATGCGCGGCCCCCTTCCATCATCCGGTCGAGTGCGTCGACGAGCGCGCGTTCGGGCCGCCGCGCGTGCACGCCGGCCGGCTCGCCACCGCTGCGCCAGTCGGGCCGCACGCCGCGCACGAACAGGTACAGGTAGCCCGCGATATGCGTGTCGTAGTCGTAATCGGGCAGCCGCCCGCGCAGGTAGCGATGCAGCGCGACCGTATAGAGCAGCGCCTGCAGGTGATACGCGTGATCGGCCATCGCGACGTCGAGCGCGCGCGGGCCGTAGGCGTCCGGCGTCGTGCCGAGATGGTTCGACTTCCAGTCGACGATCCAGAAGCGGCCGTCGTGTTCGACGATCATGTCGATGAAACCCTTGATGAATCCGGCGAGCATGCCCGCCTCCAGTGCAACGTCCGGGTAGCCGTGCGCGACCAGCAGCCGGCGCAGCGCCGTCAGGTCGAGCGACGGCGCCGGGAACAGGAACCCCATTTCGTCGAGCCGCTTCGCGGGATCGAGATCGGCAAGCCGCATGCCCGGCACGAGTTCGGTGCGCACGACATCGTCGACGAGCCGCGCCATCATCGCCGGCAGGCGCGTCGCGAGTTCGGGCTCGGCCTCGACCGGCCGGTCGTGCAGCGCGCCGAGCGCGGCCTTGTGCCACGATTCGGGCTCCGTGAACCGGCTGAGTTCGAACAGACGATGCAGGCACTCGCCCGCCGCCGCGCCGCGCGGGAACACGAGAATGTCGTCGTCCGGCTGTTCGGGCGCAACCGTATCGGCCAATATGAACTCGCCGTCCGGCGCCACCGCGGCAAGCGCATCGTGATCGGGTCGCAGCTCGTCGTCGGGCACGGCAGCGACGCCGGCCTCCTCGCGCGCCATCGACGCAGTCAGCGAACTGAAGCTCGCCATCCGCCACGCATCGCGCAGCACGCGCGATGCGTGGCGCGCCGCGAGCGTCTGCGATGCGTCGTGCCCGGCCGCGAGACGCTCGCGGCGCGCGGGCGCCGGCAGCGGCGCGACGCTCACGGGGCCGCCCGCGAGCGCAAGCCACGCGGCATCGAGCGCGGCTTCGTCGGGCGGCTCGTCGAGCCACGCGTCGAACGACTGGCCGGCGCCCGCGACGAGCCAGTTGAGCACGCTGCGCCGCGCTTCGCGCGTCGAGCGCGACGACAGATACGGCCCGGCGACGACATAGCAGCGATAGACCGCGCGCGTGAGCGCCACGTAGACGAGCCGCGCGCGTTCCGCGGCCTGCTCGCGCATCGCCTGCCGCGCCGCGTGCGCGGCCGCTTCGTCGTCGCATCCGTAGTGCAGCACGGCGTCGCCCGCGTCGTCGTGATACTCGCGCGCATCGGGCAGCGCGGACGAAGGCGGCTCGCGCAACCCGCCGTCGTTCAGGAACGGACAGAACACGATCGCGTATTCAAGGCCCTTCGACTTGTGCACGGTCACGATCTGCACGAGGTTGCGATCGGATTCGAGACGCAACTGCGCCTCTTCGCCGCCGCCGTCGAGCCGTTGCGCGGCGAGCCAGCGCAGCGTCGGCGCGATGCCCGGCTGCGCGGATGCGCGCGCCTGCGTCAGCTCGGCCAGATGGTTGATGTCGGTCACGCGGCGTTCGCCATCCGCGCCGGCCATCAGCCGCTCGGCAATCCGCAGCTCGCGCGTGAACGTGCGCCACATCACCGCGAAACCGCGTTCGCGCCACAGCAGCCGATAGCGCGAGAAACGCTCGACCCAGCTCATCGCGTCGGCACTGTCGGCCGCGGACGCTTCGTGCGACGCATCGCCGTCGCCTTGCTCCATCCGCCACAGCGCGCCGGCATCGAGGCCGAACCAGTCGGCCGCGAGCGCCGCGCGCAGACGCCGCAGGTCGCCCGGCGCGTCGATCGCCGCCAGCACGCGTTCGAGCTGCTCGGCGTCGCCGGTCGAGAACACCGAGGCCTGCGCCAGTTCGACGCTGCCGATGCCCCACGTGGCGAGCACTCGTTTCACGAGACTGCCCTGCCGGTGCGTCTGCACGAGCACCGCGATGTTGCCCGGCGACAGCGGCGTGTCGCCCAGCCGCACGTGCCCTTCGCGCGCGCCGCGCATCAGCCGCGCGATCTCGGCCGCGCAGGCCTGGGCGGCCTGCGCCTGCGCGTCGCGCTTGAGCAGCGTGCCTTCGCCGCCCGGCAGCGCCCACACCCGGAAATCGCCGGCCGGGCCCGGATCGGTTTCGTCGACGAACGGCGCACGCACGCGCGTGCCGGCACGCACCGCGTAATAGTCGAGCCCGTCGAGCACGAAAGCGCGCGGATTCGACATGAAGAAGCGGTTGCACGCATCGACGATCGCGGGCGTCGAGCGCTGGTTGACCGCCAGCGTGTAGCACGCGCTCGCGCTCGCGCGCGCCGCAAGATAGGTATGCAGATCGGCGGCGCGGAAGCTGTAGATCGCCTGCTTCGGATCGCCGACGAGGAAAAGCGGCCCGCCCGGCGCGAAGATGCGGTTGAAGATCGCGAACTGCAGCGGGTCGGTATCCTGGAACTCGTCGATCAGCGCGGCCGGATAGCGCGCACGCAGCGTGTCGGCAAGCCACGGATGCGCATGCAGCGCGTGGTACAGGTTCGCGAGCAGGTCGTCGAACGACACGACCCGCCGCGTACGCTTGCGCTCGGCCAGCTCGCCCGGCGCCATGTCGAGCCATTCGGCGATCAGCGCGAGCCAGCGCGCGCGCTGCGCGGCTTCGGCTGCGGCCACGGCAGCTTCGAGCGCGTCAGCCACGTCGAAGAACGCGTGTTCGGGCGTCGCGCCGCCCTTTTTCGTCGCTTTCACAAGCGCGCTGCGCGTGAGCTTCAGCGCGGCCTTCGGCAGCGCGGCCGTCGCGTCGCCCTGCGCGAAATGCGCGGCCCAAGCGGCGAGCGCATCGGCAACCGCGTCGGGCTTGTGCGAGCGCTGGTTGAGCGCGGGCTGCGCGATGTGCAGCAACGCATCGATCGCGTCGCGCTCGGCTGCCCACATCCGCGCGGCCTCCGCGAAGCATTCGGCCGCGGCGGCCTCGGCCGATTCGTCCGGCTCGGTCACGCCGTCCCAGCGCAGCGCGGCGAGCGGCTTCTTCAGCCGGCGCGCGAGTTGCGCATCAAGCGCGGCCGGGCCGGCGCCCGATTCGACGAGCCAGGTCGCGAAGCCCGGCGAGCGCGCGGCCGCCGGTTCGACGCGCGTGCGCCAGAAGTCCGCCGCGAGCTCGAAGCGCAGCGATGCGTCGTCGGTCTCCATGTCGAACGCGAACGGCATCGCGGCCGCGAACGGCGCTTCCTGCAACGCGCGCTGGCAGAACGCGTGGATCGTATGGATCGCGGCCTGGTCGAATGCGCGCAGCGCGCGCCGGATCCGCTTCGCGGCCGTCTCGGGATCGAGCGTGCCGTCTTCGCCTAGCGTGGTCTCGAGCAGGCGCGCGATGAACGGATCGCCGCCGTCGTCGCCCGTGTCGAGCACGTGCGCGAGCTGCGCGAGCCGGCCGCGAATCCGCTCGTGCAGCTCGGCCGTCGCCGCCTTCGTGAAGGTCACGACGAGGATTTCGTCCGCGCCGAGATCCTTTTCGAGCAGCAGGCGCACATACAGCGCGCAGATGTTCCAGGTCTTGCCGGTGCCAGCCGACGCCTCGATCTGGTTGACGCCGTCGAGCGGGCACGCGAACACGTCGAGTTCGAGCGCCGGCTGCGGCTGCGACACGGCGCTCATGCGACCTCCTTCAGATGTTCGACGAGCGGCTCGAACACGAGCCGCGCGAGCGTGCCGAACGGTTCGTCGAGCGATGCATGCGCGCCGCGCCATGCGATCGCGATGGCCGGATCGTCGGCTTCGCTCACGACGCGCTCGTTGATCCAGACGCTCGCGGCCTTGGCTTCGCCGTCGGACACCCTCGCCCACGCACTGCGCGGGAAAAACCGCAGCGGCATGCGCCGCCCGGCGCGAAACAGCGCGGCAAGCGGCGCAAGCCGTTCGAGCGGCGCCGCGACGGGCGTCAGCTCGAACGCGCCGCCGCTGCCGAACCACAGCGTGCGGCGCGGGCCGCCCGGCTCGACCGCGCAGTAGACGAGATGCGCGAGCCACGCGGACAGGTAGTCGCGCGCGCTCGACCGTGCATAGCGATAGATGATCTGCCCGGCCGGCGTGAGCCGGTTCAGCGTGCCGTGCAGTTCGAGCGGTGCGCTGACCGCGTCGCCCGACAGCATCGCGTCGTCGGCGCCGAACAGCGCCTGCTCCGTATCGGGCCACGCGGGCGCGATGACGAGCGAAAACGGCCGCCGTTCGATGCCGTCGGCCAGCGCGAGGCGCACGTTCGACGCAAGCTGCGTCATCGAGCCGAGCGCCTGGTCGCGCCACACGGCGCCCGTCGCGCCGCCCGGCAATTCGGGGCTCGCGTCCGCAATGCGCAGCGCATGATCGTGCGCGGCCCCATCATCCGATTCGATCAGGAGCGGCAGCACGCGCTCGGCGAGCGCATCGCTGCCGGCGAAGTCGAGCGCGAACGGCTCCGTGTCGAGCAGTTCGGCCTGCGCGTCGGCGAGCACGATGCCGAGCCGTGCGCGCAGCAGCGCGCGCGCGGGATGCCGCCAGAAACGTTCGAATTCGCTGAACGCGACGGGCTCGACAGGTTCGGCCGGCAGCGGCTGCGCGAAGAACGGCGGTTCGCGCTGGTCGTCGCGCGACGCATCGGCGGCCAGCAGCGACGCGAGCGCCGCGCGCTCGGCGTCATAGGAAACGAGCCCGCTGCCGGGCTGGAAATACGCGGCCGCGAACGGTTGCAGCGGATGCTCGACGATGAACGCGCGACGTGCGGCATCGACCGCGTCCGGCGCGGCGTCGTGCCCCGCCGTGACGATCGCGAGATGGTCGAGCAGTTCGTCGACGAGTGCCGCCGGCGGCAACGGCGCGTTGTCGCGGATGCTGCGGCCCGTGTACGCGATCAACAACCGGTCGCGTGCGGCGAGCAGCAGGTCGAGAAACAGGTTGCGCTCGTCGTCGCGGCGCTGCCGGTCGCCGAGCTTCGGCAACACGGCCATCAGGTCGAATTCGTCCGCGCGTGCGAGGCTCGGCAGCACGCCGTCGTCCATCCCGAGCAGGCAGACGACGCGGTACGGCAGGCCGCGCAGGCTCGTCAGCGACGAGAACGTGACGCCGCCCCACGGCACCCCGCCGCGCGCCGGATCGTCGAGTGCCGCGGCAAGCCCCGCGCGGACGACGGCCGCCGGCAGCGCTTCGTCGGGCGCGCCCTCCGTCATCGCGGCCAGCATCGCGTCGAGCGCGTCGCGCACGCCCGCGAGCGAATCCGCATACGTGGCGCCCGAATCGAAGAAACGCGCGAGCGTGTCGGCGAACAGTTCGCTCCATCCATGCGGCGTGTGCGATTCGGCAAGCCGCCGCGCGAAGCCGTCGAGATCGTCGGTAAAGCGCGCGAGCCGGCCGAGCAGCTCGGCCTCGCTGCCCGTGGCCGCCTCGATCGGCAGCCACGCGCCGACCGGCGCCGCGCCTTCGGGCATCGCATAACCGAGGAAGAGCCGCGCGAGCGCATCGGAGAACGTATGGCGCGGCGCAGGCACGGCCGCGTCGTCGCTCGCGAGCGGCGACAGCCCGCGCCGCGCGCCGGCGGCCGCGAGCCAGGTCTGCACCGTCTCGAGCGCGGCCGCATCGATGCCGTAGCGCGCAGCCACCGCGTCGACGCGCAGCCACTCGACCAGCTCCGGCGCGCCGACCTGCCGCTCCGGCAACGCGAGCCAGTCGAGCAGCACGCGCGCGACCGGGTTCGCCTGCGACGGCGGCAGGCCGGTGATCCGGTAAGGCACGCGCGCGCCGCCGGCGCCGGCCGTGCCGAATACCGCATCGATCAGCGGCCCGGCCGCCGCGAGATCGGCCACCGCGACGAGCACGTCCGACGGCTGCAGGCTCGCGTCGGCGTCGAACCACGCGAGCAGCCGGTCGTGCAGCACCTCGAGCTGGCGCGCGAGGCTGTGGCACACATGCACCTCGATCCCGCGTTCGGCCGGCGCATCGCCGGCTTCGGCCTCCGGCTGCAGTTCGAGGATCGCGTTCTGCACGCGCGCGAGCCACGTCGGCGCGGGATTCTCGACGAAACGCGACGCATCGCCCGACGCGGCGCTTTCAGTCAGCTCATGCAGCATGTGCAGTTGCGCCTGCGTCTGCCGGCCCCATTCGGCGAGCAGCGGATGGCCGACTTCCTGGTAGTCGAGCCGGCCGGCCGCATCGAGCGCCTCGGCATGCGCGGCGGTCACGATGTCGAACCAGAATTCGCGGCACGGGTTCAGCGCGTAGACGCGCACGTCGATCCAGCGCGACAGCTCGCGCAGTAGCGCGACGTGCAGCGGCGGCATCGTCGGCAGTGCGAACACGCTGACCGATTCCGGCCAGTCGACGCGCGCGACCGCATCGGCATCGAGATGGCGCGCTTCGACCAGGAAGCGGTGCGCGGGCGGCGTGCCGCTGTCGCTCAGTTCCGCGAGCAGCGCGCGCCACAGCGCGGCCTGCCAGCGCTCGTCGTCGCGCGCGGCGTCGCTGATCCCGCGCGGCGCGGCGTCGCCCGCGAGCACCGACTCGCCGGCCTGCCACGCGGCCAGCCATTCGGGGCGATAGGTCAGGTAATGATCGAGCACGGCCGCGACGCGATGCGCGAGCTCGTAGCGCATCGCATCGTCGGAGGCGGACAGATACGCGGCAAGCCGCGGCGACGCGAGCCACGGCGCGCTGTCGGCCGCTTGCGCGAACAGCCGGTAGCAGCGCCACACGAGACGGTCGGGCGCGAACGGCGAACGCTTGGGCACCTCCATCACGCGGCCGATCTGCTCCCACAACCATTGCGCGAGATACGTGAACTCGACGTTCGCGCACACGCCGTTGCGCGCGGCGATGTCGAGCTCGAGACGGCGGCGCAGCGCCGCGCTCGGCACGATGACCTGCTGCGGCGCCCACGGGCCGTTGCGGGCCGGAAACGCGGACAGATCCTCGAGCAGCGCATCGGCCAGCGTTTCGTGACGATTCGAATAGAAGAGATGGAGCATGAGGCGGGCGTCGGAACCTCGCGCCGGCCGAGCCGGGCGAACAGGGTCCCCAAGGATAGCAAATGGGCCGCCGCCGCGAACCTCGGCCGGAAAGCCAGGTTTTACGGACCGCGAAATACGATAGACTCGTCGCCAGTCAAATACGCCGCCCCCGGGCCTCTTCGTCTGCCATTCAGCCCATCGATGCGCTATTCGGTCGAAATCAGAAAGTTTTTCTACAGCCAGTACTTTTTCGGCGGCCTGCGGATCGCGGTCGGCGTCTCGCTGCCGGCCGTGCTGTGCCTGATCGTGTTTCACAACCGGGAGCTCGGCTTCACTATCTCGACGGGCGCGCTCGGCGCATGCGTGGTCGACATGCCGGGCCCGCTCAAGTACAAGCACAACGAAATGCTCGCGTGCAGCGTGATCGGCTTCCTCGCCGCGCTCGCCACCGGCCTCGCGACACCGAACATCTTCGCGCTGTGGCTCACGATCGTGCCGCTCACGTTCGTGCTGTCGCTGATCGTCGTCTACGGCAACCGCTGGCCGCAGATCAGCTTCGCGACGCTGTTCATGATGGTGATGACGCTCGAGGAGAAATTCACGCCGCTGCAGGCGTTCATCAACGCCGGCTGGATTCTCGCGGGCGGCCTCTGGTATACGTACTGGGCCACGCTCGTGTCGCAATGGCAGGCGCGCCGGATCGAGCAGCAGGCGCTGGCCGAGAGCCTGTTCGCATGCGCCGACTACCTGCTCGCGCGCGCGCAGTTCTACGATCTCGATGCCGATCTCGACGAGTGCTACCGCAATCTCGTCGCCCGGCAGATCACCGCGGTCGAAACGCAGGAAACCGCGCGCGACATCGTGCTGCGCAACCTGCCGAAGCTGCGGCGCGGCAAGCTCGATCCCGGCCGCACGACGATGTACAACCTGTTCATCAACAGCGTCGACCTGCACGAGCTGTTCGTCGGCGCGCACACCGACTACCCGCTCGTGCGCAACACGTTCGGCGGCTCGGATCTCATCATTTTCTACCGCGACCTGATCGGCAAGGCGGCCGCCGATCTCGAGGAGATCGGCCTCGCGGTGCTCGAAAACCGCGCGCCGCATTCGCGGATCAGCGTGAAGGCCGAGCTGCGCGCGATCGAGTACGAGATCGAGCTGATGCGCAAGAAGAACTTCGCGGCCACCAACGCGGAAGCCTATGCGGCCGTGCTCGCGACGTTCCGGCGCATCTGGAGCGCGACGCGCCTGATCGAACGGATGCGCCGCAACCTGTCGGGCCACGCCGATCCGCAGCAAACCGAACTGAAGATCGACAAGGCGCTCGCGCGCTTCCTGCAGCGCCGCCGGATGTCGCCGCTGCTGATCTTCTCGAACCTGAACATGAGTTCGCCGAGCTTGCGCCACGCGCTGCGCGTGACGATTGCGGTGGCGGTCGGCTTCTGGCTCGGCCGGCTGCTGCCGCTCACGAACGCGTACTGGATCGTGATGACGACCATCATCATCCTGAAGCCCGGCTACTCGCTGACCAAGCAGCGCAACGCGCAGCGTATCGTCGGCACGCTGATCGGCTGCGCGGCGAGCATCGCGCTGATCTACACGGTGAAGGAGCCGCACCTGCTGATCGCGATCATGTTCGGGTCGATGGTGATGAGCTACAGCCTGCTGCTGTTCAACTACGCGGCGAGCGTCGTATTCACGTCGTCGTACGTGCTGCTGATGTTCCACCTGCTCGCGCCGGGCAGCATGCGGATCATCGGCGAGCGCGCGATCGACACCGTGGTCGGCTGCATGATCGCGATCGCCGCGAGCCGGCTGTTCCCGTACTGGGAATACCGGCTGATGGGCAAGCAGGTCGCCGACATGCTCACGGCGACCCGCAAGTATTTCGAGGCCGTGTGGCGCGTCGGGCGCGGTGCGTCGTCGCCGCCGGTGCCCACCGCCGACGGCGCGGCCGTAGTGCCGGTCATCGCCGCCGCGGTCGAGACGCCGGCCACGAGCCTCGACGACGACTACCGCTACCGCCTCGCACGCAAGGACGTGCACATCGCGTTCGCGAACCTCGGGCAGGCGTTCCAGCGGATGATGATCGAGCCGAAGGCGCACCAGCGCTTCGTGCCCGAGCTGAACGACCTGCTCGTGCAGACGCACGTGCTCGGCGCGCAGATCACGGCCGCCGCGCCGCTGATCCGCAACGCGTGCTCGGTCGACGGCAGCCTCGTCCACGACGACGCGCTGCAGCGCGGCCTCGCGGCCGTGCTCGACAATCTCGAGAAGGCCGAGGCCGGCGAGCCGCCGCCTGCCCATCAGCTCGAAGCGTCGAAACAGATCACGCGCGATCTCGACGCGATGGTCGTGTCGGCGGAAAAATCCGACGCGGTCGGCGCCGAGCTCACGCACGACCTGAAGGTGCTTGCGCACCAGTGCAAGCAGATGCTTGCGTCGTCGCTGCTGATCCGCAAGGACGCGAGCGTGATCCGCCTGCCTGCCTGACCCTGCCCGACCGTTCCCGCCGGTGGCCGGCCCGCGCACGCCGCGGCCCGGCCACCGGCGTTCCCCGATTCAACGAACTCCCGAAGCATGATCCGCCCGCTCCACGCGGCCCGCGCATCCGTCGCGCGACCGCCCCACGCCCTATTCCGCTCGTCGCACCAGTCAGGGAATACCCGATTCCGGTTACCGGGCCCGAATTGTTATCATTCGTTCACATTCAAGTTGTATATACAACTTGAGCCAATCGGACCGGACCCGCTCGCCCGGTCCGTCGCATAACGATATCGGAGACTCGATGAAAAACTTGCAGCGCCACCTGAGCGCGCGGCACATCCGCTTTCTCGCGCTGGGCTCGGCGATCGGCACGGGCCTGTTCTACGGTTCGGCGTCCGCGATCCAGCTCGCGGGCCCGGCCGTGATCCTGGCTTACATCCTCGGCGGTGCGGCCGTCTACATGGTGATGCGCGCGCTCGGCGAGATGGCCGTGCGCGAACCCGTCGCCGGCTCGTTCGGCCACTACGCGACCGAGAACCTCGGCCCGTTCGCGGGATTCGTCACGGGCTGGACCTACACGCTCGAAATGGTGATCGTCGCGATCGCCGACATCACCGCGTTCGGCATCTACATGGGCTTCTGGTTTCCGGATGTCCCGCAATGGATCTGGGTGCTCGGGGTCGTCGCGATCATTTGCGGGCTGAACCTGTGCCATGTGAAGGTGTTCGGCGAGCTCGAGTTCTGGCTGTCGATCATCAAGGTCGGCGCGATCGTCGCGATGATCGGCGGCGGCGTCGCGATCCTGCTGACCGGCATGCACTTCGGCCATTCGGCCGACGTGCCGACGTTCGCGAACCTGTGGAACCACGGCGGCTTCTTGCCGAACGGTATCGGCGGGCTGATCGCGTCGCTGTCGGTCGTGATCTTCGCGTACGGCGGGATCGAGGTGATCGGGATGAGCGCCGGCGAGGCGAAGGATCCGGAACGCGTGATTCCGCGCGCGATCAACGCGGTGCCCGCGCGCATCCTGCTGTTCTACGTGCTGACGATGGTCGTGCTGATGTCGATCAGCCCGTGGACGGGCGTCGGCAACGGCGGCAGCCCGTTCGTGCAGATCTTCTCGGCGCTCGGCGTGAAGTCGGCCGCGACGATCCTCAACCTGGTCGTGATCAGCGCGGCGATCTCGGCGATCAACAGCGATATCTTCGGCGCGGGCCGGATGATGTTCGGGATGGCGCGGCAGGGCCAGGCGCCGCGCGTGCTGATGACGACGTCGCGGCACGGCGTGCCGTGGGTCACGGTGCTCGTGATGGCCGGCGCGCTGCTGATCGGCGTGCTGCTCAACTTCCTGATGCCGAAGGACGTGTTCCTGATGGTCGCGGCGATCGCGACGTTCGCAACGGTGTGGGTGTGGCTGATGATCCTGCTGTCGCAGGTCGCGATGCGCCGCCGCCTGTCGAACGCCGAAATCGCGGCGCTGAAGTTCAAGGTGCCGCTGTGGCCGGTGGCGCCGGCGCTGACGATCGCGTTCATGGGTTTCGTGATCGTGATGCTCGGCTGGTTCGAGGATACGCGCGTCGCGCTGTATGTCGGCGCGGCGTGGCTCGCGCTGCTCGCGGCCCTGTTCTACGTACGAATCCGCCCGAAGTTCGCACCTGCGTCACGTTGACGCACGGCTGACCCATCTACGCGGCGCGCCGGTTTCGGCGCCCGCTTCTTTCCCGGCTCCGCGCGGCGCCTGTCGCGCCGGAAGCCACGGGCTTCCCTCGTTCGCACGCACTCCGTAAGCGGCCCGGCCGGGCCGCTTACCGGCACGTCAGTGCGATGCCGTGCTCGCGGCCTCGGCCGGATGGGCCTCGTCGTACGCGCGCTTCTGCGAAATCGCGTTGTACAGGATCGTCCCGATCACGAGCAGCACGGCCACGACGATCAGGATGCTCACGTTGCGGACAGGGTTCTTCTTGCGCTGATCGTTCATGGTCGGGGCGATTCCGTCAAATTCGTCGAAGCGCGCATTCTACGCGCTTGCGCCACCGCCGCGACGCCTCGTTTCCGATCCGCCTCCCCGCTCGCCGCAAGCTTTCATTTGATAATCATTCCCATTTCGATCTAGAATCCGGAGTCTTTCATTTCGTAATGTTCCGGATCGCTCGGGCGGCAGGCGCGCCCCGGAACCCTCCCTCGTCCACCTGCCCCACCGGAGTCTTCATGTCGAATCCGCGCACCCGCCTGCTGCCGCTTGCCGGCGCCCTCGCCCTTGCCGCGGCCGCATTCGCGCCGCTGGCCCATGCGGCCGAGGAAGTGAGCCTGTACACCACCCGCGAGCCGAAGCTGATCCAGCCGCTCATCGACGCGTTCACGAAACAGAGCGGCGTCAAGGTCAACACGGTGTTCGTGAAGGACGGACTGCTCGAGCGCGTCAAGGCCGAAGGCGCGCAGTCGCCGGCCGACGTGCTGATGACGGTCGACGTCGGCAACCTGCTCGATCTCGTCGACGGCGGGCTCACGCAGCCGGTGCGCTCGAAGGCGCTCGACGACGCGATTCCCGTGAACCTGCGCGGCGCGAACGGCGACTGGTACGCACTGTCGCTGCGCGACCGCGTGCTGTACGTCGAAAAGGACCTGAAGGTCGACGCGTTCCGCTATGAAGATCTCGCCGATCCGAAATGGAAGGGCAAGGTCTGCATCCGCTCGGGCCAGCATCCGTACAACACGGCGCTCGTCGCCGCGATGATCGCGCACGACGGCGAAGCCGCAACCGAGAAGTGGCTGCGCGGCGTGAAGGCGAACCTCGCGCGCAAGGCGACGGGCGGCGACCGCGATGTCGCCCGCGACATCCTCGGCGGCATCTGCGACGTCGGCCTCGCGAACGCGTACTACGTCGGTCACATGAAGAATGCCGAGCCGGGCACCGACGCGCGCAAGTGGGGCGACGCGATCAAGGTCGTGCGGCCGACGTTTGCGAACGCGAAGAGCGGCGGCACGCACGTGAACATCAGCGGCGCGACGGTCGCGAAGCACGCGCCGCACAAGGCCAACGCGGTGAAGCTGCTCGAATACCTCGTTTCACCCGAAGCGCAGGCGCTGTATGCGCAGGCGAACTACGAATACCCGGTGCGCGCGAACGTGAAGCTCGACCCGGTGATCGCGAGCTTCGGCACGCTGAAGGTCGATCCGCTGCCGCTGGCTGACATCGCGAAGCATCGCAAGCAGGCGAGCCAGCTCGTCGACAAGGTCGGCTTTGACAACTGACGCATCGTCCGCCGGCGCGCGCCGTCAGCCGTACCGGCCGCGCCTGCGGCCGCGCGCGGGCAGCCTGTGGCTGCTCGCGGCGCTGGCGATCGCCGCGGCGGTCGCGGCGCCGCTCGCGGTGCTCGTGGCCGCCGCGTTCGACGCCGACCTCGCGCATTGGCGCCATCTCGCCGAATTCGTGCTGCCGCAGGCGCTCGTCAACACGCTGCTGCTGCTCGCGGGCGTCGGCGCGATCGTGTCGATCGTCGGCACGGGCTGCGCATGGCTCGTCACCGCATACGACTTTCCCGGCCGCCGGATGCTGACGTGGGCGCTGCTGCTGCCGCTCGCGGTCCCCACCTACATCGTCGCGTTCGCGTATCTCGACCTGCTGCACCCGATCGGCCCCGTCCAGGGCGCGATCCGCGGGCTGCTCGGCTTCGACGGCCCGCGCCAGTTCCGCCTGCCCGACCTGCGTTCGCTGCCCGGCGCGATCTTCGTGCTCGGCTTCGTGCTGTATCCGTATGTGTACCTGAGCACGCGCGCGATGTTCGTCACGCAGTCCGCGAGCCTGCTCGAAGCCGCGCGCACGCTCGGCGCGGGACGCGTCGCGACGTTCTGGCGCGTCGTCGTGCCGCTCGCGCGGCCGGCGATCGCGGTCGGCGTGAGCCTCGCGCTGCTGGAAACGCTGAACGACATCGGCGCGTCGGAATTCCTCGGCGTGCAGACGCTGACCGTGTCCGTCTACACGACGTGGATCACGCGTTCGGATCTCGCCGGCGCCGCGCAGATCGCGCTCGCGATGCTCGCGATCGTCGTCGGCATGATCGTGCTCGAACGCTACGGACGCCGCCGCCAGCGCTACGCGCATGGCCGGCGCATGCGGCCGATCGCGCCGCGCCGCCTCACGGGCGCGGCCGCGTTGGGCGCCGCCGCGCTCGGCTGGCTGCCCGTGCTGCTGGGCTTCGGTGCACCGGCCGCATATCTCGCGGTCGAGACCGGCAAGCGGCTGCATCTCGTCGGCGGCGTGTCCGCGCAGTTGATGACGGGGCTCGCGAACACGCTGACGATCGCCACCGCCGCGACCGCCGCGACGCTCGCGTGCGGGCTCGTCGTCGCGTGGGCCGCGCGCGCGCAACGCGACAGCGCCCGCGCGGGCCCTGCCCGCGTGTGTGCGCGGATCGCGAGCCTCGGCTACGCGGTGCCGGGCACCGTGCTCGCGATCGGCCTGCTGATCCCGTTCGCGGCTGCCGACCGGCTGTTCGGCGCGGCGCTCGGCCGCGACGGACTGCTGCTGATGGGTTCCGCGGCCGCGCTCGTGATTGCGTACACCGTGCGCTTTCTCGCAATTCCGGCCGGCAGCATCGAGGCCGGCCTCGCGCGCATTCCGCCGTCGCTCGAACAGGCATCGCGCTCGCTCGGCGAGACGGCCGGCGGCACGCTGCGCCGCGTGCACCTGCCGCTGCTGCGGCCCGCGCTGACGACGAGCGCGCTGCTGGTGTTCGTCGACGCGATGAAGGAACTGCCGGCCACGCTGCTGCTGCGCCCATTGAACTTCGACACGCTCGCGACCTGGCTGTATGCGGAAGCCGCGCGCGGCACCTATGAAGAAGGCGCGGTCGCCGCGCTCGCGATCGTGCTGGCCGGGCTCGTGCCCGTGATCCTGCTCGCCCGCACCCGCCACAAGATCGGAGCCTGAACCCGTGAACCTGCTCGAACTCGACGACCTCCGCCTCGCCTACGACACGCCGCACGGCCGCCGCACGGTGGTCGACGGGCTGAGCCTCGCGCTGCCGCGCGGCGACATCGGCTGCCTGCTCGGCGCGTCGGGCTGCGGAAAAACCACCGTGCTGCGCGCGATCGCCGGCTTCGAACCCGTGCGCATGGGGCGCATCGTGCTGGACGGCACGCCCGTCGCGGCGCCGTCGCTCGACGTGCCGCCCGAGCGGCGGCGCATCGGCATGATGTTCCAGGACTATGCGCTGTTCCCGCACCTGAGCGCGGCCGACAACGTCGCGTTCGGCCTGCGGCGCATGCCGAAGGCCGAACGCCGTGCGCGCGTCGCGGAGATGCTCGAACTCGTCGGCCTCGCCGAATCCGGCGGCGCCTATCCGCACGAACTGTCGGGCGGCCAGCAGCAGCGCATCGCGCTCGCTCGCGCGCTCGCGCCGTCACCGGAGCTGCTGCTGCTCGACGAGCCGTTCTCGAATCTCGACGTCGATACGCGCGAGCGGCTCGCGTTCGAGCTGCGCGACATCCTGAAGCGTACGGGCCACACCGCGATCCTGGTCACGCACAACCAGGCCGAAGCGTTCGCGATCGCCGACCGGATCGGCGTGATGAAGGACGGCCGGCTCGCGCAATGGGACACGCCGTACGCGCTGCATCACCATCCGGCCAGTCCGTTCGTCGCGGATTTCGTGCGCCGCGACGCGCTGGCCGACGAACGTGCGCGCGCGCTGGCGCGCGGCCGCTGAACCCGCGCCGGCCGCGCGATCCGCAGCGGTACCGCGTCTGTCGCGCGTCTGTACCGCATCAAGCCGGCTCGGGATGATCGCGCACGGGCAGCGCGGTCGAATACTTGATCTGCTCCATCGCGAACGACGAGCTGACGTCGAACAGCGGCACCGCGCGAATCAGCTGCTTGTAGACGCGGTCGTAATCGTCGATGCCGGCGACGACGACGCGCAGCAGGTAATCGGTCTCGCCGCTCATCCGGTAGACCTCGACCACTTCCGGCATGTCGCGCACGGCCTGCGTGAAACGCTGCGCCCATTCCTCGGTGTGCTGGTTCGTGCGAATCGCGACGAACACGGTCGTGCCGACCCCGAGCTTGCGCGGATCGCACAGCGCGACCTGCGCGCGAATCGCGCCGGTTTCCTTCAGCCGCTGCACGCGCTTCCAGCATGGCGTCTGCGACAGGTTCACGCGCTGCGCCAGTTCCGCGATCGGCAGCGTGGCATCCGCCTGCAACAGCTCCAGCAGCTTGCGATCGATGGCGTCCATTTCTCCAGTCCCTCGTAGATAGAAATTTATTCTATGCATCCTGCACAACGGGGAACAATATGGAAACCACCTGTCCGCGTCGACCGGTATAAATACCAATCCGGTACGCGTGAATCCGCCGCGCGCACGATCGCGCCGGCACGCCTTCCTCCACGCGAAAAAGGCGATTCCACCCGTCAGGTTGGAATCGCCTCATGTACCGCCCGTTGCGGCTCGCGCGCCGCGCCCGGGCCAGGCCGGCGCTTACGCGACACCGGCCACTGCGCCGCTCAATACGCGACCGTCGCGATCTCGCGCACGAAGCCGCCTTGCTCCAGCGCGTCGACGAACGCGACCGCGTAGTCTTCCGCCGAGATCTTGCTGTTGCCCTGCGCGTCCGCGATCAGCTTGCCGACGCCGGAGCGGAACGTGCCCGTCCGCTCGCCCGGTGCGATCAGCGCGGCCGGCGCGAAGAACGTCCAGTCGAGATCGCCGACCGTCTTCAGGTAGTCGAACGCATCGCGGTGCGCGAGCGCGACCGCCTTGTACGCTTCCGGGAAACCTTCGCTGTCGACGAGCTGCTTGCCAGGCGCGACTTCGAGCGAACCGGCGCCGCCCACCACCACGAGCCGCTTCAGGCCCGCCTGACGCGTGCCGGCGACCAGCGCCTTCGCGACCGCGACGACCTTCGCCGCATCGTCCTGCTTCGGGCCGTACGCGCTCGCGACGACGTCATGACCCGGCAGCGCGGCCGCAATGCTGGCCGCGTCGAACAAGTCGGCCGCTTTCGCGGTGATGCCGTCGCCGGCCGAGCCGGGATTGCGCGACAGCGCGGTCACGCGATGGCCGCGCCGTGCGGCTTCCGCTGCGATGCGCGAGCCGATCATGCCGGTGGCGCCGAACAGCGCGATATTCAAGGTACGTTGCGTCATATCGATTCTCCACAAAGAAAAATATGTAACATCATTGATTACATATAAGACCGAAAAAAACGGGGCGAATCCCCCGTTGCGCCGATCGTCGCGCCTGCGCGCCGCCCGGCCTCCTGCCCTGCCTGCCGCCGCTCACCGGCCGGCGCGCCCTGCGTGTTGCTTGCGCCGCTCCGAATCCAGCACGTCGGCCGTTACGTCGGCCAGCGTGCGCATAGCGAGCGATGCCTCCATCGCGCGCTGTGCGTCGCCGATGTAGTCGATCAGCACGCCCTGAATGTGCCGTCCGACGAGACACGCGGGATTCGGCGCCTCGCGATGCAGCGCGAACAGTCGTGCATCGTCGACCGCGCGATACACGTCGAGCAGTGTGATCTCGCCGGGCTCGCGGGCGAGCAGCGCACCGCCGCCCGCGCCGAGCTGCGACGTGGTCAGCCCCGCGGCCGCCAGCATCGACAGCAACCGGCGGATCAGCGCCGGATTCGTGTTCACGCTGCCCGCGATGATGTCGGACGACAGCGGCGCGCCTTCCTGCATCGACAGCAAGGCGAGCACGTGGACGGCAAACGCGAACCGGCTGCTGGTATTCATTCCTCACTCACTCGGCGACGCCGGCCCGGACTGCAGCCGGCGACAATGTGTAACCATAATAATTACATTTAGAGAATCGCGCAAGCCCGCGTCATTCCCCGCTCGCGGGCTTGGCGCCCGACGCGCTCTGCTGGCTCCACTGCTGGAGTTTCTTGCCGGCTTCCGCGATCTTCGCTCCGGCTTCGGAAGCCGCATGCGCGACGACCGCGGACGCCGCCGCGTCGATCTGCGCCTGCGCGGCGGACGCGATGCCGCTCGCGGACAACGGCGGCACGGCCGACGCCGCGGACGCGATGCCGGCCTTCGCGGCGTTGATCTGCTGGTTGACGGTGCTCGCGACCTGGTCGAGCGCCTTGGCCGCGTTGTTCGCGGCATCGGCGGCCGCGCTCGCGGCCGTATCGGGTTGGACGACCGGCGTGCCGGATTTCTCGCAGCCCGCGAGCAACAGCAGCGCACCGGCGGCCACGGCCGCCAGCGCGAACCCGGGCACGCGACGCGCCCGCGATGTCTTCATGTTCATCAGCAATCTCCGGCCGTGCGTCGCACGGCCTCGTGGTTGGACCGACGTCGATGATACCGCCTGTGGAACCGGCCAAATGACGACCCGCGATTGAAAATGCCTTTCAATTTCGGATTTGTCTGATTCAATCGCCGGCGCTACGCCACTAAAGTAGGCACGCCTCAACCCGCTTCGTACGCGTCCCTTTTTTCTCATGGCTTTCCTCATCGACTGGTTCATCGCGCTGGCCGCACTGCTCGCCACCATCCTGTTTCTGTGTCTGCGCCCGCCGTCGGCACGCCGCCTGGCCGCAGCCGGACGCCCGCGCCGCGTCGCGTCCGCGCGCCTGCTCACGCAGGCCGCAATCGGCTTCTGGACGGCCGCGCTGATCGTCGCGCAAGGCATCCTCGGCCCCGACGGCGACGGCCAGTCGCTCGCGGGCTTCGCGGCGCTCGCGTTCGCCGCGCTCGGGCTGACGACCGTCGCCGCATACTGGTCGGCGTGCGCGCTGCGGCTGCGTCGGCCGCGCGAACTGTTCGCGCGCCACTGACGCGCCAGATCGGTGCGTAACGGCGCACGCCGACGCACCACGCCGTCCCTGCCAGCACGTCAAACGCACCAGTTCCGCACGCACCGCACCACATGTGTGCACACGGTGCGGCCGCAGCCCGCACCGCGCGTGCGCCGATACCGGGCACGATTCACCGGAATGCCGCACCGCATGGTGCCAGAGCACCAATTCCACGCGGCCGTTCACCAAGTTGGCTCGATACTTGCATTCCTTGCCCGTTTTTTGCGCAAGGAAGCCACGGCATGGATGGTCTGAAATCCGGCGTCGACACACTGTTCCTGTTGATCGGCGCCGTCATGGTGCTCGCGATGCACGCGGGCTTCGCATTTCTCGAACTCGGCACGGTCCGCAAGAAGAACCAGGTCAACGCGCTCGTGAAGATCCTGGTCGACTTCTCGGTGTCGACGCTCGCGTACTTCCTCATCGGCTACACGATCGCGTACGGCGTCGAGTTCTTCGACGACATCGGCACGCTGTCCCAGCACAACGGTTACGCGCTCGTGCGCTTCTTCTTCCTGCTGACCTTCGCTGCGGCCATTCCCGCGATCGTGTCCGGCGGCATCGCCGAGCGCGCGAAGTTCAACCCGCAGCTCGTCGCGACGCTGATCATCGTCGGTTTCATCTATCCGTTCTTCGAAGGCATCGCGTGGAACGAGCGCTACGGCGTGCAGGCCTGGCTCACGCACGCGTTCGGTGCGCCGTTCCACGACTTCGCCGGCTCGGTCGTCGTGCACGCGTTCGGCGGCTGGGTCGCACTGCCGGCCGTGCTGCTGCTCGGCGCGCGCCACGGTCGTTATGCGAAGGACGGCCGGATCGCCGCGCACCCGCCGTCGAACATCCCGTTCCTCGCGCTCGGTGCATGGGTGCTCGCGGTCGGCTGGTTCGGCTTCAACGTGATGAGCGCGCAGACGCTCGACAAGATCAGCGGCCTCGTCGCCGTGAACTCGCTGATGGCGATGGTCGGCGGCACGCTCGCCGCGTGGATGGCCGGCCGCAACGACCCGGGCTTCACGTACAACGGGCCGCTCGCCGGCCTCGTCGCGGTGTGCGCGGGCTCCGACGTGATGCATCCGATCGGCGCGCTCGTCACGGGCGCGGCCGCCGGCGCGCTGTTCGTCGCGATGTTCACCTGCGTGCAGAACAAGTGGCGTATCGACGACGTGCTCGGCGTGTGGCCGCTGCACGGCATGTGCGGCGCGCTCGGCGGCATCGCGGCCGGCGTGTTCGGCCTGCCCGCGCTCGGCGGTCTCGGCGGCGTGTCGTTCCTGTCGCAGCTCGCCGGCACGCTCGGCGGCATCGCGATCGCAACCGCCGGCGGCACGCTCGTCTACGGTGCGCTGAAGGCGACCGTCGGGCTGCGCCTCGACCGCGAAGCCGAATTCGACGGTGCCGACCTGTCGATCCATCGCATCTCGGCGACGCCCGAGCGCGATTGATTCGCGAGCCGCCGACAAACATCCGACGCATCATTACGTTTTCAATTCAAAAAACTTTCATCTAGCGTCCTTACACTTCCGTCCAGTTTTCAATTCACCTTCGCGGAGCTTGCCGATCGCCTGCTTGCGCTTCGCGACGGCCATTCCTCCAACAACTGAAACTGGACTCCACATGCCCGCGTTGCCCAATGCCGCCCGTCGTCAGGCCCTGAAGATCCTTGCCGGCGCGCCGATGCTTCCCCTTTCCGGCCTCGCGCTGCCGGCCCTGCTGACGGGTTGCGGCGGCGACGATCCGGCGTCGACGCCGGCCCCGGTCGCCGCCGCCTATACGTCGGCGACGTTCTCGGCGATGGCCGCACCCACGCTCGACAACGCGGCCGCGATGGCCACGACGACGGTCGGCTCGACGCTGTCGGTGTCGTTCTCGGACGGCTCGTCGCGCAACTTCAAGCTCGCATACCGGCCGTTCTTCGTGACGGGCGACATGGTGCCGGACGGCAAGGGCGGCACGACGCTCGCGGGCGGCTACTACGACATCGACAACCAGCCGATCATCGATCGCTCGGTAGCCGGCAAGGAGCGCCAGTTCTATTCCGACTGCCCGGACGGCAGTTCGCTGCTCACGCTGAAGAACGCGAACGTGCCCGGCGTGAAGGGCAACACGGTGTTCGCGGTCGTGCAGTTCGAATACACGACGCGCGACCAGGCCAGCGCATCGCAGTACGGCCAGTTGCCGTCGCCGATCGCGGTGCTCACGCTCGACCAGGATCCGGCCACCGGCGCGCTGAAGGTCGTCAAGTACCACAACGTCGACACGTCGAAGGCGCACGGCCTGTGGATCACCTGCGGCGCGAGCCTGTCGCCGTGGGGCACGCACCTGTCGAGCGAGGAGTACGAGCCGGACGCGACCAAGGCCGCGACCGACGCGCAGTTCAAGGCGTTCAGCAGGAACACGTTCGGCGACGAGACGAAGGCGAACCCCTACCACTACGGCCACCTGCCCGAGATCACCGTGAACGCGGACGGCACGGGCACCGTGAAGAAGCACTACTGCCTCGGCCGCATCTCGCACGAGCTGATCCAGGTGATGCCGGACCAGCGCACGGTGATGATGGGCGACGACGCGACCAACGGCGGCCTGTTCATGTTCGTCGCCGACAAGGCGGCCGACCTGTCGGCAGGCACGCTGTACGTCGCGAAGTGGACGCAGACGTCGTCCACCGGCGCGGGCACGGCGACGCTCACGTGGATCAAGGTCGGCCACGCGACGAGCAGCGAGATCGAAGCGCTCGCGAACACGCTGAAGGCGTCGGACATCATGGACCTGACGACCACCGACCCGAACGATGCGAGCTACACGAAGATCCACTTCGGCGGCAAGTTCAACTGGATGCGCGTGAAGCCGGGGATGGAAAAGGCGGCCGCATTCCTCGAGACGCACCGCTACGCGGCACTGCTCGGCGGCAGCATGGCCTTCACGAAGCTCGAAGGCACGACGGTGAACGCGAAGGACAAGATCGTCTACACGGCGATGTCGCGGATCGAAACGTCGATGGTCAAGGGCAACGCGGTGTCGCGCGACGTCGCGGTCGACAAGAAGATCGCCGCGGGCGCCGTCTACGCGCTGAACCTGAAGGGCAGCCAGCGCGACACGACGGGCGGCGCGATCGACAGCGAATGGGTGCCGGTCGACATGGGCGCGCCGGCCGCGCTCGTCGGCGAGGATCTCGCCGCGGCCGACGCGCTCGGCAACCTCGCGAACCCGGACAGGATCGCGAACCCGGACAACCTGAAGTTCTCCGAGAAGCTGCGCACGCTCTTCATCGGCGAAGACTCGGGCATGCACGTGAACAACTTCCTGTGGGCCTACAACGTCGACACGAAAGCGCTCGTGCGCGTGCTGTCGTGCCCGGCCGGCGCCGAATCGACGGGCCTGCACGCGGTCGACGAGATCAACGGCTGGACCTACATCATGAGCAACTTCCAGCACGCGGGCGACTGGGAATCGCCGCTGCACGACAAGGTCAAGCCGACGCTCGACCCGCTCGTGCGCGCGAACTTCAAGGACCGCTTCGGCGCCAGCGTCGGTTACCTGACGGCCGAGCAGACCAGCATCAAGCTCGCGAAGGCCTGACCGCTTCGTGCGAGGGGGGCCTTGCGCGCCTGGCCGGGCGCGCAAGGCCGGCCGTCCCTAACCGGGCGTCCCTAACCGGGCGTCCCTTTCTTCATCACCGTTCATTCGTCGGCGCTCCACGCCGGTTTGTGCGCGATGCCCAGTGCGGGCATCGCGCTTTTTTTTGCGCGCGCGAACCGAACCTGCCGCGAATGCATCGCGCGCAAGCATGCGCCGTCGGACGGGCGTTTTCTGCGATCGGGGGATAATACGGGCCTGACGCGTCCGGGCGGACGGGCAAAAAAAAGCGCCACGGAGACCGTGGCGCTAAAAAAGTTCTAGCCATTCCGAGGGCCGTGCTAGAACCTGAGAGACTGCGCGAAACACCGTTGCCGGTTAAACTCCTGAAACGATGTTTCGAAAACGTGAGACATTCTTTCCGTTTCCGCCCGACAAGTCAAGCGGTATTTGCACCGGCTCATGCACTTTGCAGCAATGCTCATTTGAGCGTTTTCCTAATAAACCAAGGGTGAACCCGCAAAATCTCATCCAATGACCGGTTCGCCCGCGGAACATGCATCTTTTGACAATCATCCTACAATACCAACAAAATTGAAATCGAGTTTCGGAAATAGAGAGAACCCCTCGTGTCGACAACTGTAACCCCTCCCGCGTCCCGGGACCGCGAATCGTCGCCCGACGAGATCACCGCGCTCGCGCGCGGCCTTGCCGTGCTGCGCCGCATCGCGGCTGCCGACGCGCCCGTCAGCAACCGCGAGCTGACCGAACTGACCGGCATCCCGAAGCCGACCGTGTCGCGCATCACCGCGACGCTCGTCAGCGCCGGTTTCCTGTTCCAGTTGCCCGACAGCGAGCGCTTCGTGCTCACCGCGTCGGTGCTCGAGCTGAGCCACGGCTTCCTGCGCAACTTCGACATCCGCGCGCGCTCGCGGCCGTTCATGATCGAGCTGGCCGAGCGCACGTCGCTGTCCGTGCACCTCGCGGTGCGCGACCGGCTCGACATGGTGGCGATCGACGTGATCCGGCCACGCTCGGCCGTGCTCGTCACGCGCCTCGAAATCGGCTCGCGGATGGACATCGCCCGCACGGCCGTCGGCCGCGCGTATCTCGCGGCGCTCGAGGACGACGAGCGGCGCCAACTGCTCGATTCGCTGCGCACGACGGCAGGCGACGACTGGCCGCATGTGTCCGCCAGGCTCAATCCCGCGCTCGACGATGCGATGCGCGAAGGCCACGCGATCGCGATCGGCGAATGGCGCGAGGGCCTGAATGCGGTCGCGGCCGGTTTCGTCGGCCCGTCGGGCCAGCGCTATTCGGTGAATTGCGGCGGCGCGTCGCACCAGTGTCCGCCCGAATGGCTGCAGGAACATGTCGTACCCGCACTGCACGAATGCATCGCGAAAATCACCCGCGAGATCGGCGGCGCGCCGGCCCGGCGCATCAGCGTGTAATCGTTCCGTCATCGTCCTGACGCGTTCTGTAACGACCGTAACCCGTTGAAAGATAGACTGCTGGACTGTAACGGGGACGGCACGTAGGATCATGCCCATCGTCGCGCCGCATTCGCGGTGCGCACAGCTCTTTTCCCGCGCGGGCCGGGAGGGCGCCGGACCGAGCCGGGTTGCCCCTCCCGGCACCGCTTGCTCACGCGCAGCCCGGAGCAGTCCGATTCCCGGTACGCCGCGCCGTCTTCCTGACAGAACACGATGGATAACGAACAAAATCCCACGCCCCCTTCGAATGATCCCGCCTCTCCCGCCGCACGGCGCCCGCGCCGCACGCTGATGATCGGGACGCTGGCGGTCGCCGTCATCGGCGGCCTGCTTTGGTGGCAACCGTGGAGCCGCACACCGGCGGCAGGCAGCGCTGCGACCGGCGCCGCCGCCGGCAGCGGTGCCAGCAGCGGCGCCGGCGGCCATCGCGGCCGCGGCGGCCCCGCCGCGATGGCGAACGTTCCGCAGCCCGTGCAAGTGGCGACCGCGACGCAGGGCGAGATGCCGATCGTGCTGTCCGCACTCGGCACCGTGACGCCGCTCGCGAACGTGACGGTGAAGACGCAGTTGTCCGGCTATCTGCAGTCGGTGTCGTTCCAGGAAGGCCAGATCGTCAAGAAAGGCGACGTGCTCGCGCAGATCGACCCGCGCCCGTACCAGGTGTCGCTCGAGAACGCCGAAGGCACGTTCGCGCGCGACTCGGCACTGCTCGCGACGGCGCGCCTCGACCTGAAGCGCTACCAGACGCTGCTGTCGCAGGACTCGATCGCGTCGCAAACCGTCGATACGCAGAAATCGCTCGTCAAGCAATACGAAGGCGCGGTGAAGACCGACCAGGCCGCGATCGATTCCGCGAAGCTGAACCTCACGTACGCACGCATCACGGCGCCCGTGTCGGGCCGCGTCGGCCTGCGCCAGGTCGACCCCGGCAACTACGTGACGCCGGGCGACAGCAACGGCATCGTCGTGATCACGCAGTTGCAGCCGATGAGCGTGATCTTCACGACGTCGGAAGACAACCTGCCGCAGATCCTCAAGCAGGTGAACGCGGGCCAGAAGCTGTCGGTCACCGCGTACAACCGCAACAACACGGTGCCGCTCGAGACGGGCTCGCTCGCGACGCTCGACAACCAGATCGACACGAGCACGGGCACGGTCAAGCTGCGCGCGAACTTCGATAACAAGGAAGGCATGCTGTTCCCGAATCAGTTCGTGAACACGCGGCTGCTCGTCGACGTGATGCGCAACGCGACGATCGTACCGACGTCCGCGGTACTGACGGGTTCGATCGGCCAGTTCGTCTACGTCGTGAAACCCGACAACACGGTGACGGTGCGCAAGGTCAAGCCCGGCCCGGTCGACGGCGAACGCACGAGCATCGTCAGCGGCATCGCGCTCGGCGAGCGCGTGGTGACCGACGGCTCCGACCGCCTGCGCGAAGGCGCGAAGATCTCGATCCCGGCCGACAAGCCGAAAGGCGCGTCGGGTGCATCGGGCGCCGGCGGCCAACGCGGCGAACACAAGCACGGTGCGTCGCAAGCAGCGGCCCAATAACGCGCGGGCCGCTCGATGAATCCTTCCCGCCTCTTCATTCTCCGGCCGGTCGGCACCGCCCTCCTGATGGCGGCGATCATGCTGGCCGGCCTCGTCGCGCTGCGCTTCCTGCCGCTCGCCGCGCTGCCCGAGGTCGACTATCCGACGATTCAGGTCCAGACCTTCTACCCGGGCGCGAGCCCGGAGGTGATGACCTCGTCGGTCACCGCGCCGCTCGAGCGCCAGTTCGGGCAGATGCCGTCGCTGAACCAGATGTCGTCGCAAAGCTCGGCCGGCGCGTCGGTGATCACGCTGCAGTTCTCGCTCGACCTGCCGCTCGACATCGCCGAACAGGAAGTGCAGGCCGCGATCAACGCGGCCGGCAACCTGCTGCCGTCCGACCTCCCCGCCCCGCCGATCTACGCGAAGGTCAACCCGGCCGATGCGCCGGTGATCACGCTGGCCGTCAAGTCGAAGACGCTGCCGCTCACGCAGGTGCAGGACCTCGCCGACACGCGCCTCGCGATGAAGATCTCGCAGATCGCGGGCGTCGGCCTCGTCAGCCTGTCGGGCGGCAACCGCCCGGCCGTGCGGATCCAGGCGAACCCGACCGCGCTCGCGCAGTACGGGATGAACCTCGACGACCTGCGCACGACGATCTCGAACCTGAACGTGAACACGCCGAAGGGCAACTTCGACGGCCCGACGCGCGCCTACACGATCAACGCGAACGACCAGCTCACGAGCGCCGACCAGTACAACAGCGCCGTCGTCGCGTACAAGAACGGCCGCCCGGTGATGCTCACCGACGTCGCGACGGTCGTCGCCGGCTCGGAGAACACCAAGCTCGGCGCGTGGGTGAATGCCGAGCCCGCGATCATCCTGAACGTGCAGCGCCAGCCCGGCGCGAACGTGATCCAGACGGTGGACGCGATCAAGGCGCAGTTGCCGAAGCTGCAGGAAACGCTGCCGGCCGCGCTCGACGTCGAGATCGTCACCGACCGCACGACGATGATCCGCGCGGCCGTGCGCGACGTGCAGTTCGAGCTGCTGCTCGCGGTCGGGCTGGTCGTGCTGGTGATGTACCTGTTCCTCGCGAACGTCTACGCGACGATCATCCCGAGCCTGTCGGTGCCGCTGTCGCTGATCGGCACGCTCGCGGTGATGTACCTGGCCGGCTTCTCGCTGAACAACCTGTCGCTGATGGCGCTCACCATCGCGACCGGCTTCGTCGTCGACGACGCGATCGTGATGATCGAGAACATCGCGCGCTACGTCGAGGAAGGCGAATCGGGGCTCGAGGCCGCGCTGAAGGGCTCGCGGCAGATCGGCTTCACGATCATCTCGCTGACGGTGTCGCTGATCGCGGTGCTGATCCCGCTGCTGTTCATGGGCGACGTGGTCGGGCGCCTGTTCCATGAATTCGCGATCACGCTCGCGGTGACGATCGTGATCTCGGCGATCGTGTCGCTCACGCTCGTGCCGATGATGTGCGCGAAGCTGCTGCGCCATTCGCCGCCGCCGGAGAGCCACCGCTTCGAGGCGCGCGTGCACCGCTCGATCGACTGGGTGATCGCGCGCTACGCGGTCGCGCTCGAATGGGTGCTGAACCGCCAGCGCTCGACGCTCGTCGTCGCGCTGCTGACGCTCGTGCTGACCGGCCTGCTTTACGTCTACATACCGAAGGGCTTCTTCCCCGCGCAGGACACCGGCGTGATCCAGGCGATCACGCAGGCGCCGCAATCGATCTCGTACGGCGCGATGGCCGAACGCCAGCAGGCGCTCGCGACCGAGATCCTGAAGGATCCGAACGTCGAGAGCCTCACGTCGTTCATCGGCGTCGACGGCAGCAACATCACGCTGAACAGCGGCCGGATGCTGATCAACCTGAAGGCGCGCGACGAACGCTCCGAGACGGCTGCGCAGATCATCCGCGACCTGCAGCACCGCGTCGCGAACATCACGGGCATTTCGCTGTTCATGCAGTCGGTGCAGGACCTGACGATCGACTCGACCGTCAGCCCGACGCAGTACCAGTTCATGCTGACGAGCCCGAATTCGGACGAATTCGCGACCTGGGTGCCGAAGCTCGTCGCGCGGCTGCAACAGGAGCCGTCGCTCGCCGACGTCGCGACCGACCTGCAGAGCAACGGCCAGTCCGTCTACATCGAGATCGACCGCGCGAGCGCCGCGCGCTTCGGCATCACGCCGGCGACCGTCGACAACGCGCTGTACGACGCGTTCGGCCAGCGCATCGTGTCGACCATCTTCACGCAGTCGAACCAGTACCGCGTGATTCTCGAGTCCGAGCCGAAGGAGCAGCACTACGCGCAATCGCTGAACGACATCCACCTGCCGTCGGCCGGCGGCGGCCAGGTGCCGCTGTCGTCGATCGCGTCGTTCCACGAGCGGCCGTCGCCGCTGCTGGTCGCGCACCTGTCGCAATTCCCGTCGACGACGATCTCGTTCAACCTCGCGCCCGGCGCGTCGCTCGGCGAGGCCGTCAAGGCGATCGAGGCCGCCGAGCAGGACATCGACCTGCCCGCGTCGTTCCAGACGCGCTTCCAGGGTGCGGCGCTCGCATTCCAGGCATCGCTGTCGAACCAGATTTTCCTGATCCTCGCGGCGATCATCACGATGTACATCGTGCTGGGCGTGCTGTACGAGAGCTACATCCACCCGATCACGATCCTGTCGACGCTGCCCTCGGCCGGCGTCGGCGCACTGCTGGCGCTGATGATCACCGGGCACGACCTCGACATCATCGGGATCATCGGCATCGTGCTGCTGATCGGCATCGTGAAGAAGAACGCGATCATGATGATCGACTTCGCACTAGAGGCCGAACGCGTGGAAGGCAAGCCGCCGCGCGAGGCGATCTACCAGGCGTGCCTGCTGCGCTTCCGGCCGATCCTGATGACGACGCTCGCCGCGCTGCTCGGCGCGGTGCCGCTGATCGTCGGCTCCGGCGCGGGCTCCGAGCTGCGCCAGCCGCTCGGGATCGCGATCGCCGGCGGCCTGATCGTGTCGCAGGTGCTGACGCTGTTCACCACGCCCGTGATCTACCTCGGCTTCGACTCGCTCGCGCACCGCGTGCGCGGCTGGTTCGAACGCCACGGCCCCGATGCCGGCAAGCGCACGGATGCGTAAATGAAACGACCCCCACGCTCACTTCGTTCGCGTGGGGGGGCGCAGCCCCCCCATCTCCCGAAAACGCATCCGTCGGAACACGCGGCGGCCCAGCGAGTGCCGACATGAACCTGTCGCGCCCCTTCATCACCCGCCCCGTCGCGACGACGCTGCTCGCGCTCGGCGTCGCGCTCGCAGGCGTGTTCGCGTTCATCAAGCTGCCGGTGTCGCCGCTGCCGCAGGTCGACTTCCCGACCATCTCGGTGCAGGCGTCGCTGCCGGGCGCGAGCCCCGAGACCGTCGCGACCAGCGTGACGAGCCCGCTCGAGCGGCACCTCGGCTCGATCGCCGACGTATCCGAGATGACGTCGACGAGCACCGTCGGCAACGCGCGGATCATCCTGCAGTTCGGCCTGAACCGCGACATCGACGGCGCCGCGCGCGACGTGCAGGCCGCGATCAACGCGGCGCGCGCCGACCTGCCCGCCGCGCTGAAGAGCAACCCGACCTACCGCAAGGTCAACCCGGCCGATTCGCCGATCATGGTCGTGTCGCTCTCGTCCGAGACCTCGTCGCCCGCGAAGCTGTACGACGCCGCGTCGACGGTGCTGCAGCAGTCGCTGTCGCAGATCGACGGGATCGGTCAGGTGTCGGTCAGCGGTTCCGCCAACCCGGCCGTGCGCGTCGAGCTCGAACCGCAGGCGCTGTTCCACTACGGGATCGGCCTCGAGGACGTGCGCGCGGCGCTCGCGTCCGCGAACGCGAACGCGCCGAAGGGCGCGATCGAATTCGGCCCGCAGCGCTACCAGCTCTATACGAACGACCAGGCCTCCAGCGCGTCGCAATACCGCGACCTCGTCGTCGCGTACCGCAACGGCTCGGCCGTGCGGCTGTCCGACCTGTCCGACGTCGTCGATTCGGTCGAGGACCTGCGCAACCTGGGCCTCGCGAACGGCAAGCGCGCGGTGCTCGTGATCCTCTACCGCTCGCCCGGCGCGAACATCATCGACACGATCGACCGCGTGCGCGCGGCGCTGCCGCAGCTCACCGCGTCGCTGCCGGCCGACATCACGGTCACGCCCGTGCTCGACCGGTCGACGACGATCCGCGCGTCGCTGAAGGACACCCAGCACACGCTGCTGATCGCGGTCAGCCTCGTCGTGATGGTCGTGTTCCTGTTCCTGCGCAACTGGCGCGCGACGCTGATCCCGAGCGTCGCGGTGCCGATCTCGATCATCGGCACGTTCGGCGCGATGTACCTGCTCGGCTTCTCGATCGACAACCTGTCGCTGATGGCGCTGATCGTCGCGACCGGCTTCGTCGTCGACGATGCGATCGTCGTGCTCGAGAACATCTCGCGGCACATCGAGAACGGCAAGTCGCGGATGCAGGCCGCGTTCGACGGCGCGCGCGAGGTCGGCTTCACGGTGCTGTCGATGAGCATCTCGCTCGTCGCCGTGTTCCTGCCGATCCTGCTGATGGGCGGCATCGTCGGGCGCCTGTTCCGCGAGTTCGCGCTGACGCTGTCGCTCGCGATCGCGGTGTCGCTCGCGGTGTCGCTCACCGTCACGCCGATGATGTGCGCGCGCCTGTTGCCCGAGTCGCACGACCCGCAAAACGAAGGCCGCTTCGGGCGCTTCCTCGAGCGCGGCTTCTCACGCATGCAGCGCGGCTACGAGCGCTCGCTGTCGTGGGCGCTGCGCCGGCCGCTGCTGATCCTGATGACCCTGTTCGCCACGATCGGGCTGAACGTCTACCTGTATATCGTCGTGCCGAAGGGCTTCTTCCCGCAGCAGGACACCGGGCTGATGATCGGCGGCATCCAGGCCGACCAGTCGACGTCGTTCCAGGCGATGAAACTGAAATTCTCCGAGATGATGCGGATCGTGCAGGCGAACCCGAATGTGAAGAGCGTCGCGGGCTTCACCGGCGGCACGCAGACCAACTCCGGCTTCATGTTCGTCACGCTGAAGGACCGCACCGAGCGCAAGCTGTCGGCCGACCAGGTGATCCAGCAACTGCGCCCGCCGCTGGCGGACGTCGCGGGCGCGCGCACGTTCCTGCAGGCCGCGCAGGACATCCGCGTCGGCGGCCGGCAGAGCAACGCGCAGTACCAGTTCACGCTGCTCGGCGATTCGAGCGCCGACCTGTACAAGTGGGGGCCGATCCTGACCGAGGCGCTGCAAAAGCGCCCCGAGCTGACCGACGTGAACTCCGACCAGCAGCAGGGCGGCCTCGAGGCGATGGTGACGATCGACCGCGCGACGGCCGCGCGGTTCGGCATCAAGCCCGCGCAGATCGACAACACGCTGTACGACGCGTTCGGCCAGCGCCAGGTCTCGACGATCTACAACCCGCTGAACCAGTACCACGTCGTGATGGAAGTCGCGCCGAAATACTGGCAGAGCCCCGAGATGCTGAACCAGGTGTGGATCAGCACGTCGGGCGGCAGCGCGAACGGCTCGCAGACCACCAACGCGGCCGCCGGCACCTACGTCGCGACGTCGGCCGGCACGTCGAGCGCCGGCACGGCCACTCAGAGCGCCGCGGCGATCGCGTCCGATTCCGCGCGCAACCAGGCGCTGAACTCGATCGCGGCCAGCGGCAAGTCGGGCGCGTCGTCGGGCGCTTCCGTGTCGACGTCGAAGTCGACGATGATCCCGCTGTCGTCGATCGCGACGTTCGGGCCGAGCACGACGCCGCTGTCGGTCAACCACCAGGGGCTGTTCGTCGCGACGACGATCTCGTTCAACCTGCCGCCGGGCGTGTCGCTGTCGCAGGCGACGCAGGTGATCTACCAGACGATGGCGCAGGTCGGCGTCCCGCCGACGATCGTCGGCAGCTTCCAGGGCACCGCGCAGGCGTTCCAGCAGTCGCTGAACGACCAGCCGATCCTGATCCTCGCCGCGCTGCTGGCCGTCTATATCGTGCTCGGGATCCTGTACGAGAGCTACATCCACCCGATCACGATCCTGTCGACGCTGCCGTCGGCCGGCGTCGGCGCGCTGCTTGCGCTGCTGCTGTTCAAGACCGAGTTCAGCATCATCGCGCTGATCGGCGTGATCCTGCTGATCGGCATCGTGAAGAAGAACGCGATCATGATGGTCGACTTCGCGATCGACCAGACGCGCAATAACCGGAAATCGTCGTTCGACGCGATCCACGAGGCGTGCCTGCTGCGCTTCCGCCCGATCATGATGACGACGATGGCGGCGCTGCTCGGCGCGCTGCCGCTCGCGTTCGGCAGCGGCGACGGCGCCGAGCTGCGCGCGCCGCTCGGGATCGCGATCGCCGGCGGCCTGGTCGTGTCGCAGGTGCTGACGCTCTATACGACGCCGGTCGTCTACCTGTACATGGACCGGCTGCGCGTGTGGGCCGAGAAGCGGCGCAACCGCCGCGGGAATCCGGGCGGGCCGGCGATCGCCGGGGAGTGATGGCAGCGGCCGCCTGTCAGGCGGCCGCTGCCCGCGCTTGAACACCGGCGGCGATCGGCTATCGTGTTTCCATGCCCACCGCGGTGCCCTTCACGGGAACACGCCATGAACGTCCAGCTCAACCACACGATCGTCTGGTGCCGCGACAAGCACGCGTCGAGCCGCTTCCTCACCGAGCTTCTGGAACTGCCGCCGCCGACGCCGTTCGGCGCGATGCTGGTCGTCGCGCTCGACAACGGCGTGTCGCTCGATTTTTACGAAAAGAAGGGGGAGATCACGGCCCAGCATTACGCGTTCCTGATCGACGAAGCCGGCTTCGATCGCGTGTTCGCCCGCATTCGCGAGCGCGGGCTGCCGCACTGGGCCGATCCGGCCAAGCGGCAACCCGGCGACATCTACCGCCACAACGGCGGCCGCGGCGTGTATTTCGACGATCCGGACGGCCACTTCCTCGAAGTGATGACGCAGCCGTATGTGCTGAACGGTTAGCTCGGCAGGCCGGCCGGCGTTGCGCCGGCCGGTATTGCGCGGGCCGGGTGCCGCCCTGTTTCGGACCACACCCGGCCGGCTGCCGTCACTCGGCAGCCGTCGCCGTCTTGCGCGGACGACGCGCACGCGGCGCCGCCTTGCGGGCCGGCTTCTTCGGCTTGGCGGCAGCCGGTGCTTCGGCAGCCGACTCAGCAGCCGATTCGACCGGCGCGGCGTCATGCGACGGCTGCGCCGCGGCAACCTCGCCGCCGAAATCGCCGGCCGCCGGCTCGGCGTGCGTCATCGCCGCGTGCCGGTCGTCGCCCTGCCCCGCATCGCGATGTGCGTCGTCGGCATGCTTGCCGTGCGCGTGCTTGTCGCCACCGTGCTGCGCCGCGCCATGCGCGGTGTCGTCCGGCTTCCCGGCCTCGTGACGGCCGGCGCTCTTCGCGGCGGCGCCCTTCTTCGCGCCGGTCTTCTTCGCCGCGCTCTTGCGTGCGCGCTTGCGGCCGTCCTTCGCATCGCCGTGCGCATCGGCCGCGTCGGCCGTGACGGCAGGTGCAACCGCCGCCGCTGCGTCGGCGACTTCGGCAACGACCGCCTCTTCCGCTTCGACCTGCACGCTTTCGTGCACGACCGCTTCCGCCCGATGCCCGCGACGTCGCGACTCGCGTCCGGCCCGCGCCGGCTCGGCCGCACGCTGGCCGTGGTGCGCAGCGGCGCCTTCACCGCCCGCCGCGACCTGCTCCGTGGCCGCCGGCTGACGTGCCCGCGACACGAACGCGCCCGACTTGTCGTCGCGTCCCACTTCGAGCAGGCCGCGCGCCTGCGCCTCGTCGAGCAGGTTGCCGAACGCGCGGAACCCGTAGTACGACTCGTTGAAATCCGGCTTGCGGCGCTTGATCGCGCTCTTGAGCACCGACGCCCAGATCTTGCCGACGTCGTCGCGCTCCGACGCGAGCGCGTCGAACGTCTCGACCGCCAGCGCGATCGCCTCGGCCTTGCGCGCGTCCATGTCGTGCTTGCGCGACGGCTCGTCGGGCCGCTTCGCGCCGCCGTTACCGGCGCGCTGCTGTTGTTCGCGCTTCGCAAGCGTGCGCTGCTGCTCGCGCACCAGATCGTCGTAGAAGATGAATTCGTCGCAGTTCGCGACCAGCAGGTCCGACGTCGATTTCTTCACGCCGACGCCGATCACCTTCTTCGCGTTCTCGCGCAGCTTCGACACGAGCGGCGAAAAGTCCGAGTCGCCGCTGATGATCACGAACGTATCGACGTGCGACTTCGTGTAGCAGAGATCGAGCGCGTCCACGACGAGCCGGATGTCGGCCGAATTCTTGCCCGACTGGCGCACGTGCGGAATCTCGATCAGCTCGAAGCTCGCCTCGTGCATCGACGCCTTGAAGCCCTTGTAGCGATCCCAGTCGCAATAGGCCTTCTTCACGACGATGCTGCCCTTCAGCAGCAAGCGCTCCAGCACGGGCTGGATGTCGAATTTCTCGTACTTCGCGTCGCGCACGCCGAGCGCGACGTTCTCGAAGTCGCAGAACACGGCCATGCTGACGTTGTCCAGGGGTAATGCCATGTGTACTCCAACCGGTTGGCCGACGCGTTATAGGACGTAGCGTCGAAAAATGCATCGCGCACATGATAGCCGGTCGGCGCGTCATTCCCGAATCCGTGTGAATGAATGACCGCCTGACCGTCCGCCATGTAGCCGTGGGCCGCGTATCCGCGCCGGGAAGCCTTTGCCGGTAGCCTGCGCCGGTATGCCCCTCATTACTGTCCGCCGCCGGGCCAAATCGACATTACACTTGAGTTATTGGTCGTCCGTCCCTATCTGGAAGGACGACTCACCGAGCAAGGAGCAGTTTCATGACGACGAAGGTACTGCTGATTGGCGCGACCGGCCGCACTGGCCAGGCGTGCGCGGATCTGCTGCTCAAGCAGCCGGAGTTCGAGGTCACGGCGCTCGTGCGCCGGCACGGCTATGCGCTGGCGGGCGCGAAGGTCGTCGAGGCCGATCTGACCAACGATTTCTCGCACGCGTTCCAGGGCATCACGCACGTGATCTACGCGGCCGGCTCGGCCGAAACGGAAGGCGCGGCCGAAGAGGAACAGATCGACCGCGACGCGGTCGCCCGCGCGGCCGAATACGCGCTTGCCTACAACGCGCAGAAGCTCGTGGTGATCAGCTCGCTGTCCGCATACCGGCCCGATCAGGGCCCCGATGCGCTGCGCCACTATTCGCAGATGAAGAGCGAAGGCGACGAGCGCGTGATCGCGTCGGGCGTCGACTACGTGATCCTGCGCCCCGGCCCGCTCGCGGACACGCCCGGCGTCGGCAAGATCGCGCTGACCGATGCGTGGCTCGACCCCGCACCGCCGGTATCGCGCCAGGATGTCGCGTGGGCCGCGATCGAGGCGATCAAGCTCGGCATCTCGCGCAAGATCGTCGGCTTCGTCGGCGGCGGCGTGCCGATCGAGCAGGCGCTGCGCGCGTAGCGCGGCTACCGGCGCGCCGCCTCGCGCGGCGGCGCGTTTTCCCGTGCCGGCGCGGCCCGCACGACGGGCCGCCTTGACGCCCGGGCCGGCCGCCTACTGCTTCGGATGCGCGTCGGCCCACGCCTTCACGGCGGCCAGCGTGTTCTCGACGTGCTTGTCGGGCGACAGGCTCGTGTATTCGTACAGAATCTTCCCTTCCGGCGAAATCACGTAGGACACGCGGTTCGCGCGGTCGAGCGCCGGCAGCTTCGCGTCGTATTCGCGGATGATCTTCGCGTCCGGATCGGCCGCGACCGGGAACTTGCTCCGGCACTCGCTCACCGAGAACTTCGTCAGCGTGTCGATATTGTCTGCCGATACGCCGATCACCGTCGCGCCGTAAGCCTTGTAACGATCGACCGCATCCGCGAACGCATGCGCCTCGATCGTGCAGCCCTTCGTGAACGCGGCCGGGTAGAAATACAACACGACCGGCCCCCGCTTCAGCGCGTCGGCGAGCGTGTACGTGTAAGTCTTGCCGCCCAGCGACGCCTGCGTCGTGAAGTCCGGCGCCGCGGCGCCCGGCTTCAGTTGCGCCTGTGCCATCAGCGCGTGGCCGGCCACCAGCGCCGCCACGCCGCCCAGCAACAGTTTTCGCTTCATCTGCGTCCTCATTTCTTATAAAGTCAGCCTCGATGTAGGCCACGCCAGCGTTCGCCTGTCGAACGCGCGTGCATGATCGGGTTCCGCGGCAGCGCCATCCGCGCCCGGCCCGTTAAAGATTTCCCACAGTCTGCCGTTATTCCTTCCGGACAACCGGTTCCAGCCCTTCACGTCAGCGAGAAACATGGAAGCCAACAGGAAACAGACGTCACGCAAGGGCTCCTGGCGCAGCGCCTTGCATACGCTGCGCCGCTTCGCCTGGTCGGGCGGCGCGCTGATGCCCGCGCGCGCCGGCGCGCCGCGCCGCGACGACTCCGTGCGCAACTGGCTGGAACAGACGGTCGGCACGGTGGATTTCCTCGCCCATGTCGACCGCGAGCTGCGCTTCCTGTACGTGTCCGACGCGAGCCTGCGCTTCATCGGCTATCACCGCGACTACCTGCACACGCTGACGCTGCGCGACCTGATCGCCGAACAGGATACCGCGGCGCTCGAAGGCCTGCTTGCGCGCGCCGCGCGTTCCGGCCAGGTCGAGAAGGCGACGATGTGCATCGTCAAGTCGCTCACCTACCCGCTGGACGTCGAGATCCGTGCGTTCAAGAGCCGCCACCACGGAGTCGACGGCTTCGCGATCGCGGCGTTCGACGTGTCGTCGTGGCGCGCGCTCGAGGCGCGCCTCACGTACGAAATGCACCACGACCCGATGACGGGGCTCGACAACCTGTCCGCGCTCGTGCCCGCGCTGATGCGCGCGCAGCAGACCGCCGACGAGGACGGCACCTGCGCGGCGCTGCTGCTGCTCGACCTCGACGACTACCAGCGGATCAACCGCGCGCTCGGCTACGACGCGGGCGACACGCTGCTGCGCGAAACCGCGCAGCGGCTGAAGGTGCTCGTCACGCCGAACGAACGGCTCGCGCGCGTCGCGAGCGACAAGTTCGCGGTCGTGCTCGGCGCACCGGACCGCACGAGCGCGAGCAATGCCGCCGACGCGCTCGCGCGCCGGCTGCAGGCCGCGGTGCGCGAGCCTTACGTGTACCAGGGACAGACCGTGCACCTGTCCGCGAGCATCGGCATCGCGCTCTATCCGGACGAGCGGGCCGCGCCGCATCGCGCGCAGCACCACAGCCCGCTGCTACGCCGCGCCGACCACGCGCTTGCGCAGGCGAAGGCATCGGGCGGCAACGCGCTCGCGTTTCATGCGCCCGTCGACGATCCGGCCGACGCCGAACGCCTGAAGCTCGAAGCCGACCTGTACGACGGCGTGCGCAACGGCGAGTTTTCGCTCCATTTCCAGCCGATCACGCACAGCCAGTCGTGCGCGGTGGTCGGCGTCGAGGCGCTGATCCGCTGGCGCCATCCGGTGCACGGCCTCGTGCCGCCGGCGACCTTCATTCCGCTCGCCGAATCGATCGGCCTGATCAACTATCTCGGCAACTGGGTGCTCAAGGCCGCGTGCATGCAGCTCGTCGCATGGGACCGCCAGGGGCTTGCGCTGCAATACGTGGCGGTCAACGTGTCGCCGCAGCAGTTCCGCGACCCGCGCTTCACGCAGAGCGTGCGCGAGGCGATCGCGCTGACGGGCATCGACCCGCGCCGCATCGTGCTCGAAATCACCGAAAGCCTGCTGATGCACGATCCCGCGCACGCGAAGGGGCTGCTCGAGGAGCTGACCGATCTCGGCATCCGTTTCGCGATCGACGATTTCGGCACCGGCTATTCGAGCCTCGCGTACCTGCAGCGCTTCCCGCTCGCGAAGCTGAAGATCGACCGCAGCTTCGTCGAGAACCTGCTGACGTCGCGCAACGACCGCGCGATCGTATCGGCGGTGGTCGGCCTCGCGCAGACGCTCGATCTCGAACTCGTCGCCGAAGGCGTCGAGACCGAGGCGCAGCGCGAATTGCTGACGGAAATGGGCTGCAATCACATCCAGGGCTGGCTCGTCTGTCAGGCGCTGCCGTCCGAGGAGCTCGCACGGCGCTTCGAGGCGCAGCAACTGCACCTGCACGCTGCCGCCTGACGCGCGCGGCGAACCGGACAGATCCGTATGTCAACCACCGAATACCTGCCCCGCACCGCGTTGCTCGACAAGCTGTGGGCCCGGATGAACGAACGGGGCGACTTCCCGCTGCTGTCGGAATCGCTGCGCGCGACGATGGCCGCGATGAAGAACGACGATCTCGACTTCACCGCGCTCGTGCGCGTCGTGCTGTCGGATTTCGCGCTCACGCAGAAAGTGCTGCGGCTCGCGAATTCCGCGATGTACATGGCGTTCGGCGGCAACATCACGACCGTCACCCGCGCACTGATGGTGCTCGGCCTCGACGCGGTCGGCCATCTGGTCGTCGGGCTGAAGCTCGTCGACCATTTTCACCACAGCACGCCGCGGCGCATCGACGCGAAGCTCGAACTGAACCGTGCGCTGCTGTCGGGCTGCGTCGCACGCAAGCTCACCGAGCACGCCGAGCTGCGCGGGGGCGAGGAAGCCGTCGTCTGCACGCTGATGCGCCAGGTCGGCAAGCTGCTGGTGGTCTGCTATCTCGACAGCGAATGGGACCGGATCCGCCGGCGCGCGGCCGAGCTGAACGGCGACGAAGCGGCCGCGTGCGTCGACGTGCTCGGCGTCGGCTTCGACGAGGTCGGGCTCGAAGCGGCCGCGCGCTGGCGGCTGCCCGACGTGATCCGCGCGGGCATGGCCAACGACGACAGCCATGCGGCCCGCGCCGACGCGTTCGACGACGAATACGACGACCGCAACGCGGGCCATGCGGCCGATGACGGCCCGGCCGACCGCGTACGCTGGCTGCGCGCGGTGAGCCGCTGCTCGACCGACGTCGCGAGCGCGCTGGCGATGCCCGCGAGCCCGCAGCGCGACGCGCGCATTGCAACGCTCGCGCAGCACTACGGCGCGGAGCTCGACATGGAGTCCGACGCGCTCGTCGAGATCGCCGACCGGCTCGCGCGCGAGGAAGCGAGCGACACCGTGATGCGCGAGATCGTCGAGCTGCGCGCGAATGCCGATGCGATCGCGCGCGCGCAGGCCGAGCCCGAGGCATGCATCGAAGCGGGCCTCGCGGACCTGCGCGCGCTGCCGTCCGAGCATGTGCTGACGCAGGTGCTCGCGCTCGCGTCGGAAAGCCTGCTGGCCGGCCTCGCGTTCACGCGCACCGTGATGTTCGTGCGTCACGACGACGGCACGTTCGCCGCGCGCCTCGGCTTCGGCCCCGGCGTCGATACGGCGCTCGACCGGCTGCGCTTCGACGAACGCTTCGAGCCGGACGTGTTTCATCTCGCGATCACGAATTCGGTCGGCATCTTCATCGAGCAGGCGCAGGACCCGAAGATGCTCAAGCGCCTGCCCGCGTGGTATCTGGACGCGCTCGACGACACGCGCGCGTTCGTGCTGCTGCCGGTGCGCGTCGGCACGACGACCGTCGCGCTGCTATACGGCGACTGGGCCGGTGCGCAGCCCGCGCGCAAGATCACGCAGCAGGAGATGAGCGTGCTCAACGAACTCGCGCGCGAACTGGGCCGGTTCTTCCCCGCATAACACGGGGCCGGCCGGCTCGCCCCGCCGTTTCCCGCCTCCAAAAGCAAACCGGCCGCATGAGCGGCCGGCTTGCTTGCATCGTGCGATCGAACGAAACGCTTACTTGAGCGTCACGGGCACGCTGAAGTACTTCTTCGCGAGATTGTCGATCGTGCCGTCGGCCTTCAGTTCCTTCAGCGCCTGGTCGAGCGCGGTCTTCAGCGCCGCGTCGTTCTTGCGCAGGCCGAAGCCGACGCCCGAGCCGAGGATCTCGGCGTCGCTGACCGTGCCGCCCGCGAACCCGAAGCCCTGGCCCTGCGGCTTCGTCAGGAAGCCCTTCGAACCGGCTTCCGAATCCTGGAACGTCGCGTCGAGGCGGCCCGACTTCAGGTCGGCATACGCCAGGTCCTGCGTCTGGTACGGCACGACCTCGACGCCGGCCGGCGCCCACTTCTTCTTCGCGTACGCTTCCTGGATCGTGCCCTGCAGCACGCCGACGCGCTTGCCCTTCAGCGATTGCGGGGTCGGCAGCAGGCCGCTGCCCTGCTTCGCGATCAGCTGGTTCGGGATCGTGTAGATCGGATCGGTGAACGCGATCGCGTGCTTGCGCTGGTCGGTGATCGTCATGTCCGAGTTGATCGCGTCGAACTTGCGCGCCTGCAGCGCGGGGATCAGGCCGTCGAAGTCGTTCTCGACCCACACGCACTTCGTCTTCAGCTTCGCGCACACCGCGTTGCCGATATCGATGTCGAAGCCGGTCAGCTTGCCGTCGGGCGTCTTGTATTCGAACGGTGCGTACGAGGCCTCGACGCCGAACCGGATCTCCTTCTGATCCGCGGCAAACGCGCTGCCTGCCGCCACGACCGATGCCGCCACCACCGCATGCGCGGCCACTTTACGCCAATCCAACTTCATCAGGTGCTCTCCTCGATACTCGAATGTTCCGGAACTACGGGCGCTTGCATCATTGCAGGGCCAGATGGCCGCGACAATATCGATGCCGCGCCGTGATGCGGCGCAACAGCCGCAAGGCCGCGATTGTACCAATCCGTGCGGCCCGGTATGGCAAAGCGGCGGTCGGCGCGCGATGCTGCGGTGCGTGCGCGGCGCCGGCCGGGCCGGCCGCCGAACTTGCAAGACGATGTCGCAAATATGCAAGGCCGGGGGCCGCCCGCCGACCGCTCCCGGCATGCAGGCGATGACGAGATACCGACAGCTTGCTTGTCAGGCGCGGGCCGCATGCCGGCGCGGCCGCGCAATCGGTCGGGGCACGCGCTCAGACGAGCGCCGCGATCGTCTCGCGCGTCGTGTCGACGACGAGCAGGCCCGCGCGCAGGCCCGGCTTCACGGTCGGGTTCGGAAACACGATCCGTTCCTCGTCGTGCGTCACCGTGTAGCGGTAATCGCCGTCCTGCGCGAGCACCGTGCCGCGCGCGAACGCGGTGAAGTTCGCGACGTCGGCCGCGACGAACAGCTCGAGCGCGTCGCTCTGCTTCGTGATCTGGTCGATCACGGTGAATACGCGCGGCAACGCGGCCCCTGCGCCGCCCCGCGGATAGCCGCCCCGCGCACCCGATACGAGTCGACGCACCGCCAGGTCGGCCGGCGCGAAGCGCGTCAGGTCGTTCTGGCCGAACGGCCGCACCTTGCCGAGCTCCAGCGTGCAGGCGAGCGCGCCGCAGTGCTCGGCCGTGAAATGCGAATACGTATTGCCCTTCGCCGTATGCAGCAGCACGGCCGCGATACGTGCGTCGCCCAGCCATTCGACCATCGCGCGCGTCGGCGGCGTGCCCGTATGCGGCAGCAGCGCGAACTGCTCGAACACCGACGCGCGGATCGCCGTATGCATGTCGATGTGCCAGCGCACCCCGCCCGCCGGCGCCGCCGCGAAGAACGCGGCAGCGGCCGCTTCGAGCTGCACGGCGCGCGGCGCCTCGCGGCTCGCGGGCACCTGCGCGTGACGACCGCTGAACAGGCGGTTCAGGTCGTCGTCGAGATAACGTTCGCCGGCACGCATCGCCGGCACGTTGCCGAGCACAACCAGCAGCCGGCACGCGAGCGGCAGCGCGCCCGATGCGAGATCGCGCACGAGCATCGACAGCAGTTCGATCGGCGCCGTCTCGTCGCCGTGCACACCGGCCGACACGAGCACGCTCGCGCTCGCCGCGCCGTCAGCCGCGGCCGGTTCGAGCGCGAGCAGCCCGTCGCCGAGCCATAACCAGCGCACTGCGCCGCCCGCACAGGCGCCGTTCGTCACGGCCGGCACGGTGCCGGCCAGCGTGAACGCGAGAAAGTCGTCGAGCGGCACGGCGGCGGACATCGGTACCTCAGCGCTGGAAGTCATACAGCGAACCGACGCGCAGGATCTGCGTGAGCTCGTCGAGCGCCGTGCGCGATTCGTCGAGCAGCGCCGGATCGGCGAGGTCTTCCGGTGCGAGGCGATCGCGATAGTGCTTGTCGATCCACGCGTCGAGCGACGCGAACAGCGTGTCGTTGATCCACACGTTCGACGTGACGGCCGCGCGCTCCGCTTCGTTCAGCACGACGCGCAGGCGCAGGCAGGCAGGGCCGCCGCCGTTCTTCATGCTTTCGCGCAGGTCGAACACGAGCACGTCGTGGATCGGGCCGTTGCCGGCCGCGAGACGGTCGAGATACGCCGCGACGTTCGCGTTCTCGCGGCATTCCTGCGGCACGACGAGCACTTGCGAGCCGTCCGCGCGCGACAGCAGCTGGCTGTTGAACAGGTACGACGTCACCGCGTCGTTCACGCTCACGGCCGCGTCGGGCACTTCGATCACGTTCAGGCGCGCACCGCGTGCGTCGAGCGCGGCGGTCAGCGTGTCGTAGATCGCCTGCTTGTTGACGAACGCGCGCTCGTGCGTGAACAGCGTGTCGCGGTTGCCGACCGAGATCACGTCGTTGTGGAACACGCCCGCGTCGATCACGTCCGGATCCTGCTGCGCATAGACCGTCGCCTCTTCGGCGAGCCCGTGGCGATGCGCGACCGCGCGGCTCGCCTCGAAGGTCTGGCGCGCCGGAAAGCGCTTCGGCTCGGGGCCGCGGCGGTATTCCGCACGGCCGTATACGAAGAACTCGATGCCCGGCTTGCCGTATTCGGCGCAAAAGCGCGTGTGGTTCGCCGCGCCTTCGTCACCAAGCGCCGGCGTGCCCGTCAGCGCTTCGTGCACCGCGAAGTGCGCGGGGTCCGCAAACAGCGTCGACAGCGTGCGGCGCGTCGCTTCGTGCTCGATCGCGCGATGCAGCTTGCTGCACAGGTTCGCCGGCGTGAAATGCACGCGGCCGTCGCTCGTGTCGGCCGACGGGCTGACGGTGGCCGCGTTCGCGGTCCACATCGCCGACGCCGAACTCGCCGCGGCGAGCAGCTCGGGCGCCTGCTTCGCCGCCTTCGCGATCACATCCGCGTCCTTGCCCGAAAAGCCGAGCTCGCGCAGCAGGCGCAGCGACGGCCGCTCCTGCGGCGGCAGCACGCCTTGCGCGAAGCCCAGATCCGCGAGCTGCTTCATCTTGCGCAGCCCCTGCTTCGCGGCGGCCTTCGGGTTCGCGGCCGACTTCTCGTTGTTGAGCGACGCCACGTTGCCGAACGACAGCCCGGCGTAGTTGTGGGTCGGGCCGACGAGCCCGTCGAAATTGGCTTCTTGTGCGTTCATCGTCGTTCCCTCGATCAGAAATGCAGGCCCGGCGACAGGCTCGCGGGCAAGGTCAGTTGCGTGCTTTCCACCGACGCCATCGGATACGCGCAATAGTCGGCCGCGTAGTACGCGCTCGGGCGATGGTTGCCCGAGCGGCCCGTACCGCCGAACGGCGCGGCGGACGATGCACCGTTGGTCGGCCGGTTCCAGTTGACGATCCCGGCGCGGATCGTGCGGCGGAAGTGTTCCCATGCCTTCTCGTCGTCGGCCAGCAGGCCGGCGGACAGGCCGAACGCCGTGTCGTTCGCGCGCTCGATCGCTTCGTCGAACGTCGCGTAGCGGACGATCTGCGCGAGCGGGCCGAAATGCTCTTCGTCAGGCAGGTTCGCGACGCCCGTCACGTCGACGATCGCGGCATTCACGAAGCCGAGGCGCGGATCGCGCTGCGTCATCGCGACGATCGGCTTCGCGCCCTGCTCGACCAGGCGCGACTGCGCGTCGACCAGCTTTGCCGCCGCGCGCGCCGAGATCACCGCACCCATGAACGGCTGCGGATCGGCGTCGAACACGTCGGCCGTGATCTTCGACGTGACGTCGGCGAAGCGCGCGAGGAAGCGGTCGCCGAACGCGCCCTGCGGCACGAAGATGCGGCGCGCGCACGTGCAGCGCTGGCCGGCCGACAGGAACGCCGACTGGATCGTGTGATGCACGGCCGCGTCGATGTCCTCGACTTCGCCGATCACGAGCGGGTTGTTGCCGCCCATCTCGAGCGCGAGCACGATCTCCGGACGGCCGCCGAACTGCCTGTGCAGCAGCGTGCCGGTGTCCGAGCTGCCCGTGAAGAACAGCCCGTCGATCTGCCGATGGTTCGCAAGCGCGATGCCCGTGTCCTTCTCGCCCTGCACGAGGTTCAGCACGCCGGCCGGCAGCCCGGCTTCCTTCCACACTTCGACAGTCGCGCGCGCGACGCCCGGTGCAAGCTCCGACGGCTTGAACACGACCGTGTTGCCGGCGATCAGCGCGGGCACGATATGGCCGTTCGGCAAGTGGCCGGGAAAGTTGTACGGGCCGAATACCGCGACGACGCCGTGCGGGCGGTGGCGCAGCACCGCGACGCCGTCGGCCATGTCCTGGCGCTTCTCGCCCGTGCGTTCCTGGTAGGCCTGGATCGAGATGCCGACCTTCGCTGCCATCGACGCGACTTCGGTGCGCGCTTCCCACAGCGGCTTGCCCGTCTCGCGGCCGATCGCGGTCGCGATCGCTTCCTTGCGTTCGTTGAGCAATGCCGCGAAGCGCTTCACGATCGCGCAGCGCGCTTCGAAGTCGAGCGCCGACCAGCCGGCGAACGCGCGGCGCGCGCTCGCGACCGCGCGGTCGACGTCGGCGGCCGACGCGCTTTCGCCCTGCCATGCGATCTCGTCGGTGCCCGGGTTGCGCGAAGCGAAGACGGGGCCCGAGCCTGCGACCCAGGCGCCGTCGATGAAGAGTTCCGTCATGATTCGTTTATCCCTGTTTGACTTTGAGCGGCAGCACGCGGACCGGATCGCCGGCCTTCACGTCGAGCGCGACGGCATCGTCGGCGGACAGCACGAACGCGCCGTTCGCGACCACGCCCGGCGCGACGCCGACGCGGAAATCGGTGAGCGACGTGTTCGACACGAGCGACGTCGGCGGACGGTCGCCCTGCGCATCATCGCGTGCATTGGGCACGCCGATCGCGACCGGTACGACGACGCTTTCACGCACCGTGCGCAGGTCGTTCACGTGGCATTCGAGCACGGGGCCCGCGTCGAAGATGTCGACGTGGTTCTGGTAACGAAGCCCTTCCGCCTCGAGCATCTTGCGGGCCGGCAGCGTGTCGCGGTGCGTGAGGCCGACCGCATCCTGCGCGTCCTGCGGCAGCAGGTCGACATACACCGGGTAGCGCGGCATCAGTTCCGCGAGGAACGACTTGCGCCCGTGCGAGCTCAGGTAGTCGGCCGCGTTGAAATCGATCTGGTAGAAGTGCGAACCGACTGCGCGCCAGAACGGCGACGTGCCGTCTTCGTCGAAGTGGCCGCGCAGTTCCGCGCAGATGCGTTCCGGGAAGCGCTCGCGGAACTGCGCGATGAACATGAAGCGCGAGCGCGACAGCAGGCCGCCGACGCCGCCCGTGCGATAGCGCGGGCTCAGGAACAGCGAACACACTTCCGCGTAGCCCGTCAGGTCGTGCGAGATGTTCAGCGCGGACATCCGCGTCCACACGCCGAGCTCCTGGCTCGCATGCACGACCGTGCTCACGCGATAGTTGTAGAACGGCTGCTCGAGGCCGACCTGCGATTCGATTCCGCACACGCCCGCGATGTCGCCCGTCTTCGAGTCTTCCATCACGAAGAAGTAGCCGGCCTCGCCGGGCGCGGCCTCGCCCGCCAGCGTGCGGCGCGTGCGCTCGATGCGCGCGGCGAGCGCGTCGCGGTCGGGCTTGAACGTGGTCAGGCCCGGCCCGGTTTCCTTCGCGAGCGACACGAGTGCGTCGACGTCGCCCGTTTGTACGACCCGAACGACGATCATGCTGCGTCTCCCTTCAAATCTTCATCGTCGCGGCGGTGCAGCGGCACGCAGCGCACGACATCGCCATCCTTCACACCGAGCGCCGCGCGTACGTCGCCAGCCAGCGGCGCGTCACCCTCATCGCCCGGCAGGTCGGCCAGCACGCAGCGGAACGATTCGCCGCTGCCCGTCGACACCATGTACGCGACATCGCCTTGCTGATGCGCGGCCTCGCGCACGATGCGCTCCGCGCCGTGCTTCACGCATGCGGTACGGTCGACCTGCGCGGTCAGCACCGGGCCCGCGTCGAAGATGTCGACGAAGCGGTCGGGTTCGAAGCCTTCCTCGAGATGGATGTCGTACGCGAGCAGCGCCGTCTCGTTCGGCTCGCCGAGCACGCGCTGCGCGGCTTCCGGCAGCAGCGGCACGTAGATCGGATAGGCCGGCATCACCTCCGCGATGAACGTGCGGCTGCGGCCGCCCGACGCGATGTCGACGTCGGTGAAGTCGCGGCCGAAGAACTTGCGGCCCACCGCTTCCCAGAACGGCGATGCGCCGTTGCCGTCGCTGACGCCGAGCAGCAGCGTGAACACTTCGGGCGTGAAGCGGCGGCGGTTCGCGGCGATGTACATCATCCGGGCGCGCGAGATCAGGTGCGCGGCCGCGTCGCCGCGCAGCGACGGATCGACGTAGAAGCCGGCGAGCCGGCTCTTGCCGGTCAGCTCGTGCGACATCGTGAGCGCGTGGATCTTGCGGTTCACGTGCAGCTCGCGCGACGCGTGGATCAGTGCGTCGTTGCGGAACGCGTAGAACGGCTCCGAGTAGCCGGCCGCGGCCACGATGCTCGCCGTGCCGAGCAGCTTGCCCGTCGACGAATCCTCGAGCACGAAGAGGTAGAACTCCTCGCCGGCGAAGTCGACGTCCGCGCGAAACGAATCCTCGGAGAGCGCCACGCGCGCTTCCAGCGCCGCGCGGTCGTGCGGCAGCGAGTGCAGGACCGGCTGCGCGGTGCGCGCCATGTGCGCGAGCGCATCGAGATCCGTGAGTTTGCCGGGGCGAACAAATAGCATCGTCGTTCCTGTCTGCGATGGGTGCGCCGATCAGCGCGCGGTGGCTTCCTGTGCGGCGAGCACTTGTTCGACCGCCTTCTCGAAGCGCTTGACGCCTTCGTCGAGCAGGTCGAACGGGATCACCAGCGACGGGACGAAGCGCAGCACGTTCGGGCCGGCGATCAGCATGATCAGGCCGTTCTCGGCTGCCGCGTTGACGAAGTCCTTCGCGCGGCCGTCGAACGCGGCGGTGAGTTCCGCGCCGACGAGCAGGCCCTTGCCGCGGATGTCCTTGAAGATGCCGAAGCGCGCGTTGATGCGTTCGAGCGCGCCCTTCAGGCGCACGCTGCGTTCGCGCACGCCTTCGAGCAGCGCCGGGTCGCCGATCAGTTCGACGACCTTGTCGGCGATCGCCGATGCGAGCGGGTTGCCGCCGTACGTCGTGCCGTGCACGCCGACCTTGAAGTGCGCAGCCAGTTCGTTCGTCGTCAGCATCGCGCCGATCGGGAAGCCGTTGCCGAGCGCCTTCGCGGTCGTCAGGATGTCCGGCGTGACGCCCGTGTCCATGTATGCATAGAACTGGCCCGTGCGGCCGACGCCCGTTTGCACTTCGTCGAAAATCAGCAGTGCGTTGTTGGCTTCGCACGCTTCACGCAGCGCCTTCAGGAACGCCGGATCGGCCGGGATCACGCCGCCTTCGCCCTGCACGGGCTCGACGATCACCGCGCAGGTTTGCGGGCCGATCGCCGCCTTCGCGGCTTCGATGTCGTTGTACGGCAGGTGCTTGATGCCGGCCGGCACGGGGCCGAAGCCTTCCGAGTACTTCGGCTGGCCGCCGACGCTGACCGTGAAGAACGTGCGGCCGTGGAACGACTGCACGAACGAGATGATTTCGAATTTGTCGGCGCCGTGGCGATCGAATGCGACGCGGCGTGCGAGCTTCAGTGCGGCTTCGTTCGCTTCCGCGCCCGAGTTCGCGAAGAATGCGCGGTCGGCGAAGGTCAGCGATTCGAGACGCTTCGCGAGGCGCAGCACCGGCTCGTTCGTGTAGCCGTTGCCGATGTGCCAGAGCTTGCGGCCTTGCTCGTCCAGCACCTTCAGCAGTTCCGGGTGGCCGTGGCCGAGCGACGTCACCGCGATGCCGCACGCGAAATCCACGTACTCGCGGCCGTCCGTGTCCCACACGCGGGAGCCCTCTGCGCGATCCGGCACGAACGGGGCGGGGGAAAATACCGGCACCATCACTTCGTCGAATGTCTGGCGGGTCACGGTCGAGGTCGTCATGGTCGTTCCTTTCGGTTTCGTAAGAGGGTTCAACAGGATCAAGTTTAGGTAAGGGTGACGCAAGCGTCTTGCGGAATTGCGACGGGTTCTATCGGAAGCCCCTTTTTCTCCTGCTATTTTGCCCTTCTAGGGCGGGGGCTGTGGGATTTGGTGTCAGGGTGTTTTTTGGGGGTCGCTTGGGGCGTCGTGAAGCACCTGCGATCGTGTCGGTCTATTAGCGTCGCCCCTGCGCGGGGCGGCGGTTACTTTTCTTTGTCTTGCCAAAGAAAAGTAACCAAAAGAAAGGCGCTCGGAAAACGCATGACTTCCCGGTGCCGTGGTCGCCGGAGTGGATCGCACCTAAGTGTCCGCGCCAGTCAGGAAACCAGAGTGGTTCGAGCAATGGTTACGACACCACTCACCACCCAACAGAGCGGTATACCGCCCGCTAGCTCCATCCTCGCTACGCTCGGCAGCAAGGTACGCATCCCTCAAGCAGGGCCGTCGGGCAATCAGTTCCGGAAATCAAGGCTCGCACGCGACACCACGAAATCGATGCACAAGCAGCCTGTCGCTCTCACCGCCAACACGAATGACGCGGCCAGCACATTGCTTGATGTGGCGGGGCAGACGAGCACCAGTCGGCAAATCATGCACACGACGCGATCACACCATCTCAAGCACCTCGGACAATATCGAGATGCGCACTTGCGCCGTGCCGATACGATTGTGACTTTCCGAGAGGGCCAAACGATGAATAGAAGAATTGCTGTTGTGGGCGACAGCCTTTCAAGCGGCGGAACAATTAACCCATACAGCGGACCACCGTTCCTGGTCCGTGGGCATCAAGCAGCCTTGATTGGCGGTCGTGCGTTCTGCATCGCATGTCAAAGCACCGGCATCATTGCAAAGGCAGGCGGGCCATATCGACTCAAGTTTCAAGGAGAAGTCGCGCTAGACCGCGATATTGTCCTGTGCGGCTGCTCGACTCCGCCGAGCATCATTGCTTTGCTTGCCGGTGAAGCATGGTGTGATGATGGGCTAAAGGGTCTTGGGGAGATCGTTTCGAGCCGAACGATAACGGGCCACGGCGTGTCGATCAAGAAAGGCGCATTTGATGAGCAGGTCGAAGCGAAGACTAGCGGCAGCGCTGCCCAGGGGCCGGAGGGTTACCCCTACTACATCGAGACGGCAGACGGCCGCGTCCATTCCGGCGTGCTCGATGCGAGCGGCGCGCTACCGCGCGTCCACACCGGTGACGGATCCGGAGACTACACCGTCTATTGGGGAGACGAAGCAATTGCAAAAAAGCTCACCGGGGTAAGCCATGCCTAATCCTCCCACGAAGGTCCGCACGAATGACACACCAAAATCAAAGAAATCTGTACAGCTTCAAGCGCTGTCCTTTCAAGAGCTTTGGAACGCGTACCCGAAGAAAGACCCCTACGACGACCCCACTGGCGAATATGAGAATCAATGCGCCATTCGCTTGAGCGTCACGTTTCACGGCATCGGAAGCGACATGAAGTCGTTTTCGCAAAATGTGTTGAAGCCGATGCCGGGGAAGAAAACGCTAGGCCGTCTGATACTTGGTGGCAAATCGACTGCGACGCGCGCGTACGAGCTGGCTGAATGGTTAAAGCTGCGTCCATTCCCGGGGCTTGGCAAACCTGAAAACATCACCGGCCCGGACTGGCAAGACAAGGTAAAAAACCGAACCGGTATCATCTACTTTTTCGGCTACTGGCGACAGGATGGCGACTCAGCCGACGTACTAAGCGGCGGTCATATCGACCTGTGGAACAAGGACGCGCTTACGCCATCCGTCGTGAGTTTCTTACGCTTCCGCATTGGCATGTCGCGATTCCGAAACCCACTGACAAACAACAACTGGTTCTCCGACCTTGCCAATTCGAAAGAAATCCTTTTCTGGGAAGTGAAATGAAACGTATGGCGCTCGCTGTACTGGGGTTCGTATGGGGCTTGCTCGTCACATGGGTGACCATCTATGCCCTCAATCACATCCATTGGCCCGAGGTGAAATCACATGCGACAGGTTGCAACGACATGGAACACTGCACATCGCATGCGAAGTTCCTGTGGGGCATGTTCGCCATGCTGTTATGGCCCGCTGTCTCATGCGCGATATTAAATGCGGTAGCGTATAAACGATGGTCGGGACGTCGCTGGGGCGAAGTGTTTTTCGTTGTAACGTTGCTCGCCACGCTGTTCTATTGCAAGCCATACGTCGCACCCTACTTAGGTCTTGCCGGCTAACCCCTATCGCTGCTCTTGGGGATCGGACGTGCGCCGTCGCGGTCCATTTGTCGCACGCCTCCTGGCAAGGTCACCGCAGACACCATCACCGCGACTTGAAGCACCTTAGCTAGCGGGCGGTATACCGCTCTGTTGGGTGGTGAGTGGTGTCGTAACCATTGCTCGAACCACTCTGGTTTCCTGACTGGCGCGGACACTTAGGTGCGATCCACTCCGGCGACCACGGCACCGGGAAGTCATGCGTTTTCCGAGCGCCTTTCTTTTGGTTACTTTTCTTTGGCAAGACAAAGAAAAGTAACCGCCGCCCCGCGCAGGGGCGACGCTAATAGACCGACACGATCGCAGGTGCTTCACGAAAACCGCATGCAACCCACGAATCAATCCTTCCCCCCACCCCGCTCGACCAACGCGCCCCCGCGGGGCTCACTCCCGGTCTGCTTTTCGAGCCACGCTCGCCGATCCTCCCGAGGCGTAACCCCGAACCTCTCCCGATAGGCATTAGAAAAATGCGCAGCAGAAGAAAACCCACAGGCGAGACTAACCTGCACGACCGATTTGCTCGTGCGCTGCAACTGTGTCCTTGCCTTGAGCAGCCGCAAATTGAGGTAATACTTCGAGGGCATCGCCCCAAGATACTGCCGAAACAACCGCTCTAACTGTCGGCGCGAAACGCCGACCAATTCGGCGATCTCATCGGTAGTCAAAGGATCCTCGACATTGGCTTCCATCAACTGCAACGCATCATTCAACCGAGGATGCCGCTCGCCGGGCGCGGTAACGAAAGGAATCCGCTGACGCTCCTCGCCACTCCGCAAAGTCCCCGCACCAAGCGCATCGGCAATCCGCTCGCCGAGATCGGGCCCATGTTCCCGGCCGATCATGGCCAGCATGAAATCCACGGTAGCCTGCCCGCCCGCGCACGTCGCGCGATCCCGATCGATCTCGAAGATCTGCTGCGTGACGATCGACCGCTCGAACTGCTCGGCGAACTGCTGGTACGTCTCCCAATTCACGCTCACGCGATAACCGGAAAGCTGCCCGGCCATCGCGAGCCACCACACGCCGTGATGAATGCCGGTAACGAGCGGCGTACGCTGCCCGACGCGCGCGAGACTCGCGAGAAACAGCCGATAGTCGGCAAACTGCTGAAACCGCTCGGTCACGACGATCAGCCAGTCGCACGCGATCGCATCGTTGAACGCCGCATCGGCATGCCACTGCGCACCGCCCGCGAGCGGCACGGGCCGCCCGTCCCACGAACATACCTGCCAGCGATACAGCAGCCGGCCGTCGATCTCGTTCGCAAGATTCAGCGCATCGACGATCGGACCCACGCCCGACATCGACACGGGCGGCAATGCAACGATCGCCACCTGCGTCGTGCGGGTGGCGCCTGCGGGACGAGACACCGGTACCACGTATGAAACCCGCCCTGTCGCGTTACTTGAGGCTGCCCGACAGGAACTGCTTCAGCCGCTCGCTCTGCGGGCGCACCAGCACCTCCTTCGGATCGCCCTCTTCCTCGGTCCGCCCCTGATGCAGGAACATCACGTGGTTCGACACGTTGCGCGCGAAACCCATCTCGTGCGTGACGACGATCATTGTGCGGCCTTCCTCGGCGAGCTTCTGCATCACCTTCAGCACTTCGCCCACCAGCTCCGGGTCGAGCGCCGACGTCGGCTCGTCGAACAGCATCACGTCCGGATGCATCGCTAGCGCACGCGCAATCGCAACGCGCTGCTGCTGGCCGCCCGACAGGTGCGACGGATATTGCTTCTCGACGCGCGGCGCGAGGCCGACCTTCTCCAGGTATTCGCGCGCACGCTCCTCGGCTTCCTTCTTCGAAATGCCGAGCACGTGCACGGGCGCTTCCATCACGTTCTCGAGCACGTTCATGTGCGCCCACAGATTGAAGTGCTGGAACACCATCGCGAGCTTCGTACGGATGCGCTGAAGCTGCTTGTGATCGGCGACTTCGAGCGCACCGGCGCGGTCGGTCTTCGTGCGGACGGTCTCGCCGTCGACGACGATCTGCCCCGCATTCGGCCGCTCGAGGAAATTGATGCAGCGCAGGAACGTGCTCTTGCCCGAGCCGCTCGCGCCGATGATGCTGATGACGTCACCGGCCTTCGCGTTCAGCGACACGCCCTTGAGCACCTCGTTGTCGCCATAGCGCTTGTGGATGTCGAGCGCCGCAAGCTTGGTGGCAGCGCTCGTTTGAGTGATCTCGGCCAACTGGCTCTCCTCGAAGTGAATTCAATGACGGGCGGCCGCGAGATACGCAAGCCAGTGGCGCTCGGCGCGGCGAAACGCCGCGACGAGTGCGAACGATACCGCAAGATAGATCAGCGCGGCGATTCCGAACGACTGGAACGCCATGTAGGTCGCGGAATTCGCATCGCGCGCGACCTTCAGGATGTCGGGCACGGTCGCCGTGAACGCGACGGTCGTCGCGTGCAGCATCAGGATCACCTCGTTGCTGTACAGCGGCAGCGCGCGACGCAGCGCCGACGGCAGGATCACGCGGCGGTACATCGTGAACGGCGTCATCCCGTACGCCCGCGCAGCCTCGACCTCGCCGTGCGGTATCGCGCGGATCGCCCCCGCGAAGATCTCGGTCGTGTACGCGCAGGTGTTCAGCGCGAACGCGAGAATCGCGCAGTTGAAGCCGCTGCGGAAAAACGCGTCGAGCAGCGAGTGCGAACGCACGAACTCGAGGCTGTACATGCCCGTGTACATCAGCAGCAACTGCACGTAGAGCGGCGTGCCGCGGAACACGTACGTGTAGAACCGCACGGGCATCGACACCCACTTCTTCTTCGACACGCGCGCGACCGCGAGCGGCACCGCGCACACGAAGCCGAGCGAAATCGATGCGACGAGCAGCCACAGCGTCACCGCAAGGCCGGAGAGGCGCTGGCCGTCCCAGAAAAGGAACGCCTTGCCGAATTCCTGGAGGATCTCGATCATAGTTCTGCGTGCCGCACGCCCATGGAATAACGCTTCTCGAGCTGGATCAGCACGAGGTTGGAAACGGTCGTGATCGCGAGGTAGATCAGCGCCGCGACGAGGATGAAGAAGAACATGTTGAACGTGCTCTTGCCGGCGTCCTGCGCGGCCTTCACGACGTCCGCGAGACCGATGATCGACACCAGCGCGGTCGCCTTCACGAGCACCTGCCAGTTGTTCCCGATGCCGGGCAGCGCGAAGCGCATCATCTGCGGAAACATGATCCGCGCGAACACGCGCGCGCCGCTCATCCCGTACGCGGCACCGGCTTCGAGCTGGCCGCGCGGCACCGACAGGAACGCACCGCGAAACGTCTCGGTGAAGTACGCGCCGTAGATGAAGCCGAGCGTCAGCACGCCGGCCACGAACGGATCGATGTCGATCTGGTTCCAGCCGACGAGGTCGGTGAACTGGTTCAGCCAGATCTGGATGCTGTAGAACAGCAGCAGCATCAGCACAAGATCGGGCACCGAGCGGATCAGCGTCGTATAACCGGTCGCGATCGCTCGCAGCACCCGGTTGTGCGACAGCTTCGCCACCGCGCCGATCAGCCCCAGCGCCACCGCAGTGGCGAGCGACAGCACCGACAGCTCGATGGTCTGCACGGTGCCGGCCCATAGGACAGGACCAAAGCCGTAAAGGAACACGCGCGTCTCCAGAGTTGGAATGGATGCCGACGCGAATGCCTGTCCCGCGCCGGGCTGACGCGGATAGTCGCAAGCGAAATTGATTGTCTCAAATCACCTGGCATGCGATTGCTGCATCGCAGCAACCCGCCCCACCGTTTGCGACCCGGCCTACGCCGCTGTTTCAAAAGGAAAAAAGCCGCTTCCTGACAGTCGGATGACACGCAGGGAAGCGGACTTTTTGCAATTTTCCGGTCGCTTTTTCGATATAGCGCCGAACGCGGGCCGACTCACCGCCCCTTCAGGATATCGGAGCGCGAAGTCGTATAGACAAGCCCGTCCGGGCCGAAATGGACATTGAAGAACGCATCGGTGTTGACGCCGTCCTCGAGCCAGCGCCAGCTCCAGACCGTCTCGGGCTTCAGCGGATACTGCGCGATGTCGCCGGGCTTGCCGAGCAGGCGCCGCACCTCGTCCTCGTTCATCCCGGGGCGCACCTTCGCGAAATTCTCGGCGGTCAGCACCTGCGTCGCGCCCGTGTAGCGGCCGTTCGCATCGAGATCGACGAACCACGTCTGGTTACCCATCGGGCCGCGCGGATACTCGAGACGCTTCGAGCCGTCGGTGAACTCGCGCTCGGTCTCGGGCTTGCCCATCGTGCCGCGCACGTCGGCCTCGGTCGATTCGCCGACCTTCAACCCCTTCAGCAGCAGCGGCGCGGGCTTGATCGCGTTGAAGAAGTCCCTGATACGTTGCACGTCGAGGTTACCTTGCTTGTCGTCGCAGCCGGTCAGCGCCAGCGCGGCGGCCAGCATCGTCAAGGGAAGCAGCCGGAAACGGAAAATCATCGGAAGAATTGCGCGTCGAGAAAACACGCGGCAAGCATACCCGCACGACGCCGAAAGCGCGAGACGGGCGCGCGGCCCGTCTCGTGTTCAATGCGTCGTTTCGGTTTCGATTTCGGTTTCGGATTCGGGCGCGCGGCTCGCCGGATGCGGCGCGCGCGGCACGCCCGGTGGCGCGCCGATGCGGCGGCGTGTGCGCACGAGCTCGGCGAGCTGCCACGAACCGAGCGCCAGGCAGCCGAACAGCACCTCGCGGCCGCGCTTGACAAGCGCGAGCGACAGCGCGGTCTCGCGGTCGACGCCGAACATCTGCGCGAGCAGCACGACGGTCGCCTCCTGCACGCCGAGGCCGCCCGGCACCATGAACGCCGCATGCCGCACGGCCTGCGTCATCGCCTCGATCGCGATTGCACCGCCGATCGACACCGGATGGCCGAGCAGCGCGAGCGCCCAGTAGATTTCGAGCGCGCCGAGCACGTAGCCGGCCAGTTGCCAGAAGAATGCGCTGAACAGCAGGCCCGTGCGCGACATCAGAGCGTCGATGTCGGCGTCGAGCCGGCGGCCGTCGACACCCTGCAGCAGCCGGTGCGAATCGCCGAGCAGGCGGCCCGCGAAACGCTCTATCGCATGGAAGATGCCGCCGCGCCGCATCAGCACGACGCCGAGCACGGGCAACGGCAGCGTCAGCAGCAGCGCGAGGCCGATCGTGCCGCCGCCCATGTTGTCCGTCGTCGACAGCAGCAGCACGAGGCCGAGCGCCGCGAACGCATACTGGACGACGATCGTCACGAGCACCTCGACGATCACCGACGCCGTCACGCGGCTCGCGTCGGGCACCTGCCAGCGCGCGAGCCGGATGCCGACCAGCTCGCCGCCGATCCCGACCACGGGCAGCAGCCGGTTCACGGCTTCACGCACGGTCGCGATCCACCACAGGAACGGCAGCGAGCTGCGCCGGTCGAGCAGCAGGTGCCACGCGTACGCATCGAGCAGCAGCGGCAGAGCATGGAACGGCACGAGCCACAGCAGCGCGTAACCGGCGCGCGCGAGCATCTGCGACACGTCGCCGACACCCTCGTGCAGCCCCAGCGCGAGCAGGATGCCGATGCCGATCGGCCAGCCGAGCCACTTGATCCACTTGGTCATGACGGCTGCGCTCCCGATGCGCGCGGCGTATGCGCACCGCGCCGGGCCGCGCGCTGGCCGAACACGTCGGCAAAGCCGCCGGTCGCGACGCCCGCCGCCTTCAGCGCGGCGGCGACACGCGGCGACAGCAGCGCATCGAGTTCGTCCACCGGACGATATCCGGCCATCGTCGGCGTGATCGGGCCGTCGCCGGCCTCGGCCGGATGGCAGTAGATCTCGCCGACACCCGGCGGCAGCGTGGCGAGCGCGTCGAGCAGCACGGCCTCGTCCATCGCACCCGTATGCTCGATTCCGACCACGTAGTCGTTGTGCGCGAGCCCCGCGCGGTCGAGCCGTGCGCGCACGAGCGCGATCCACGGCTTGAGCAGCGCGGGCGCGCTCGTCTCGTACGGCAGCCGCACCGCGCGCAGCCCGTAGTCGCGGCCGATCTCGATGATCATCGACAGCACGGTCGGATGCAGATGGAAATGCTTGTGCGCGTTCACGTGGTCGAGCGGCAGGCCGCTCGCCGCGAACGCGTCGAACTGCGCGCGAATCTCGCGGCGCAGTTGCGCGCGCACGTGCGGCAGGAAGAAGAAGCGACAGCCGTCCTTCGCCATCGCGTCGCAGAATCGCCCGTCGGGGCCGACGAGCGCGGGGATCTCATCCGCGGGCAGCGTGGCCGGCCCGTCCGCAAGGACGAGATGCAGGCCGACCGCGAGCGACGGCAGCCGCCGCGCGCGTTCGATCGCATCCTGCGCGGCGCTCGCACCGACCATCAGGCTCGCGGCGTTCAGCACGCCGTCGCGGTGCGCACGCTCGACCGCCGCGTTGACGCGCGGGTGCAGCCCGAAGTCGTCCGCGGTGAAGATCAGCGCCCGCGCCGCCGGCTGCGTCGCCACGAATCAGGCCTCGTGCGCGCGCAGGAAACGGAAGAATTCGACGCCCTCGCGCAGGCGGCGCTTCATCATGTCCCAGCTCGTCAGCATCTCGCGGACGATCTCCCAGATCTTCGACGGACGGAAGTAGAACTGGCGATAGAACTGCTCGAGGTGGTGATAGATCTCGTCGCGCGACAGGTGCGCATAGCCGATCGCCGCGAGCTGCACGCCTTCCTTGCTCACCAGGTTGATGGTCTTGTTCTCTTCCATCCAGCCGTTTTCCACGGCCTGCTTGTAGAGCGTCGTGCCCGGATACGGCGCGGCGAGCGAAACCTGGATCGTGTGCGGATTGATTTCCTTCGCGTACTCGATCGTCTTCTTGATGGTTTCCTGCGTCTCGCCCGGCAGGCCGAGAATGAACGTGCCGTGGATCTTGATGCCGAGCTTCTTGCAGTCCGCGCTGAAGCGGCGCGCGAAATCGGTGCGCACGCCCTTCTTGATGTTCACGAGGATCTGGTCGTCGCCGGATTCGAAGCCGACCAGCAGCAGGCGCAGGCCGTTTTCCTTCATGACCTTGAGCGACTTGTACGGCACGTTGGCCTTCGCGTTGCACGACCACGTCATGCCGAGCTTGCCCAGACCGATGGCGATGGCTTCCGCACGCGGCAGGTCGTCGGTGAAGGTGTCGTCGTCGAACATCAGTTCCTTCACTTCCGGCATGTTGTCGCGGATCCACTTCGCTTCCGCGAGCACGTTCTCGACCGAGCGCGTGCGGTAGCGATGGCCGCTGACCGTCTGCGGCCACAGGCAGAACGTGCAGCGCGACTTGCAGCCGCGGCCCGTGTAGATCGACACGTACGGGTAGTTCAGGTAGCCGATGAAGTAGTTGTCGATCTTCAGGTCGCGCTTGTAGACGGGCGCGACGAACGGCAGTTCGTCCATGTTCTCGAGGATCGGACGCGCTTCGTTGTGCTCGATCGAGCCGTCCTTCGCGCGCCAGCTCAAGCCCTTGATCTCGGGGAACGGCTTGCCTTCGGCGATTTCCTTGCAGGTGTAGTCGAATTCCTCGCGGCACACGAAGTCGATTGCCTCGCTTGCCGTAAGCGAATTGTGCGGATCGACCATCACCTTCGCGCCCACCATGCCGACCAGCATCGACGGCTTCACCTTCTTGAGATCCTGCGCGAACATCGCGTCGGTCGGGAACGACGGCGTGCTCGTGTGGATGATCACGAGGTCGTAGTCGTTCGCGATCTTCAGCGTCTCCTCGACCGACAGGCCGTCGGCCGGTGCATCGACGACGCGGCTGCCCGGCACGAGCGCGGCCGGCTGCGCGAGCCACGTCGGATACCAGAAGGAACGGATTTCGCGCTTCGCCTGATAGCGCGAGCCGGCTCCGCCGTCGAAGCCGTCATACGAAGGGGCCTGCAAGAACAGCGTTTTCATGAATGCTCCGGTAGCCTGCATAGTTCGTTTCGATTCAACGATTCAGTCAAAAAACCGCGGGCCGCCCTGCCGGCGCCCGCCTCTCTCTGTCATGTCGCGCCGCGCGGCATCGCCGCACGGCGCGTCTCGGCCCTCGGGCCGGGTTCGTCCGGGGCGACCCTAGCGGCCGTCCACCCCTTCCACGGCCGCCGTCGCGCGTTCGCCGCCGACGACCGTCATCCTTGCGCCGCGCCACACGACGTGCGTGCCGAACACCGCCGCGAGCCACTCGAGCGCGAGCAGCGTGTCGCGCACCGCGACGAGCGGCAGGTCGCGCCAGAACGCGCGCCAGCCGTCCTCGCCGCGCGCATGCAGCACGAGCCGCCCGAATGCGCCGACGGCGGCCGCCCCGCCCGCCAGCGTGCCGGCGAAGGTTCCGTCGAGACGCAGCGCGAGCGCCGCGCCAATCGCGAGCCACGGCGCGGTAAACGTGATGAACAGGAACGCGAAGCCGGCCGGGTTCAGCGACCGGATCGTACGCAGCCAGCGCGTCTCGCGGTGCCACAGCGGCCCGAACGACGGCTCGATCACGTCGGTCGCGACCTCGACCTCCGACAGCACCGTGCGCCGCCCGAGGCGGCGCGGCAGCTCGGCAAGCCAGAAATCGTCGGCCAGTTCGTCCTTCAGCGCGAGAAAGCCGCCGATCCGGTCGAGCGTGTCGCGCGTCAGCGCGAGCGTCGCGCCGAAGCCGAAGCGGCTCGAGCGGCCGAGGTGCGTGATCCGCACCGACGGCGCGAACCATGCGTCGACGAACTGCGCGCCGATCCGCGTCCAGAACCCGCCGACGCTGCGCGCATGATACAAGCACGTGACGACGCCGACCGACACGTCGGCGAGCGGCGCCGTCACGCGCTCCAGATAATCGGGCTTCACCGCGATGTCGCTGTCCGCGATCACGATGCGGCCGTACTTCGCGCGCTCGGCGAGATTGATCAGGTTGCTGACCTTCAGGTTCTTGCCGTGCACGCGCGAGTCGACCACCAGCGTGATGTCGCACTCGGGATAGTCGGCGCGCAGCCGCTCGACGACCGCAATGGCCGGATCGGCCGCCGACGCTACGCCGAACAGCACTTCATGGCGCGGATGGCGCTGCTCGCAGAAAGTCGCGAGGTTTTCGTACAGGTGCGGCTCCGCGCCGCACAGCGGCTTGAGCACGCTGACCGGCTCGTAGCCGTCGCGCGCGGCGGTGCGTGGCGTGCGCGGCTGCGGCGCGAACGCGGCGACGAGCGCATAGCCGGCCGCGGCCAGCGTGAACGCGATCAGGAGCCAGTCGAGCAGCGTTGCGGTTGGCGTCATGCGCGACGCCTCCCGGCGACCTGAACGCCACGGCGAACGCTTGCGCGTGATTGAGCGTGATGCGGTATTCCGACAGCGACGAATGCGGGCACGACCCGACTCCTTGTTCCAGCAGCGTCTGTGTATGGGGGAGGCTCGACCCATTCTCCGGGTACGGCCATGCCCGGCTTCGCGTGGCGCATCTCCGCGCGACGCCCGGACGGGCATGCGGGAAGACTCGAATGGCGACCATCGGCACAACATGGGCAGGCGCCGGATTTTATCAGCCCGCGGCACCCCGCGCTCGGCACTACGAGAAACGGACTGGTGCAATTTCAGCAAAGCTGTGCAGCCGGCGAACCATTCGGGCGCAACCGCGTTTACGTTAGCGTAAGCACTTTGCAGGCATATTGCAGCCTTGAAAATCAAACATTTCGTGCAAATTCGTAGGTCGATGCGGATTCACATCCAATCGCCGTAAAGATTGGTAATTAACCAATGATTGAATTGATTTTCGCAACAATCATCGAATTCGACCCTGCATCCCTGTAACGCTCATGGGTATCGGTGCGCCTCCAGCACGTTCCGGAACCCTTTGGCAAAATCCTTGGCATTTGTTGCGTAAGCGCATCACCACGCTCCCCTTTCGAAGGCCGCCCGATGACTCCGTTTTCCGTACTCGATCTCGCCCCCATTCCGGCCGGCGCCGACGCCTCGCAGGCTTTCCGCAACACCGTCGATCTGGCGCAGCATGCGGAACGCTGGGGCTACCGACGCTACTGGCTCGCCGAGCATCACAACATGCCCGGCATCGCGAGCGCGGCGACCGCCGTCGTGATCGGCCATGTCGCGGGCGCCACGAAAACGATCCGCGTCGGGTCGGGCGGCATCATGCTGCCGAACCACGCGCCGCTCGTGATCGCCGAGCAGTTCGGCACGCTTGCGTCGCTGTATCCGGGTCGCATCGACCTCGGCCTCGGCCGCGCACCCGGCACCGACCAGACCACGTCGCGCGCGCTGCGCCGCGACCTGATCGGCAGCGCCGACTCGTTTCCGGACGACGTCGCCGAACTGCTGCGCTACTTCGCGGAGCCGGTGCCCGGCCAGCGCGTGCGCGCCGTGCCCGGCGCGGGGCTCGACGTGCCCGTATGGCTGCTCGGTTCGAGCCTGTTCAGTGCGCAGCTCGCCGCGATGCTCGGGCTGCCGTTCGCGTTCGCGTCGCACTTCGCGCCGGACTACCTGATGCGCGCGCTCGAGATCTACCGCGCACAGTACCGGCCGTCGGCCGCATGGCCGAAACCGCACGCGATGGTCGGCGTCAACGTGTTCGCGGCCGATACCGACGACGAAGCGCGGCGCCTGTTCACGTCGCTGCAGCAGCAGTTCATCAACCTGCGGCGCGGCACGCCGGGCAAGCTGCCGCCGCCCGTCGACGTGCTCGAGGCGAACGAACTCGAACTCGCGAACGTCGCGCATTCGCTATCGTTCGCGGCGGTCGGCTCGCGCGACACCGTGCGCGACAAGCTGCGCGACCGCATCGCGCAGACGGGGGCGGACGAACTGATCGTCACCGCGCAGATCTACGATCACGCCGCGCGGCTGCGCTCGTTCGAGCTGACCGCACAGATCCGCGACGAGCTCGCGAGCGAGGCGCGCTGACGGCGCGGGCGCGGCCCGCCCCGCATCACTGCGGGTGCGCGGCCTGCAGAGCGTCGAGCAGCGCCTTGTGGAACGCGTCCGGATCCTGGATCTGCGGTGCATGCCCGAGCGCCGGGAATTCGACGAGCTGCGCGCCGGGAATCGCGGCCTGCGTGCGTTTCGCGAGCTCCGGGTAACGACCGAGCTTCGCCTGGATGTCGGGCGGCGCCGCCTCCTTGCCGATCGCGGTCGTGTCCTTGTCGCCGATCAGCAGCAGCGTCGGCACGCGGATCGCGCCGAATTCGTAGACCACGGGCTGCGTGAGGATCATGTCGTAGATCAGCGCGGAGTTCCACGCAACCGCGTCGCGGCCCGCGCCGCGATACATGCCGGCGAGCATCTGCACCCAGCGCTCGTATGACGGCGACCACTTGCCCGCGTAGTAGGTCGCCTGCTCGTAGCGGCGAATGCCGTCGGCGTTGGTCTTCAGTTCGCGCGCATACCAGTAGTCGACCGACAGCGGCGGCACGCCGAGCGCCTTCCAGTCCTCGAGGCCGATCGGGTTCACGAGCACGAGCTGGTCGGTCGCCTTCGGATACATCAGCGCGTAGCGGATCGCGAGCATCCCGCCCGTCGAGTGGCCGATGATCGTCGCCGACTTCACGCCGACCGATTCGAGCAGCGCGTGCGTGTTGCGCGCGAGTTGCTGGAAGCTGTACTGGTAGCGCTCGGGCTTCGACGACTTGCAGAAGCCGATCTGGTCCGGCGCAATCACGCGAAAGCCGGCTCGGCTCAGCACGCCGATCGTGTCCTCCCAGGTCCCCGCGCAGAAGTTCTTGCCGTGCAGCAGCACGACGGTGCGGCCGTTCGGGTGCGCCGACTGCACGTCCATGTAAATCATCTCGAGGGTTTCACGCTGCGACACGAACGCGTAGCGGTGCAGGGGTTCCGGGTAAGGGAAGCCTTCCAGGCGCGGACCATACGCCGGCCCGTCGTTGCCGGCGGGCACCGGGGCGGCTTCGGCGGCGGAGGTCGCACACGCGAAGGCAACGCCCGCACCGAACAGGACGGCGCGCGCGACGAACAACATCTTGCAAATCGAAAGCATGGCGGTCACGGTGATTGGAAACGCACGCGGACAGCCGGACGGCGCCGCGCCACGCGATTCTACGCGGTCGGCTGACGACGGCGCGCAACACTCGGTGGCCGCGCGACTTCCGCGCGCACGACGAACTCGGGTATCGTGTGACGTGACCCTGAAACGCCTGCAGGCGGGTTCCCATGAAAAACGTCCTCAGCATTCAGTCGCATGTCATCTATGGCCATGCCGGCAACAGTGCGGCCGTGTTCCCGATGCAGCGCCTCGGCGTCAACGTCTGGCCGCTCAATACCGTCCAGTTGTCGAATCACATGCAGTACGGCCACTGGGCCGGCAGCGCGATCGATGCCGCGAAGATGGAGCAGCTCGTCGACGGGATCGCCGCGATCGGCGCGCTCAAGCGCTGCGACGCCGTGCTGTCCGGCTTCCTCGGTTCGCCGCCGCAGGCGCGCGCGGCAGTCGAGATCGTCCGCACGGTGAAGGCGATGAATCCGGACGCGTGGTACTTCTGCGATCCGGCGATGGGGCAGACGGGCGGCATCCGGCCCGAGCCCGGCGTCGAGGAATTCATGGTCCAGGAAGTGCCCGCGCTCGCGGACGGCATGTCGCCGAACCACACCGAACTGCAGAAGCTCGTCGGGCGGCGCATCGAAACCGTCGCCGAAGCCGTCGACGCGTGCCGCGCGCTGATCCGCCGCGGCCCGCAGATCATCCTCGTCAAGCACCTGCACGACCGCAACAGCCCGGCCGACCGCTTCAACATGCTCGCGGTGACCGAAACCGAAGCATGGATCGGCCAGCGTCCGCTGTACGCATTTCCGCGCCATCCGGTCGGCGTCGGCGACCTCACCAGCGCGATCTTCGTTGCGCGCCGGCTTCGCGGCGACTCCGTGCGCGCCGCGTTCGAGCACACGCTCGCAGCCGTGCACGCGGTCGTGAAGGCCACCTACGATGCGCGCCGCTACGAGCTCGAACTCGTCGCCGCGCAGGACGAGATCGCACGCCCGAGCGAATGGTTCGGCGCGTGGGTGACGGACGCCTGACGCGCCCGCACCGACCTCCGCTTTGCCGGCGCGCATCGCGCGCCGCCCTGCTTTCCTGCTTTCCTGCTTTCCTGCTTTCCTGCTTTCCTGCTTTCCTGCTTTCCTGCTTTCCTGCTTTCCTGCTTTCCTGCTTTCCTGCTTTCCTGCTTTCCCTGCTTTCCCTGCTTTCCCTGCTTTCCTGCTGCGCCATAACCGCCGGCGATACGCGTCCCGATGCCGGTCCGATACACGTGCAAACGTTTCCGGACTTCACATGAATGACACCGATTTCCCGCTATGCTCGCGACGGCACGAACCGGCGCAGCCGCATCCTGCGACCCGGACGCGCCCTTCCCGTAGGTCCCGCCAATCGGCTTCCCCCTTTATCGCACGATAACGACCATGACCCGATCGAACCGTCGTGACTTCCTGCGCGTCGCCGCCGGCACCGCCGGCGCCGCCGCGCTGAACCTGTTTCCGCCCGTGATCCGCGATGCGCTCGCGATTCCCGCGAACCGCCGCACCGGCACGATCCGCGACATCGAACACATCGTGATTCTGATGCAGGAGAATCGCTCGTTCGACCACTACTTCGGCACGATGCGCGGCGTCCGCGGCTTCGGCGACCCGCGCGCGCTGCGTCTCGCGAACGGCAAGTCGGTGTTCCACCAGCCGGTCGGCCCGGCCGAACTGCTGCCGTTCCACCCGGGCGCGGACAAGCTCGGCCTGCAGTTCCTGCAGGACCTGCCGCACGGCTGGCAGGACATGCACGCCGCGTGGAACAAGGGCCGCTACGACCAGTGGGTGCCGAACAAGGGCACCACGACGATGGCGTACCTGAAGCGCGACGACATCCCGTTCCACTACCAGCTCGCCGACGCGTTCACGATCTGCGACGCGTATCACTGCGCGATCCCGAGCTCGACCGACCCGAACCGCTATTACATGTGGACCGGCTACGTCGGCAACGACGGCACGGGCGGCGGCCCGGTGCTCGGCAACGAGGAAAAGGGCTACGGCTGGACGACCTATCCGGAAGTGCTCGAGCAGGCCGGCGTGTCGTGGAAGATCTACCAGGACGTCGGCACGGGGCTCGACGCGAACGGCTCGTGGGGCTGGACGCAAAACCCGTACATCGGCAACTACGGCGACAACGCGCTGCTCTACTTCAACCAGTACCGCACCGCGCTGCCCGGCACGCCGCTGTATGAAAAAGCGCGCACCGGCACCAACATCAGCGCGGGCGGCACGCTGTTCGACGTGCTGCAGCAGGACGTGAAGAACGGCACGCTGCCGCAAGTTTCGTGGATCTGCGCGCCGGAAGCGTATTCCGAGCACCCGAACTGGCCCGCGAACTACGGCGCGTGGTACATCGAACAGGTGCTGAAGGCGCTCGTGTCGAACCCCGACGTGTGGAGCAAGACCGCGCTGTTCATCACGTACGACGAGAACGACGGCTTCTTCGACCACGTGCCGCCGCCGTTCGCGCCGCAATCGCGCGACAACGGGCTGTCGACCGTCGCGACGACCAACGAGGTGTTCGCCGGCGACGCATCGCACATGGCCGGCGCATACGGGCTCGGGCCGCGCGTGCCGATGCTCGTCGTGTCGCCGTGGACCAAGGGCGGCTGGGTCTGCTCGCAGACCTTCGATCACACGTCGCTGCTGCAATTCATCGAGGCGCGGTTCGGTGCGCAGTACGCGGTCACCGCGGCCAACGTGTCGCCGTGGCGCCGCACGGTGTGCGGCAACCTGACGTCCGCGTTCGACTTCTCGACGCCCGACGCAAGCTGGCCGCAGCTCCCGGACACGAGCGGCTACGCGCCGCCCGACCGCACCCGCCACCCCGACTACATCCCGGTGCCGCCGGTCGTCCAGCATCTGCCGAAGCAGGAGCACGGCCTGCGTCCGGCGCGCGCGCTGCCGTACGAACTGTTCGTGCACGGGCGGATCGACAACGCGAGCGGTCAGTTCCGGCTGACCTTCGCGAACACCGGCGCCGCTGGCGCGGCGTTCCAGGTCCAGGCGCGCAACCGCGTCGACGGCCCGTGGGCCTACACGGTCGACGCCGGCAAGCGGATCTCCGACACGTGGAGCCCCGCGCCGTCGCTCGGCCTGTACGACCTCGACGTGTACGGCCCGAACGGCTTCTACTGTCACTTCCGCAGCCCCGCCGCGTCGGCGGTCGGCCCCGCGAGCGTCAACCCCGAGGTGATCTACGGCTACGACGTCGCGAACGGCAACATCACGCTGCGCCTGATGAACCGCGGCCACCGGACGGTACGGCTCAAGGTCACGAACGCGTACGGCCACGGCCATGCGCGCGAGTTCGATCTCAAGCCGGGTACGCACGTCGACGACTACTGGGACCTGCGCGGCAGCCACGGCTGGTACGACCTGACCGTCAGCGACGGCAAGCCGCTCGGCTTCCAGCGCCGCTTCGCCGGCCACGTCGAGACGGGTCGCCCGAGCACCAGCGATCCGCTGATCCGCACGACCGCGTCGCACGACGACGCGGAAGCCGCATCGGACGCGCTGTCCGACTGACGGCATCCTACGCGCGGCGCGGCCCCGCACCGCCCTCCTCCCCGCCCGTTCCGCTCGCGACGGGAAACTCCCGATACCGGCCGCCACCGCCCGCGCGGAAGCTATGCGCAAATCCTCACCGAATGCGCGGCAAATTGCCAAGACCCATGCATATCGGCGACCTATATATCGAGGCGATCGGGGCTCTTCGTGGAGCCTGACGGGAGATTCTTCCGAGGATCATGATGCCGACCTCCCCGCCCGATTCCGAGAAGCGGTCAAACCGCCCGCCCGTCGCACGCGCCCGGCTCGCCCGAGCGCGTGCGGTACCCACTCGCAGGTATCGAACAAGAGGAACAACATGAAATTTCGTCATTCCCTGCTGTCGGTGTCGATTGCATCCGCGCTTGCCCTCCTCTCGCAACAGGCCGCCCGGGCCGCCGACGCAACCGACGTGAAGGTCGGCTTCGCCGCGCCGCTCACGGGCGTGAACGCCGGCTACGGCAAGGATCTGCAGAACGGCGTGCAGCTCGCGCTCGACGACGCCGCCGCACAGAAGATACAGATCGCCGGCAAGCCCGCGCACTTCGATCTCGTCGTGCAGGACGACCAGGCCGACCCGCGCATCGGCGTGCAGGCCGCGCAGGCACTCGTCGACCAGAACGTGTCGGTCGTGGTCGGCCACTTCAACTCGGGCACGACGATTCCGGCATCGGTCGTCTACGACAAGTCGGGCATTCCGGTGATCGATCCGGCCGCGACCAACCCGACGCTTACTTCGCGCGGGCTCGCGAACATGTTCATGGTGATCGCGACCGACGGCCAGAACGCCGGCAACGCGGGCAAGTACGCGGTCGACGTGACGAAGGCCAAGCGCATCGCGATCATCGACGACCGCACCGCGTTCGGCCAGGGTGAGGCCGACGAGTTCGAGAAGGCCGTGAAAGCCGCCGGCGGCACGATCATCGGCCGCGAGTTCACCAACAACCAGGCGGTCGATTTCCGCGCGCAGATCACGAGCCTGAAGGGCAAGAACCCCGACCTGATCTTCTTCGGCGGCCTCGATTCGCTTGCCGCGAACTTCATCAAGCAGATGCGCCAGCTCGGGCTGAATGCGCAGTTCGTCGGCGGCGGCGGCGTGAAGGACAACGAGTTCATCAAGATCGCGGGCCCGGCCGCCGAAGGCGCGATGGCGTGGGAATACGGCCGGCCGCTCGACGAGCTGCCGCAAGGCAAGGATTTCGAACAGCGCTTCAAGAAGCGCTTCGGCGTCGACGTGCTGTCGTACGCGCAGTTCGGCTACGACGCGGCCTGGGCGGCGATCAAGGCGATGCAGGCGGCCGGCTCGACCGACCCGAAGGTCTATCGCCCGGTGCTCAAGAAGGTCGACTTCGAAGGGGTTACGGGCCGCATCTCGTTCGCGAACGACGGCTCGCTGAAGAGCGGGATGTCGACGCTGTACCAGGTGAAGAGCGGCGCGTGGAAGACGATCGTGACGAAGGGAGGCTGATCGGCGATATCGGCGGCCGGTGGCGAAAACGCCGTCCGGCCCCGCAGATGACGAAGTTACGCCGATCTCATATGACGACTGATGTTGATGCGATTCGATCGGGCCCGCGGCAACGCGGGCCGCACTGCCCGGCGCATCAATTGGCCTGCGTGTCGCGCTCGGCCTCGGCCGCCTCGTGCGCGCGGCGCAGCCGTTCGCGGCTGTTGGTGAGGTGCGTGCGCATCGCGGCGCGGGCGGCCTCCGGGTCGTGGCGCGCGATCGCCTCGTAGATATCCTCGTGCTCGTGATTCAGCCGGCCGACGTAGCGCTCGAGGTCGTCGCCGGCGAAGCGCGCCGAATTCACGCGCGTGCGCGGGATGATTGACGTGCCGAGCTGCGTCATGATGTCGACGAAATAGCGGTTGCCGGTGGACTGCGCGATCTGCAGGTGGAACTGGTAGTCGAGCTGCGCCGTGTCGCGGCCGCCGCCCGCCCCAGTCGCGATCGCGTCAAGCGCACGCCGCAGCGCGGCGAGGTCGGTATCGTTCGCGCGCTGCGCGGCGAGGCTCGCGCACTCGCTCTCCAGGCTGATGCGCAGCTCGAGCACCGCGAGCACGTCGCGCAGCGTCGTGATCGTCGCGGGATCGATGCCGAGCGCCTGGCGCCGCGACGGCTCCAGCACGAAGCTGCCGATGCCGTGGCGCGTCTCGACGAGGCCGCTCGCCTGCATCCGGGAGATCGCCTCGCGCACGACCGTGCGGCTCACGCCCTGCGCCGCCATGACTTCGGTTTCGGTCGGCAGCTTGTCACCGGGACGCAGCGTGCCGTTTTCGATCTGCGCGGTCAGCGCGTCGACGACATCTTGTGCGAGGCTGCGTGCGCGACGGCGCGGCGCTGCGGGAAACGTAGGCACGGACATGAGGCCGGTTCCTTTTAGAATGATCGTAATGTGAGCCGAGGGTTTACGCGGGGTTTGAGCGAAAGCCGATGATTCATTATACTGCGTCACAAGTCATCCGACGACTGATGATATAAGCATGGATCTCCTGTCGACTCGAGCCGGCGTTCCGGCGCCTGCCCGGTCCCATGCGTTACGATCAGCCAGTGTTCGCGTTCTGCGCTCCGCTGGCCCGGTTGTCGCTCCCACCCCGTTCCGGGTTGCTGTCGACATGCAGGCCTTGCGCGCCGCGCACGTCGGTTGTCGAATGATCGCACCTCCCGCCGCGCGCGGCAAAGCTTTTGCCGCACGGCATTGCCCATCCTTTTGCCATCGCCGCCCATGAACGCCGTCACAGCCTCGCCTTCCCACGACACGCCGCGCATCGTCGACCTGCAAGCGATTCCGGTCGCCGGCCACGACAGCATGCTGCTCAACCTGAGCGGCGCGCACGGTCCGTTCTTCACCCGCAACCTCGTGATCCTGACGGACAGCGCGGGCCGGACCGGCGTCGGCGAGGTGCCGGGCGGCGAAAGCATCCGCCGCACGCTCGACGATGCGCGCGCGCTCGTGGTCGGCCAGCCGGTCGGCAATTACCACGCGGTGCTCAACGACGTGCGGCGCACCTTCGCCGACCGCGACGCGAGCGGCCGCGGGCTGCAGACCTTCGACCTGCGCACGACGATCCACGCGGTCACCGCGCTCGAAGCCGCGCTGCTCGACCTGCTCGGCCAGCATCTCGGCGTGCCGGTTGCCGCACTGCTCGGCGAAGGCCAGCAGCGCGAGCGCGTCGAGATGCTCGGCTACCTGTTCTACGTCGGCGACCGCACCAAGACCGCGCTGCCCTATCGCGACGGCAGCGGCGCGACCGACGACTGGACGCGCGTGCGCGACGAACCGGCGCTGACGCCCGAGGCGGTCGTGCGGCTCGCCGAGGCCGCGCATGCGCGCTACGGCTTCAACGACTTCAAGCTGAAAGGCGGCGTGTTCGAAGGCGCAAGCGAGATCGAGGCCGTGACGGCGCTCGCCGAGCGCTTCCCCGATGCGCGCGTGACGCTCGATCCGAACGGCGCCTGGTCGCTCGACGAGGCCGTGCGGCTGTGCCGCGACCAGCATCACGTGCTCGCCTATGCGGAAGATCCGTGCGGCGCGGAGAACGGCTACTCGGGCCGCGAGGTAATGGCCGAATTCCGTCGCGCGACGGGGCTGCCGACGGCGACCAACATGATTGCGACCGACTGGCGGCAAATGGGTCACGCGGTGCAGCTTCAGGCCGTCGACATCCCGCTCGCCGATCCGCACTTCTGGACGATGCAGGGTTCGGTGCGCGTCGCGCAGATGTGCCGCGACTGGGGTCTGACGTGGGGCTCGCATTCGAACAACCACTTCGACGTGTCGCTCGCGATGTTCACGCATGTCGCGGCCGCCGCGCCGGGCCAGGTCACCGCGATCGACACGCACTGGATCTGGCAGGACGGCGAACGGCTGACGCGCGAGCCGCTGAAGATCGAGAACGGGCTGGTGGAAGTGCCGAAGCGGCCGGGGCTCGGCATCGACATCGACATGGATGCGGTCGCGGTCGCGCACGAGCTGTACAAGCAGCACGGACTCGGCGCCCGCGACGACGCGGCGGCCATGCAATATCTGGTTCCGGGGTGGAGGTTCAACAACAAGCGCCCCTGCCTCGTGCGCTGAGCACGGACCGGCCGGGTGGCGGGCTCGCCCGGTCGGGACGAAATCGGAAGGAATGGTGCGGTTCGTGGCCGGCCCGGCTGATGTCGGGCTGGAGATGCGGCGCAGGTGGAGCGAGATCCGGACGGTTGCGGCCATGCCGGACCTGCCGGGCCAGACCTAGCCGGCTACATCTACCCGGCCAGACCTACCCGGCCGCCCCAATCCCCCGCGCCATCCCCGATGCGGCGAACACGATGACGACCAGCAGCACGGCCTGCCAATGGCCGATCCGCACATAGGTGCGCGCGCGGCCGATATCGGGCATCTGCTGCTGCCGCGCGGCGGCACGCCAGCGGATCAGCCCGAGCATCGGCACGACCTCGAGCAGCAGGATCAGCACGAGCGCGGTCATCTTCAGATGAAAGAGCGGTTCGTGCAGGTAGTACGCAGTGCCTTTCTCGAAACCGCCGAACGCGCGCATCAGCCCCGTCACGATCAGCACGAGCGCCGACAGCCCCCAGGCAGCATCGGCCTTGAATACGCCGGGCAGGTCGGCCGCCTGCGCCGACGCGATGAGCCGGCGCAATGCGCGGTTGCGTCCAGCGATCGCGGCAAACGCGACGGCGAACGCGCTCAGGTGAATGGCAGCCAGCAACCAACGGACGATCATTACGCCTCCTTGTCGCCCGCGCCCGGTGCGCGAGCGCTGTCAGACGATCTGCTTGAGCGCCGCGTCGAGAGCAAGCACCGCGACACGGTCGCCCTCGGTCGCGAGCGGCGCGCGCATCACGATCTGCCGGTTATGGCCGACGGCCGCCGGGGAATCCCACAGCAGCTCCACCTTCGGCCGCCGGAACAGGCCGCCGCGGCGCGGCGGCACGACGGCCGGCTGCACGTCCTGCCCGCCCGCGGCGGGCGCCGCCCGGCCGGGCCAGCGCACCGACAGTTCGCGCGCGTCGTACTGGCCGACCTTGCGGCTTTCCATCCAGACGATCGCGGTGCGCGTCAGCACGTCGAGCGAAATCGCGTAACGGCCGACCGCGAAGCGGCGTGCCGCCACGTTGGTCCGCCACAGCGGCCGCGGACGGCAGATCCAGACGATCGCCGCATAGAGTGCCGGCGCGGCGACGAGCCAGCCGTTGGTCGCCGTCACCGCATTCAGCGCGCGGCGCCAGCCGGCCGCCCATGCGAACGCGCCGATCGACCAGACGGCGAACAGGAAGCCGATCAGCGCGAAGACGCGCAGCGCCTGACGCAACCACTGCGGCAGCGGATGGAACGGCCGCTCGGCGCGCGCGACGGCGCCGGGCAACGCGAGCAGCAGGAAGATCAGCACCAGGTAGACGAACGCCCACGGCGACGACACCATCGCCGACAGCGACGCGCGATAGCCCATCTGGGACATCGAGAACAGCCAGCGCGCGAGCAGCACGAGACCGATCGCGCGCAACGCGAAGATCACGCCGGCGCCGGGGGCCGGCGCTGCGCGCGTGGTTTTCGTTCTCGCCAAAACTGCTCTCCTCTGGATGATCGTGCGGGGCCGGATTTCACGGCACGGCCATTATAGGGACATTACCGTCTGGACAGACGGCCGGATGGCGTGGCCGGCCGCTTCATGGGCCGTTCGCGGCGTCGGGCGCGGCGAGAATACAACAGATCCGCGCCGCAGATGTGACAACGCCCCGCCGGGAACCCGGACGGGGCGTCGATGACGGCCGCACGCCGCGGCGCGGCGGCAGCCGGCGAATCAGCCTGCGTTGACTTCGCGGAGCACCGTGCGGCGCTTCTGGCGCAGCAGTTCCTCGTAGCCCTTCACGTAGTTCTGCGCCATCACCTTCGACGAGAAACGTGCTTCGAACGCGGCGCGGACCTTCTCGCGCGGCAGCGTATCGAGGCGCTTGAGCGCCGCGACGGCCGACAGTTCGTCTTCGACGACGAAACCCGAAACGCCGTTGTCGATCACTTCCGGCACCGAGCCGCGCTTGAACGCGATCACCGGCGTGCCGCAGGCCATCGCCTCGATCATCACCAGGCCAAAGGGCTCCGGCCAGTCGATCGGGAACAGCAGCGCGTGCGCGTTGCCGAGGAATTCGGTCTTTTCGGACTCGCTGATTTCGCCGATGTACTCGACGTGCGGCAGCGCGAACAGCGGCTTGATCTTCTCTTCGTAGTACGCGCGGTCGGCCTTGTCGAGCTTCGCGGCGATCTTGATCGGCAGGCCGGCCTGCTCGGCGATGCGGATCGCCGTGTCGACGCGCTTCTCCGGCGAGATGCGGCCGAGGAATGCGAGATAGCTCGGCTTCACGTTCGGGATCGGCGTCAGCAGGTTTTCCGGCAGGCCGTGATAAACGGTCGACAGCCAGTTCGCCTGCGGCAGCGGGATGCGCTGGTTGTCGGAGATCGACACGACCGGCACGTCGCTGAATGCGTTGAAGATCGGCTGCAGTTCCGGCAGGTCGAGACGGCCGTGCATCGTCGTCAGATGCGGGACCGGCTGGCGCGAGAACAGCGAGAACGGGTAGTAGTCGATGTGGCAGTGCAGGACATCGAACTCTTCCGCGCGGCGGCGCACCTGCTCGAGGAGCAGCATGTGCGGCGCCATCACGTCGCGGATCGTCGGATCGAGACGCAGCGCCTGCGGCCAGCACGCTTCGAGCTTCGCGGAGGTTTGCGAATCGCCGCTCGCGAAGAGCGTGACGTCATGCCCCATCTCGACAAGTGCTTCGGTGAGGTAGGACACCACTCGCTCGGTACCACCGTACAGCTTCGGGGGAACCGCTTCGTGCAACGGAGCGATTTGGGCGATTCGCATGCGTAACTCCTAAAAAATCGGCTAAAAACCAGGTATGGGTCGGCAACCTGCCGGCGGTCCGGGCTGGATGCATTACGTCCGAACATCGGACGAATCAGCCTGCCGGGGGCGTCGAACCCGCGCTGCTCAAGGAGCGTCGGCGACGCGACAGGCATAGAACGTTTGAAACGAAGACCCGTTGACAGGGGTTCGTAAAAAACCTGGAATCGAACCCGGAGCCGATTATCTAGGGTTAATCCCGATACGGCGCACAACATTTCAAACACTTTACTTTGTTACAAAGGCGCAACACTTTGCAACCCGCGGACTTGGGCGTCCGTTCTAGAGTGGAAGGCCCTTTTGGCGATCCTTGTCACCCGTGACTGCCGGCAGCGTGATTCCGGCACATGAGGCAGCACAGGATGCCGGATTTTATCTCAAAATCGATCGCGAACCCCTGGCCAAGGCAAGATTCGCGCAGCGCAAGGCACGGCCTTGTTTACAATGCCGGATTATTCAGTCCGGGCGACCGCCGGCATGCGATCCAGCCGCCACGCTCAATCACCGAATCACCGCACGCATATTTTGGAATCTCTCACCCCTGCCCAGCGCAACGCCCACAACGCGAAGCTGTCGAGCTACGCGCACCGGCCGATCGCGTTCCTGTTTCGCTACATTCGCCTCCATCCCGTCGCACACCTCATCGTGCTATGCAGCGTGGTGGCCGCCGTCGGCTGCGCGCTCGGCTCGCAATACGCGATCAAGCACCTGATCGACGTGCTGGCGACCGGGCGCCATCACCCGGGCCCGCTGTGGAGCGCGTTCGCGCTGCTCGTCGGGCTGATCGCGGCCGACAACCTGCTGTGGCGGGTCGGCGGCTGGGTCGCCGCGCACACGTTCGTCGCGGTCACCGGCGACCTGCGGCGCGACCTGTTCCAGTACCTGATCGGCCATTCGCCGACCTACTACTCGGAAAAACAGCCCGGCACGCTCGCGAGCCGCATCACGGCCACGTCGAACGCGGTCTACACGTCGGAGAACACGATGGCGTGGAACGTGCTGCCGCCGTGCATCGCGGTGATGGGCGCGATCCTGATGATCATCGTCGTCAATCCGATGATGGCCGCCGGCCTGCTCGGCTGCTCGGCCGTGCTGTCCGTCATCCTGTTCAAGCTCGCCGGGCGCGGCTCGGCCCGCCACCATGCGTTCGCGGCAAAGGCCGCGGCGGTCGACGGCGAGCTCGTCGACGTGATCGGCAACATGGGCCTCGTGCGTGCGTTCGGGATGACGCTGCGCGAGCAGAAGCGTTTCGGCGCGACGGTCAAGGCCGAGATGGACGCGCGCCAGCAGAGCCTGCTCTACCTCGAGAAGCTGCGCCTGCTGCACGCGGTGATCACCGCGATGCTGTCCGCCGGCCTGCTCGGCTGGGCACTGTGGCTGTGGGACCAGGGCCGCGCGACGTCGGGCGACATCGTGCTCGTCAGCTCGCTCGGCTTCACGATCCTGCACGGCACGCGCGATCTTGCAGTTGCGCTCGTCGACGTCACGCAGCACGTCGCACGGCTGTCCGAAGCCGTGAAGACGCTGCTCGAGCCGCACGGGATGCAGGACCGCTCCGACGCTCAGCCGCTGTCGGCCAAGGGCGGCCGCGTCGCCTTCGAGCGCGTGACGTTCGCGTATCCGCACCGCCGCGCGATCCTCGACCACTTCGATCTCCATATCGAACCGGGCCAGCGCGTCGGCCTGATCGGCAAGTCGGGCGCCGGCAAGTCGACCGTGCTCGCACTGCTGCAGCGCTTCTACGACACGCAGGACGGCGTCGTGAAGGTCGACGGCCAGGACGTGAAGGCGATCACGCAGGACAGCCTGCGCCACGCGATCGCGCTCGTGCCGCAGGACATCTCGCTGCTGCACCGGACGATCTACGACAACATCGCGTACGGCCGCCCCGACGCGACCCGCGACGAAGTGCTCGCCGCCGCGCGCGACGCACGCTGCGCGGAGTTCATCGAGGCGATGCCGGAAGGTTATGACACGATCGTCGGCGATCGCGGCGTCAAGCTGTCGGGTGGCCAGCGCCAGCGCATCGCGATTGCGCGCGCGATCCTGAAGGATGCGCCGATCCTGCTGCTCGACGAAGCGACGTCGGCGCTCGACAGTGCGTCCGAGGAAGCGATCCAGAGCGCGCTCGACCGCCTGATGGTCGGCCGCACGGTGATCGCGATCGCGCACCGCCTGTCGACGCTGCGCAACTTCGACCGGATCATCGTGATGAACAACGGCAAGGTGATCGACGACGGCAGCCCCGAAGTACTGCGCAATCGCCCCGGCCTGTATCGCGACCTGCTCGCGAAGCAGCACGGCCGCCATCACGCGGCACCCGACGGCAACACGCCGACCGGCGAACGCGTGGCCTGACGCGTCCGCGCGCAACCGATAAAAAAGCCGCAGTGCTTCACGCACTGCGGCTTTTTTCATTGCGCCGGGAACGGCCGGCCGGCATGGCGCGGAATGCGTCGCGCGATGCGCCGGACCTACCGGCTAGCCATGCTGCAGATCGCGCAGGAAGTTGTCGCGCCACACCGATACGTTGTTCTCGCGAAGCTGCGCGATCATGTCCGTATAACGCGCGCGCCGCTCGGCGAGCGGCATCGTCAGCGCCTGCGACAGCGCATCGGCCATCCCGTCGATATCGATCGGATTGACGATCAGTGCCCCGGTCAGCTCGCGCGCGGCGCCCGCGAAGCGCGACAGCACGAGCACGCCCGGATCGTCCGGATTCTGCGCGGACACGTACTCCTTCGCGACGAGGTTCATCCCGTCGCGCAGCGGCGTCACGAAACCCACGCGTGCGAGCCGGTACAGCGCGGCCAGCACCTGGCGGTCGTACTGGCGGTGAATGTAGAGGATCGGCGCCCAGTCGAGTTCCGCGTAGCGCCCGTTGATGCGCCCCGACTCCGCTTCGAGCTGCAGGCGGATGTCCTGGTACGCGCGCAGGTCCGCGCGCGTGGACGGTGCGATCTGCAGGAACGACACGCGGTTGCGGATCGACGCCTGGTGCTCGAGCAGCTTCTCGAACGCGCGGAACCGCTCGACGAGCCCCTTCGAATAATCGAGCCGGTCGACGCTCATGATCAGTTGCCGCCCGCGCAGCGACGTCGCGAGCGTGCGTACGGCCTTGCCGTGCTCGCCCGCCTGCGCGAGCGTCGCGATCTCGTCCGGATACACGCCGATCGGATAGGCGGCCGCGCGCAGCGTCTGGCCGAACGCGCGCACGCGCACCGTGTGGCCGTCGCGCTCGACCTCGCCGCCCGCCTCGAATTCGACGTAGTCGCAGAACGCGCGCAGGTCGGGCTCGGTCTGGAAACCGAGCAGGTCGAACGCGCACAGCGACTCGACGAGCTCGCGGTGCGGCGGCACGTTGACGAGCACCTGCGCGGCCGGAAACGGGATGTGCAGGAAGAAGCCGATGCGGTTCTTCACGCCGGCCTCGCGCAGCGCGCGTGCGAACGGGATCAGGTGATAGTCGTGCACCCAGATCACGTCGTCGTCCTGCAGCAGCGGCACGAGCTGCTGCGCAAGCCACACGTTGACGCGGCGATAGCCGTCGAATTCGTGGCGGTCGTACTGGATCAGGTCCGCGCGGTAATGGAACGCGGGCCACAGCGTCGCATTCGAGAAGCCGCGGTAGTACTGGTCGTAATCGCGGCGCGACAGGCCGACGGTCGCGAACGTCACGGGCCCGCGCTCCTCGATGCGGATCTGCGGCGCGCCGGATGCGACGACCTCGCCGCTCCAGCCGAACCACATGCCGCCCGTCTCCTTCAGCGCATCGTAGACGCCGATCGCAAGGCCGCCCGCCGCCGGTTCGCCTTCCGAAATCGGGGCGACGCGGTTTGAAACGATGATGAGCCGGCTCATGCGTGCGACTGCCCCGCTCCGAGCCAGCACGCGATCTGCTCGTGCAGCGCGTCGACCGAATCGAGCCGCATGCGGGCGGACGTCTCGCCCGCGCCGACCTTGATCGACAGGCCGCCGCGCGCGTTGACCACCGCGAAGCCCTTCTCGTCGGTCAGGTCGTCGCCCGCGAACAGCGGCATGCGGCCCGCGAACGGCGGCTCGTCGAGGAACGCGGCCAGCGCGCGCCCCTTGTCGACACCCTTCGGCTTGATCTCGAACACCATCTTGCCGGGCTGCAGCACGTACGCGTCCGCATATTCGGCGACGAGGCGCTCGGCCGCTTCGCGCGCAACCGCCTCGCGCTCGGGCGCGTTGCGGTAGTGCAGCGCGACGGCCGCGCCCTTGATTTCGAGCAGCATGCCCGAATGGCGGTCGACGACGGCCGCGAGCTCGCGCTCGATGCGCAGCAGACGTTCGTCGTTGAAGCCGACGCGCTGCGTGTCGCCGTTCGCATCGCGGCGCTCCGCGCCGTGCAAGCCGGCGATCGGCAGGCCGGGCATCTTCAGGAACGTGTCGAGGTTGTCGATGCCGCGCCCGGACACGACCGCGACCGCGCCGTGCGAGCGGCGGCGCAGCTCGTCGAGCAGCGTCAGCAGCGACGGCGGAACGTGAATGCTGTCGGGCGTCGGCGCCAGTTCGACGAGCGTGCCGTCGAAGTCGAAGAAGAACGCGGTATCGGTCAGGGACAGGGAAGCCGGAACGGATTGCATCGATTCGATAGTCTGAGGGTCGGCCGGCAAACGCAGGGCCGCCGCTGCGCGAATGGAATTGTGCGCATCTTACCGCGCCTGCGCATCGAGTTGGGCGAAACCGGCGTATCGCAAGCATCGCGCCGCCAGCCGCGTCAACTGCGGCATATTGCCCCGCTCGCCCGCGCCGTACGGGTTTCGAAAGGACGCGGGCGCGCGAATTGCGCTACAGTCGCAACCGCCTGCCGCGCGACGCATGGCGCCGCGCCGGCCGGCCACCATTCCGTCCGATCGAGCCCCAGGATGTCGTCTCCCCACCCCGCGCCGCACCGGCGCTTCTCCCGCATCATCCGCACGGCCGCGGCCCTCGCCGCCGCCGTGGCGCTAGCCGCGTGCACGCACGACGAGCCGCGCTGGAACCTGACCAACGTCAGCGGCCACCTGCCCGACCTGTCGTTCACGCTGACGGGCGGCGACGGCCGTCCCGTCGACGCCGATGCATTCCGCGGCCGCGTCGCGCTCGTCTACTTCGGCTACACGCACTGCCCCGATGTCTGCCCCGAAACGATGGCGCGGCTGATGGAAGTGCTCGCCAAGCTCGGCCCGCAGGCGAACGACGCGCGCATCCTGTTCGTTTCGGTCGATCCCGCGCGCGACACGCCGCAGGCGATGCAGTCGTATGTCGCCGCGTTCGACGCCGCGCATGCGCGCGGCCTGACCGGCACCGACCGCCAGATCGAATCGCTCGCAAAGCGCTATCGCGTTGCGTACCAGATGGAAAAACGCGATCCGTCCGGCGGCTACGAAGTCACGCACAGCTCGGCCGTCTACATCTTCGATGCGAGCGGCCGCGCGCGCCTGCTCGCGACCGACCGCGACTCGCCCGACGCCATCGCCGCCGATGTGCGCCGGATCATCGACACCGCCTCCACTACCTGAATTCCGACATGAAGACGAAGACGACCCTCAAGACGTTCGCCCTCCTCGCCGCGCTGTGCGCCGGCGCCCACGCGTATGCCGCCGGCACGATCACCGCGCAGAACGCGTGGGTGCGCTGGCTGCCGAACAAGCTGCCGGCCGGCGGCTACGTGACGCTCGTAAACATGGGCGACAAGCCGGTCGATCTCGTCGACGTCGACAGCCCCGACTATGGGATGGCGATGCTGCACCAGACCGTCTCGAACGGCTCGACGCAGAAGATGGAAATGGTCGACAAGCTGACGATCCCCGCGCGCGGCAAGGTCGACATCGCGCCTGGCGGCTATCACTTCATGCTCGAGGAGCCGAAGCATGCGATCAAGCCAGGCGATACCGTGCACCTGCGCCTGAAATTCTCCGACGGCGAAACGGTCGATGCGCCGTTCGCGGTGAAGTCGCCGGCCCAGGCGAAGTGATGCGCGCGCGATGAACCTCCTGTACTGGCTCGATCCGTGGGAACCGTCGCCGACCGTCGTCATCGCGGTGCTGACGGCCGCCGTGCTGTTCGCGCGCGGCGCGAAGAAGGCGAAGGTGTCGCCGCTGCGGCAGTTCTCGTTCTGGTTCGGGCTGACGGCGCTCTACATCGCGCTGCATACGCGGCTCGACTATTTCTTCGAGCACGAATTCTTCCTGCACCGCGCGCAGCACCTCGTGCTGCACCACCTCGGGCCGTTCTTCATCGCGCTGTCCTATCCGGGCGCGGCGATTCGCGCGGGCATCCCGTTTCGCTGGCGGCAGCGCTTCGTGCGCCCCGCGCTCGCGTGGGCGCCCGTGCGCGCGACGCTCGACGTGGTGTTCCATCCCGTCGTCGCGGTCGTGCTGTTCGTCGGGCTGATCTATTTCTGGCTGCTGTCGCCGATCCACTTCATCGCGATGCTCGACTGGCGTCTCTATCGCGTGATGAACTGGAGCATGGTGATCGACGGGCTGCTGTTCTGGTGGCTCGTCGTCGATCCGCGCCCCGCGCCGCCCGCGCGGTTGTCGCCCGGCCGCCGGATCCTGATCGTCGTCGCGGCGATCCCGCCGCAGATCGCGCTCGGCGCGCTGATCTTCTTCACGCCGCACGAGCTGTACCCGATCTACTCGATCTGCGGCCGCGCGTTCACGTGGCTGAGCCCGCTGCGCGACCAGCAGATCGGCGGCCTGCTGCTGTGGATTCCCGGCTCGATGATGAGCGTGATCGGCGCGCTGATCGCGCTGCGGCACTGGCTGCGGCTGTCCGCGCGCGGGCGCCTGATCGGCGAACGGGCCGTGCAGCGCGCGGACCAGCCGCCGGTGGCGCACGCCGCGCGCTGACTGCCGCGTGGCGCATGGCGCGTCACGCGCGTGCGCTGCTCATCCACACGTGCGGGATGCCGTCCTCGTCGTGCACATCCGAACTCGGCGTGAAGCCGAATGCCCCGTAAAAACGCTGCAAGTGGGCCTGCGCATGCAGGCTCACGGGCGTATCCGGCCACTGCGCGCGGATATGCTCGAGCGCGCGCGACAGCAGCCCGTTGCCGAGCCCTGCGCCGCGAAACGCGGCGGTCGTCAGCACGCGGCCGATGCGCACGTCGGTGTTCTGCGCATCGGGCAGCAGTACGCGCAGATAGCCGGCCAGGCGGCCGGCCGGATCGTACGCGGCCAGGTGCCATGCGGCCTGGTCCGCGTCGTCGATGTCGCGATACACGCAGTTCTGCTCGACCACGAACACCGCGCTGCGCGCTTCGAGAATCGAATAGATTTCGCGCGCCGTCAGCGCGTCGAAGGATTTCCAGCGCCAGTCGAGATCGGCGGTGCTCGGGGGTGCGGCGGGTGCGGATGCGTTCATGAGCGGTCCTGATTCGGGCGCGCCGGCCGGCGCGCGGCAACCGTCGATTATGCCTCGAAGCACACGCGACGCGCGACCGTCCGCCCGCGCGCAAAAAAAGCCCCGCATTGCGCGGGGCCTGTCCGTCACGCCGGCATCTTGCCGAAGCGGCCGCTGTTGAAATCCTCGATCGCGGTACGGATCTCCGCTTGCGAGTTCATCACGAACGGCCCGTAACCCACGACGGGCTCGTCGATCGGCTCGCCGCTCAGGATCAGCAGCTTCGCGTCGCCGTTCGCTTCGATCTCGACGTCGCGGCCGTCGCGACCCAACTGCACGAACTGCGCTTCGCGGGCGACCGTCTCGCCGTTCACCTGTACCGTGCCGCTCAGCACGACCACCGCGAGCGTGCGCCCTTCGGCGACCGGGAACCGCGCATGGCCGCCTGCCACGAGCCGCACGTCCCACACGTCGATCGGCGTGTGCGTGCGGGCCGGGCCGCGCCGCCCGTCGAGTTCGCCCGCGATGATCCGCGCACGCCCCGCGCCGTCCGGCAATTCGACCACGGGGATGTCCGCGTTCAGCAGCGTCTGGTAGCCGGGTGCGCCCATCTTGTCCGCGGCGGGCAGGTTCACCCACAGCTGCACCATCTCGAGCGGGCCGCCACGCTTCGTGAACGCCTCCGAGTGGAATTCCTCGTGCAGAATCCCGCTCGCGGCCGTCATCCACTGCACATCGCCCGGGCCGATCACGCCGCCCGCGCCGGTCGAGTCGCGGTGCGCGACCTCGCCGTCATAGACGATCGTCACCGTTTCGAACCCGCGATGCGGATGCTCGCCGACACCGCGCGGCGCCGAAGCCGGCTCGAACGTCGCAGGACCCGCGTAATCGAGCAGCAGGAACGGGCTCAGGTGCGCGCCGTGAGACTGGTAGCTGAACATCGAACGCACCGGGAAACCGTCGCCGACCCAATGGCCGCGCGGCGCACTGTACACACCCTGGATCTTCTTCATTGCCCTCTCCAAATTGCGGCGAAACACGTGTTTCGCATCCCGAGCATGAATATAGAGGTGGAACGATCGATCCGGTAGACTGCCAAAATCGCACTCAGCGTTCCATTTCATGAACGATAAAGAGCGGGATCTGAACGATCTCTACTACTTCGTGCAGGTCGTCGAGCATGGCGGCTTCGCGCCTGCCGGGCGCGCGCTGGACATGCCTAAATCGAAGCTGAGCCGCCGCGTCGCGCTGCTCGAGGCGCGGCTCGGGATGCGGCTGATCCAGCGCTCGACGCGCCGCTTCACGGTCACCGACGTCGGTCAGACCTATTACGCGCATTGCCGCGCGATGCTCGTCGAGGCCGATGCCGCCGACGAGGCGATCGCGCTGCTGCACGAGGAGCCGCGCGGCATCGTGCGCGTCAGTTGCCCGATCGTGCTGCTCGATTCGCTGGTCGGCGCGATGATCGCCGCGTTCATGGCCGAGTGCCCGCGCGTCGAGATTCATCTGGAAGCGACCAACCGGCGCGTCGACGTGGTCGGCGAAGGGATCGACGTCGCGATCCGCGTGCGCCCGCCGCCGCTCGAGGACAGCGATCTCGCGCTGCGCGTGCTGGCCGAGCGCGGCCAGTGCCTCGTCGCGAGCCCCGCGCTGCTGCGCGAACATGGTGTGCCGGCTGTCCCCGCCGATCTCGCACGCCTGCCGAGCCTCGACCACGGCGTGCCGCAGTCCGCGCACGTGTGGCGGCTGCGTGGGCCCGACGGCGCTCAGGCCGAGATCCATCACCAGCCGCGCTTCGTAACAGGCGGCATGCTCGCGCTGCGCGCGGCGGCCGTCGCGGGCGTCGGTGTCGTGCAGTTGCCGACGATGATGGTGCGCGACGAGGTCGCGCGCGGCGAACTGGCGACCGTGCTGCCGGACTGGGCGCCGCGCCGCGAGATCGTGCATGCGGTATTCGCGTCGCGGCGCGGGCTGCTGCCGGCGGTGCGGACGCTGCTCGATTTTCTGGCGGAGCGGTTCGCCGAACTCGAACCGGACTGAGCGCACGCATCACACGCAACCACGCGCTGCAGACCGCGCACGCGTGCCGTAGACTGCGGTACGCGCATCGCGCACTTTCACAACCCCTATCGCTTTCCCGCCATGTTCACGCTGTCCAACGACCCCGCCGCCTCCAAGGCCGATCAATACGCGACGCTCGTCGAGCAGGCGCGCGCGCTCGTCGAGTCCGAACGCGACCTGACCGCGAACGCGGCGAATTTCTCCGCGCTCGTCTACCACTCGCTCGACCGCCTCAACTGGGCCGGCTTCTACTTCTTCGACGGGGCCGAACTCGTGGTCGGGCCGTTTCAGGGCAAGCCCGCGTGCGTGCGAATCGCGCTCGGCAAGGGCGTGTGCGGCACGGCCGCGCAGACGCGCGAGACGCAGGTCGTGCGCGACGTGCATGACTTCCCCGGCCATATCGCGTGCGATGCGGCATCGGAATCGGAAATCGTCGTGCCGCTGGTGGCCGGCGACGGCACGCTGATCGGCGTGTGGGACGTCGACAGCCCGGTCGCCGCGCGCTTCGACGACGAGGACCGCAAAGGGATGGAAGCGCTGTGCCGCGTGTTCGTCGAACACGCATGGCAGAAGGCGCGCGGTTAAGCATCCCGCGGCCGGTCGCCGCGATCGCGCGTGAATCGCGCCGCGCGACCTCGAACGAAACGGGCCCGCGACGGGGCCCGATCAATTGCACCGCACCGCCGTGCGCGGCGCCTTGCTCGCGTCAGGCCGCGTGCGTGCCGGAAAGCGCCGCAAATGCCTGCGGCTTCGCATCGTCGGTCAGCACCTCGAAGCCCGTTTCCGTCACCACGACCATGTGCTCCCATTGCGCGGACAGCGAATGGTCCTTCGTGACGACCGTCCAGCCGTCCGGCAGCACGCGCGTGTCGCGCTTGCCCGCGTTGAGCATCGGCTCGATCGTGAAGATCATCCCCGGCCGCAGCGGCACACCGGTGCCCGGACGGCCGTAGTGAAGCACCTGCGGCTCGTCGTGATAGACGTCGCCGATACCGTGCCCGCAGTACTCGCGAACCACGCTGAACCCTTCGCGATGCGCGACCTGCTGGATCGCATAACCGACATCGCCCAGCGTCGCGCCCGGACGCACCGCGCGGATACCCGCATGCATCGCCTCATAGGTCGCCGCGACGAGGCGCCGCGCGAGCTCGCCCGGTTCGCCGACGAAATACATGCGGCTCGTATCGCCGTACCAGCCGTCCTTGATCACCGCGATGTCGAGGTTCACGATGTCGCCGTCGCGCATCGGCCGTGACGACGGAATGCCATGACAGACCACATGGTTGACCGACGCGCACAGGGTCTTCGGATAGCCGTGGTAGCCGATGTTCGCCGGTATCGCGCCAAGCACGTCGACGATGTATTCGCGGCAGCGCGCGTCCAGCTCGTCGGTGGAGACGCCCGGCTTCACATGCTCGGCGATCATCGTCAGCACCTGCGACGCGAGCTTCGCGGCCTCGCGCGACTTGGCGATTTCCGCATTGCCGCGGATCGGGATTTCGCGCTTCGCCATTACGCCACCTGCTCGATGCCGTGCGCGACCGGCTCCGCCGGCGCCACATCACCGCCCCGTGCTTCGGCCTCGATCAGCATCCGGCAAATGTCGCCATAGGACAGCGCCGGATTGAGTTCCGCCAGCATGCCGACGCGCAGCCAGTGTTCGGCCTGCGCGTTGATCGAACGGCTCAGCGCCGTGCTGGTCGAGCGCAGCCGTTCGTGCATGTGCTCGGAAATCTTGATGATACCCATATATCCCCAATTAAACGAAACGTAGTCGATTCGTATATTACGCTGCGCGCGACCGTCGGGCAAGCCGCGCGGATCCCGTCGAGCCATCGCCCGGCCACCGTGAATGTCGTTGACATCGAATTCCAGCTTGCTGGAAAATAAATCCACCATGCAAGAATCAGTAGCCATCCCTCCCGACGACACCGGCATCAACGAGCGCATCGCACGACGCGTGCGCGACCTGCGTACTACTCGAGGCTACACGCTCGATGCGCTGGCCGCGCGCTCCGGCGTCAGCCGTTCGATGATCTCGCTCATCGAACGCGCGTCGGCCAGCCCGACGGCCGTCGTGCTCGACAAGCTCGCGGCAGGTCTCGGCGTGTCGCTGGCCGGGCTGTTCGACGGCGACCGGGACGACACGCCCGCGCAGCCGCTGGCACGGCGCGCGCAGCAGGCCGAATGGCGCGATCCGGCGTCCGGCTATGTGCGGCGCAACCTGTCCCCGCCCGGCTGGCCGTCGCCGATCCAGCTCGTCGAGGTCGATTTCCCGCCCGGCGCGCGCGTCGCGTACGACAGCGGCGGACGCGAAAGCGCGCTGCATCAGCAGGTGTGGATCATCAGCGGCCGCGTCGACGTCACGTTCGGCGGCGAACTGCACGAACTTCACGAAGGCGACTGCCTGGCCATGCGACTCGATCAGCCGCTGATCTTCAGCAATCCGTCGTCGCATGCCGCGCGTTATGTCGTCGTGATCTGCGACGCGTCCGCGGCCGGCACGCGGAGCGCGTGATGCGCGCGCCGCCCCGTCATGCGATGCACGCGCCGTGTGCGCGACCCGTTCAATATCTACCGGAGCCGTTATGAATTCCCCGAAACAGCGCGACGACGTGCGCCTGATCGATTGCAGCGAGGCCGAACACGCAGCGGCCATCCTCGAGATCCTGAACGACGCGATCGCCAACTCGACCGCGCTGTACGACTACCGGCCGCGGCCGCCGGAAGCGATGGTCACGTGGTTTGCCACGAAGCGCGCGGGTGGTTTTCCCGTCGTCGGCGCGGTGGACGCGTCGGGCACGCTGCTCGGCTTCGCGAGCTGGGGCACGTTCCGCGCGTTCCCCGCGTACAAGTACACGGTGGAACACAGCGTCTACGTGCACCGCGACCAGCGCGGCCGCGGGCTCGGCGAGCTGCTGCTGCGCGAAGTGGTCCGGCGTGCGCGCGAAGCGCAGGTGCACGTGCTGGTCGGCTGCATCGATGCGACCAATGCCGGAAGCATCGCACTGCATACGAAACTGGGCTTCGTGCACTCGGGCACGATCACGGAAGCGGGATTCAAGTTCGGCCGCTGGCTCGATGCGGCGTTCTATCAGTTGAAGCTCGACACGCCGGCGCAGCCGGTGGATGGTTGATCGTCTGCACGCCGTTGCATGCGCAACGGCCGCGAAGCCATGCAGAAAAAGAAAAGCCCCGCCGAAGCGGGGCTTTTTCTCTTCCTACCTGGAGGCGCGAGCCGGAGTCGAACCGGCCTAAACGGCTTTGCAGGCCGCTGCATAACCGCTTTGCTATCGCGCCAAAAGCGGACTGTCCGGATGCCGTGAAGGCCAAGCGGCAGATTTTTTATTCGAGGACCGTAAGTCCATCAAATAAAAAGGGAAGCGTGGCTTCCCCATTACTTGGAGCGGGAGACGAGTCTCGAACTCGCGACCTCAACCTTGGCAAGGTTGCGCTCTACCAACTGAGCTACTCCCGCATTGTCCTGCATCTGCAGCGCTTTGCCGAACAACGCGCTGCCTGAAAAATCCTGGAGCGGGAGACGAGTCTCGAACTCGCGACCTCAACCTTGGCAAGGTTGCGCTCTACCAACTGAGCTACTCCCGCATTTGTCCTGCATCTGCAGCGCTTTGCCGACCAACACGCTGCCAGAAAAAATCTGGAGCGGGAGACGAGTCTCGAACTCGCGACCTCAACCTTGGCAAGGTTGCGCTCTACCAACTGAGCTACTCCCGCGTATTGCTGCGCTACTGCTTCCCTGCCGCACTTACTTCGCCGTGCAGCGGAGAAGCGAGATTATGTCGAAGGTACATTCGTGTGTCAAGGGCTTTTCCTGCCCTTTTTCCAAAAACCTGCGCCGACGAGTACGTGGCGCAGGTCACGCGCCGCCGCGTTCGCGAATCTGCGGCCACGCGAGCTTCATGTAGTACAGCATCGACCAGATCGTCAGCACCGCCGCGAGATACATCAGCCACTCGCCCCACACGCGCGTGTCGATCGTCGCGACGCCGAGCGGCAGCGGCCCGTAGAACAGCAGCATCGGGATCGCGACCATCTGGCACGCGGTCTTGAACTTGCCGAGCTGGTTCACCGCGACGCTCTTCGACGCGCCGATCTGCGCCATCCACTCGCGCAGCGCCGAGATCGCGATCTCGCGGCCGACGATCACGAGCGCGATTGCCGCGTCGACACGCGAAATCTGCACGAGGATCAGCAGCGCGGCCGTCACCATCAGCTTGTCCGCCACCGGATCGAGAAACGCGCCGAACGACGACGTCTGGTTCCACTTGCGTGCGAGAAACCCGTCGAACCAGTCGGTCAGCGCGGCGAGGATGAAGATCGCCGCCGCCGCGAGATTGCGGTGCGCGCCGCCCATCACCGTGTCCGGCAGATAGAACACGCCGACGACGAGCGGAATCAGCACGATCCGCACCCACGTCAGGAAAATCGGGAAATTGAACGGCATGGCATCCAGGACAGTAAAGGATTCGCAATTGTGCCGTGTCGACCGGCCTGCCACAAGAACGCGAAAACGCGGGCAAGGCAGCCGGCCGCACGGGCACGTCAGTGAAGCTGCTTGTAGATCTGCTCGGCGAGCGCGTGCGAGATGCCCTCGACGCTCGCGAGCTCCTCGACGCTCGCGGCAACGACACCGCGCAACCCGCCGAAACGCGCGAGCAGCCGCTGCCGGCGTTTCGCGCCGACGCCTTCGAGTTCCTCGAGGCGCGACGTCTGGCGCGCCTTCGCCCGCTTCGCGCGCATGCCGGTGATCGCGAAGCGGTGCGCCTCGTCGCGAATCTGCGCGACGAGCATCAGCGCGGCGCTCTCCTTGCCGAGTTCGAGCGGCGTGCGGCCGTCCGCGAACACGAGTGTCTCGAGGCCGACCTTGCGCCCCTCGCCTTTCGCGACGCCGACCAGCATCGACGTGTCGAGCCCGAGCTCGGTGAACACCTGGCGCGCGATTTCGACCTGACCCTTGCCGCCGTCGATCAGCACGAGGTTCGGCAGCAGGCTCGACGCCTCGGCCTGGCGCGTCGATTCGCCGTCGATGCCCGCCGCATCGTCGGCGGCGGCCGCCTGTGCGGCCTGTTCGACCATCTTCTCGTAGCGGCGCGTCAGCACCTGCCGCATCGCCGCGTAATCGTCGCCCGGCGTGATGCCGGCGATGTTGTAGCGACGGTACTCGCCCGACTGCATCTTGTGATGGTGATAAACGACGCACGACGCCTGCGTCGCCTCGCCCATCGTATGGCTGATGTCGAAGCATTCGATCCGCAGCATCGCGAGATCGTCGCATTCGTAGCTGAGCGTCTCCGCGAGCGCGCGCGTACGCGCCTGCTGCGAGCCCTGCTCGGACAGCAGCCGCGCGAGCGCGATCTGCGCGTTCTGCTCGGCCATCGACAGCCACGCGCGCCGCTGCCCCTGCGGCTGCCGTATCAGCGACACCTTGTGGCCGGCCTGCTCGGACAGCAGTTCGAGCAGGTCGCGGCTCGCGGGCGCATGACTCACGACGAGCACCGGCGGCACGCGGTTGCCGAGATAGTGCTGCGAGATGAATGCGTCGAGCACCTCGGCCTCGACCGACGCCACCACGTCGCCGCGCGCGCCGCCCCCCTCTTCCGCCGGCCGGTCGGACAGCACACCGTCAGTCGCGTCGGTCGCGTCGGCAATTTCCGCCACCTCGGCCTCGTCGCCGAGACCGCCTTCGGCGAGCGTCAGCGCACTTTCGACGTGCGTCGGGAAATACGCCTTGTCGCCGAGATGCCGGCCGCCGCGCACCATCGCGAGGTTCACGCACACGCGCCCGCCCTGCGCGACGACCGCCAGGATGTCGACGTCGCTGTCGCTGCCGACCTCGATCGCCTGCTGGTGCAGCACCGTCGCGAGCGAGCTCATCTGGTTGCGCACGGCCGCCGCCTGCTCGAATTTCAGCTCGGCCGCGAACGCGTGCATCTTCTGCTCGAGCTCCTTCATCACTTCGGACTGCCGGCCGAGCAGGAAGCGCGCGGCGTTCGACACGTCAACCGCGTAATCCTCGTCGGAGATCGCGCCGACGCACGGCGCCGTGCAGCGCCCGATCTGGTGCAGGAGGCAAGGCCGCGTGCGGTTGTTGAAGACCGAATCCTCGCAGGTCCGCAACTGGAACACGCGCTGTAGGATCTGGATGCTCTCGCGCACGGCCCACGCGCTCGGGAACGGCCCGAAATACTGGTTCTGCTTGTCGACCGAGCCGCGGTAGTAGGCCATCCGCGGAAAACGGTGCGCGGTGAGCTTCAGGTACGGATACGACTTGTCGTCGCGAAACAGGATGTTGTAGCGCGGCGCGAGCGCCTTGATCAGGTTGTTCTCGAGCAGAAGCGCCTCGGCTTCCGAGCGCGTGACTGTCGTCTCGATGCGCGCGATGCGCGTGACCATCATCGCGATGCGCGGCGACAGCTGCGTCTTCGTGAAATAGCTCGACACGCGCTTCTTCAGGTCGCGCGCCTTGCCGACATAGAGGACGGCGCCCGCCGTGTCGTAATAACGATAGACGCCCGGCATGTGCGGCAGCTGCGCAAGGATCTTCTTCGGTTCGAACGGAGTATCGGAGGCTTCTGGGGATGTCATGCGTGATCCGGGCGCCTTGTAACGCGGAACGGGTCTATTAGAATCGCCAGTTTAGAGCATTCACCGGCCCGCTTCGATGCCACGCACCACCGCTGTCCCCCAATCTACCGCGCCGCTCGCGCCGGGCGAACCGATCGCCTGCGACCTCTTCTGCACGGTGATCGACAATTTCGGCGACATCGGCGTGTGCTGGCGCGTCGCGCGCCAGCTCGCACACGAGCACGGCTGGCAGGTTCGCCTGTTCGTCGACGACCTGCGCACGTTCGCACACCTGCTGCCGGAGGTCGATCCCGACGCGGGACGGCAGACGGTCGACGGCATCGTGATCGAGCACTGGCACGCGGAAGCCGGCGACGCGCTCGAGATCGCCGATGTCGTGATCGAGGCGTTCGCGTGCGAGCTGCCCGGCGCGTATCTCGCCGCGATGGCGCGCCGCGCGCGTCGCCCGGTGTGGATCAACCTCGAATACTTGAGCGCCGAGGACTGGGTCGCCGATTTCCATCTGCGGCCGTCGCCGCATCCGCGCTACCCGCTGCTGAAGACGTTCTTCTTCCCGGGCCTGTCGGCCGGCACGGGCGGCGTCCTGAAGGAACACGACCTCGATGCGCGCCGCACCGCGTTCGAAACCGACGCGGCCGCGCGCGCCGCGTGGTGGCAGCGCGCGACCGGCGGCGCGCCGCCGGCGCCCGGCACGACTGTCGTCAGCCTGTTCGCGTACGAGAACCCGGCCGTCGACGCGCTGCTCGCGCAGTGGCGCGACGGCCCGTCGCCGGTCGTCGCGCTCGTGCCGGCCGGCCGCGTGTCGCCTGCCGTGGCTCGCTTTTTCGGGGTCGAGTCGTTCGGCGCGGGCGCGCATGCGAGCGGCGGCAACCTGGTCGCTCACGGGCTCGCGTTCGTTCCGCAGACCGACTACGACCCGCTACTGTGGGTCGCCGACATCAATTTCGTGCGCGGCGAGGATTCGTTCGTCCGTGCGCAGTGGGCACGCAAGCCGTTCGTGTGGCACATCTACCCGCAGGCCGACGATGCGCACCTGCCGAAGCTCGACGCCGCGCTCGCGCACCTGTCGGCCGGCCTCGCCGACGCGCCTCGCGCGGCGCTCGAGCGCTTCTGGCATGCGTGGAACGGCGTCGGCACGCCCGACTGGGCAGATTTCCTGCAACACCGTGCCGCACTCGACGCCAACGCGGCCCGCTGGGCCGATGCGCTCGCGGCCATCGGAGATCTCGCCGGAAAGCTGGCCGAATACGCAAAATCTCAGTTAAAATAAGCGGTTATCCGACGGCTGACCAGGCAAGCGCTCGCTTTTGGCGTCCACCGGAACGCGCCGCTTGCGCCGTCAGCCGTTGCGCAACGCTCAGGCACCTATTTATTTGATTTGATCAGGACAGTTTTTATGAAGACCGCACAGGAACTCCGCGTAGGCAACGTTGTGCAGATCGGCAGCGATGCTTGGGTCATCGCCAAGGCGGAATACAACAAGTCGGGCCGTAATTCCGCCGTCGTCAAGATGAAGATGAAGAACCTGCTGACCAACGCAGGCCAGGAATCGGTCTACAAGGCAGACGACAAGTTCGACGTCGTCGTGCTCGACCGCAAGGAAGTGACGTATTCGTACTTCGCCGATCCGATGTACGTGTTCATGGACGCCGACTACAACCAGTACGAAGTCGAAGCCGAAATGATGGGCGAAGCGCTGAACTACCTCGAAGACGGCATGGCGTGCGAAGTCGTGTTCTACAACGAGAAGGCGATCTCGGTCGACCTGCCGACGGTCCTCGTTCGCGAGATCACCTACACGGAACCGGCCGTCAAGGGTGACACGTCGTCGGGCAAGGTGCTGAAGAACGCCAAGCTCGCAACGGGCTTCGAACTGCAAGTGCCGCTCTTCTGCAACACCGGCGACAAGATCGAAATCGATACGCGTACGAACGAATACCGTAGCCGCGCGTAATCGTCAGCGATTCCCGCATCGAACAAAGCGCCCTTCGGGGCGCTTTTTGTTTGCCTGTCGCCAACAGCGGCCGCAAACCAGTGCCATATCAAGCACAAAATCCACCGGTAAAGATATTCAATTTGTATCATCGGTAACTGTTTTATAGCGCCGGAGAAATAATGCGCGTTACACGTTCAGCGGGGCATAAAATCAGTTTTTAATCTGACATGCGGCTGCGGCTCCGATGGCCGACAGCCCGCCTCTCTTGACTCGACTCGCGTCCACCATGCCACACGCCCTGATTGTCGAAGACGATCCCAACAGTCTCTCCGGCCTCACCGCGCTGCTCGCCGCAGACGGCTTCTCGGTCGACACGGCCACGTCGCTCGCCGAAGCGCGCACGGCGCTCGGCCGCTCGATTCCCGATGTCGTCCTCGTCGACCTGAACCTGCCGGACGGCAGCGGGTTCGACCTGCTCCAGCACCTGCCGCAGCAGCAGCCGAACGGCTCGCTGCCCGTCATCGTGCTGACGGGCAACGCGACGGTCGAAAGCGCAATCGAGGGCCTGCGTCACGGTATTTGGGACTACCTGCTGAAGCCGATCAACATTCCGCGCCTGCGCAGCCTGCTCGCGCGAATTCCCCGCCCGTACGAACTGATCGACGAAGTGCAGGCGCTGCGCGCATCGCTGCGCCATCTCGGCCGCTTCGGCGCACTGGTCGGCCGCAGCGACGCGATGCAGCACGTGTACGACATGATCGAGCACAACGCACGCACCGAAACGGCCGTGCTGTTCGCGGGCGAAGCCGGCACCGGCAAGAAGCTGGCCGCGCGCACGCTGCACGAACTGAGCCGGCGCCGCAAAGGGCCGTTCGTGTCGTTCGACTGCCGGACGATCACGCAGGCAGGCCGGCACGGCGCATCGCTCGACAGCGTGCTGTTCGGCCATGAGCGCGGCGCGTTCGACGGCGCCGAGCGCCGCGAATCGGGCCTGTTCGAACAGGCGGGCGGCGGCACGCTGTTCCTCGACGAGATCACCGCGCTGCCGCTCGTGCTGCAGGAAGCACTGCTGCAAGCGCTCGATTCGCAGAACTTCATGCGGATCGGCGGCACGAGTGCGATCACGAGCGATTTCCGGCTGATCGCGACCACGCGCCGCCCGGCGCGCGAAGCGGTCGCGAACGGCACGCTGCGCGAGGATCTGTGGCTGCGCCTCGACGCGGCATCGATCACGATGCCGCCGCTGCGCGAGCGCGACGGCGACGCGCTCGCGATCGCGGACGCGCTGATCGACGAACTGAACCGCGAAGCGCGCGCGACCGGCCGCAGCACGACCGACAAGCGCGCGGCACCGGGCTTCGTGCGCGAATGCGTTTCCTACGAATGGCCCGGCAACGTGCGCGAGTTGCAGGAGCGCGTGCGCTTCGCGTACGACGCATCGGGCGATTTCATCGAGACGCTGCGTGCAGGCGAGACCAGCTTCTCCGCCGGCGCCGCGCTGAACGGCAGCAGCGTGCAGATCAAGGTCGGCACGCCGCTGGCCGACGTCGAGGATCTGCTGATCCGCGCGACGCTCGACGCGGTCGGCGGCACGCGCCACCGCGCGGCGACGCTGCTCGGCATCAGCCCGAAGACGCTGTACAACAAGCTGCAGCGGATGAAGGTGAACTGAGCGGCCGGCGATGTATGCAGGCGCTGGCAGGATTTGACCGTTAGTTGCGTCATAAGGTTGCCGCGGCGGCATGCCTGATTTCCGCCGCAGTCCGGTTCATGCGTGCCGCACCTCATGCAAAAAGCCGCGCTATTGCGCGGCTTTTTGTTCCAGCGCCCGGAATGGCGCGGTACTGCGCGCGCCCTCCCCCGCTTACGCCAGTGCGCTGCTCAACAGCGCCTGCGCCTGCAGATACTCGGGCTGCACGATCAGCTTGTCCCACTTGAGCGCCTTGCCGCGCGCGCGCATCCGCTTGAGGCGTCGCACCGACTCCACCGATGCCTGCTCCTTCAGCTCGTTCAGCACGACCTCGGCCGCGTCCGGCTGGTTGCAGACGAGCACCATGTCGCACCCGGCGGCGAGCGCCGCTTCGGCCGCCTGCGTGAGCGTGCCGCCTTCGCGGGCAGCCTCCATCGACAGGTCGTCGCTGAAGATCGCGCCCGTGAAGCCGAGCCGGCCGCGCAGGATGTCCTGCAGCCACACGCGCGAGAAACCGGCCGGCCGCTTGTCGACCTGCGTGTAGATCACGTGCGCGGGAATCACCGCGGACAGCGACAAGCCGAGCCAGTCGTACGGCGCTACGTCCTGCTTGAGGATCGCGTCGAGCGCGCGTTCGTCGGTCGGCAGCGCGACGTGCGAATCGGCCTCCGCGAAGCCGTGCCCCGGAAAATGCTTGCCGCAGTTCGCCATGCCGGCAAGCGACAGCCCGTGGTTCAGGCTCTTCGCGAGCAGCGTGACGACGCGCGGGTCGCGATGAAACGCGCGATCGCCGATCACTTTCGAGTGCCCGTAGTCGAGATCGAGCACGGGCGTGAAGCTCATGTCGATCCCGCACGCGCGCAGCTCGGCAGCCAGGATGTAGCCGACGGCGGTCGCGACCTTCGTCGCGAGCAGCACGTCGCGATCCCACAGCTCGCCGAGGCGGCGCATCGCGGGCAGCACCGTGAAGCCGTCGGTGCGGAACCGCTGCACGCGCCCGCCTTCGTGGTCGACCGCAATCAGGATGTCTTCGCGCACCGCGCGGATCGAGTCGGTCAGCGCGGTCAGTTGCGCGCGATTCTGAAAGTGCCGCGCGAACAGGATCACGCCGCCGGTGTTCGGATGCGCGAGGCGCCGCGCATCGTCGCGCGACAGGGTCGTGCCGACGACGTCGAGCATGACCGGGCCGGGAGTCGTTTTCATCGAATCGGGAATTCCGTCAGGAGGGGGTTCGGGAAACAGGTGCAGGCGCGGCGTCCATCTCGGCGATCACGAACGACACCGCATAGTCGCGTTCGTCGCTGACCGTCACGCGCGCCGTGATGCCGCGCGCCGCAAGCCAGTCGGCCAGCTCACCCGACGCGACCACGTACGGCTCGCCGCTCGGGTGGTTGAGGGTCTGCAATGCACGCCACGTCATCGGCCAGTGCATGCCGAGCCCGATCGCCTTCGAGAACGCTTCCTTCGCGGAAAAACGCGTCGCGAGAAACGCGATGCCGCGCGCCTCCGAGCGTGCGCGGCGCGCATGGAACACGCGCAGTTCGTCGGGGCCCAGCACCTTCTCGGCAAACCGGCCGCCGGTGCGTTCGAGCACGGCCGCGACGCGGCTCACCTGGGCGATGTCGGTACCGATACCGTAGATCGCCATGTCAGTACGCGCCGGAGCGCCCCAGCGGGGCCGGGTGGCGAACGGCGCACGCGGCGCGATGGCATTTCATCTTCAGCGCGCGCCGCCATGCAATGCGGCAACGCGCGCGGCGACCATGATCGCCTTCATCTCGCGCACCGCGTTGTCCCAGCCCGCGAAGATCGCGTGCGCGACGATCGCGTGGCCGATGTTCAGTTCGACGATGCCGTCGATCGCGGCGATCTGCTGCACGTTCGTGTAATGCAGGCCGTGACCCGCGTTGACCTTCAGGCCGAGCTTCGCGCCGGCCTGCACGCCCGCGACGATGCGCTCGTATTCGCGCTGCTGCGCGGCTTCGTCGTGCGCCTCGGCGTAGCGGCCCGTATGCAGCTCGATCACCGGCGCGCCCGCTTCGTGCGCGGCGCGGATCTGCGTTTCGTCCGGATCGATGAACAGCGACACGCGCACGCCCACGTCGGCAAGCTGCTTGCACGCCGCGCGCACGGCCTCGAAGTGGCCGGCGACATCGAGGCCGCCTTCGGTCGTCAGTTCCTCGCGCTTCTCGGGCACGAGGCACGCGTCGTGCGGACGTACTTCGCACGCGATATCGAGCATCTCGGCGGTCACCGCGCACTCGAGGTTCATGCGCGTCTTCAGCAGCGGGCGCAGCTTGCGCACGTCCGCGTCGACGATGTGGCGGCGATCCTCGCGCAGGTGCAGCGTGATCGCGTCCGCGCCGGCCTCTTCGGCGGCAAGCGCCGCGCGGATCGGATCCGGATAGGCCGTGCCGCGCGCATTGCGCAGCGTCGCGACGTGGTCGATGTTCACGCCGAGGTCGATGGCGGTGGGCGTTGTCAGGAAGAAACTCATAGGTTTTGCAGGTCGATCAGGATCTGGCGCGTGGCGAGCGGCGTACCGCCGAGATAGGTGTTCAGCAGGAAGCGCATCAGCGTCTTGCTTTGCGCAACCGTCTGGGCTCGATGGTAATCGTCCTGCTCCATGTCGAGCAACGTCTGTCCGGTGATGACCGGCCAGTGCGACGGCACATCGTCGTCCGCATTGCGCACGCCGCGCTCGGGATCGAACACGTACCGGCGGTCGGGCTCGACCGCGCGACGCGCGACCGTGCGGTTCAGCGCCATCGCATAGCCGGTCTCGCGCAGCAGCACGCGCTCGAACGAGCGCAGCACCTGCACCGCGGGCTCGCCGTGCGCGAGGCGCGTGAGCGTCAGCACGTAATGATTGAACAGCGGCGGCTGCGGATCCTCGCGCGCGCAGAATTTCACGAGCAGTTCGTTCACGTAGAAGCCGCACAGCAGCCCGTCGCCGCCGAGCGGCAGCATCCCGCCGACCCACTCGGCGCCCGTCAGCGTGCGGACCTCGGATTTGCCCGACCAGGACAGCAGCAGCGGCTGGAATGTCTGCAGCACGCCGCGCAGCGCGGAGTGCGGGCGCTTCGCGCCCTTCGCGACGAGCGCGAGCCGGCCATGATCGCGCGTCAGCACGTCGACGATCAGGCTCGTTTCCCGGTACGGATAGCTGTGCAGCACGAACGCCGGCTGCTCGGCGACGCGGAAATCGGACGTGCGAGACGTCGCGCGCCGCGCCTTGCGCGGCGGTTCGGGCGGGGCCGGCAGCGGCGCGTCGTTCGCGCCGGCCGTCACCGCGTCTTCAGTCGACGTCAGCGCGTCATTCGTACCCATAGGCGCGCAGCCCCGCCTCGTTGTCGGCCCAGCCGCTCTTCACCTTCACGAAGGTCTCGAGGTACACGGGGCCGTCGAACAACTTCTCCATGTCCATCCGCGCCTCGGTGCTGATCTGCTTGAGCTTCTCGCCCTTCTTGCCGATCACCATCGCCTTGTGCGAATCGCGTTCGACGAGGATCGTCGCGAAGATGCGCTTCAGGCGCCCCTCCTCCTCGAACTTTTCGATGATGACGGTGCTCGTGTACGGCAGTTCGTCGCCGGTCCAGCGGAACACCTTCTCGCGCAGGATCTCGGCCGCGAGGAAGCGCGAGCTGCGATCGGTGAGTTCATCCTCGCCGTAGATCGGCTCGCCTTCCGGCAGGTACGGCTTGACCGTCTCCAGCAGGCGCTTGATGTCTTCCGGCCGCTGCGCCGACAGCGGCACGAGTTCGGTGAAGTCGCGCAGCGCGCTCATCTGCTGCATGAACGGGAACAGCGTCGCCTTGTCGGTCACGCGGTCGATCTTGTTCGCGATCAGCAGCGTCGGCATGCCGGGCGGAATCAGGTCGAGCACCTTCTGGTCGTCGGGCCCGAAGCGGCCCGCTTCGATCACGAACAGGATCACGTCGACCGACGTCAGCGTCGACGTGACCGCGCGGTTCAGCGAACGATTCAGCGCGGTGCTGTGACGGGTCTGGAAACCCGGCGTGTCGACGAACACGAACTGCGCGTCGTCGAACGTGTTGATGCCGGTGATGCGATGGCGGGTCGTCTGCGCCTTGCGCGACGTGATGCTGATCTTCTGGCCGACGAGTGCGTTCATCAACGTCGACTTGCCGACGTTCGGGCGGCCCACGATCGCGATCATGCCGCAACGGAAACCGGTAGGAGCGGGAGTGTTCATATCGTTTGGGAGACAGGTTCGGAAACGGCCGCGCGACGCGCGGCACGATCGATGGGCAATTCAGTGGTCGGCATCGGCCACGCGCGCCTGCGTGGCTGCGAGGCTCGCACCGCCCGGCGGCGTATCGGCATCGGGCGCCGCGGCATCGCGAGCGCGCACGGCTGCACGCGAAGCGGGGTCGGAGCCGGCGGACGGCTTGTCGGCGGACGGCTTGTCGGCGGACGGCTTGTCGGCGGACGGCTTGTCGGCGGACGGCTTGTCGGCGGACGACGATGCCGGATCGGCTGCGTGGCCGGCCGGCTTGTCGGCTGCGCGCGGCGTGCTCTCCGCGGGCCTTTCCGCAACTTTGTCGGTGCGCTCGACCGGCTTTTCGGCAACCTTGTCGGTCGCCGGCTTGGCCGCCCGTTCGCCCTTGTCGGCAGCCGCCTCGACGTGTGCCGCGCGAATCGCGGCCATCGGCGCCGCGGCGGGCTCCGCACCGGCACCGGTCGCAGCGGTTGCCGCGGGCACCCCACCGGCCGCCTTGGCCTCACGCGCCGCCGCACGTTCCTTCCGCTCCGGCGAGCGCAGGTCGAGCGCTTCCTGCACGCCCTTCACGCCCGGCACGATTTCGGGTTCGACATGCTTCGACCCGCGCGCGTTTTTCGAGCGCTTCGGCTTCGCGGCCAGCATCGGTGCGGCCGCCATGACCTCGTCGAGCGCCTTCTTCGCCGCTGCCTGCTCGGCCGCGCGCCGGCTCGCACCGGAGCCCGACACCTTCACGTCAAGCTTCGGCACCGTGCATTCGACCTCGAATTGCTGATTGTGCGCCGCACCATGCGTCGCGACGACCGTGTAGGTCGGCAGCGCGATCTTGTGCCCCTGCAGGTATTCCTGCAGCAGCGTCTTCGCGTCCTTGCCGAGCGTGCGCGGATCGATGTGGTCGAGAATCGGGATGTAGAGGCGCTTGATGACCCCTTGGGCGGCTTCGAAGCCGCCATCGAGGAACACGGCCCCGATGATGGCTTCGAACGCGTCCGCGAGGATCGACGGGCGGCGGAAACCGCCGCTGCGCAACTCGCCCTCGCCCAGCCGTAGCCCGTCCGAGATATTCAGGGCCTGAGCAATTTCGTACAGCGACTGCTGTTTGACGAGGTTGGCGCGTACGCGCGACAGGTCACCTTCGTCCAGCTTGCTGAAACGCTGGAACAAAAGGGCGGCCACCGCGCAATTCAGAACGGAGTCGCCGAGAAACTCGAGCCGTTCGTTGTGCGTGGCACTGTGACTGCGATGGGTCAAAGCCTGGCGCAACAATTCCGCATTGCGAAATTCGTAGCGCAGCCGGCTTTCCAACTGGGATAGGGGCATGTGCAGGAGTATAACGCGGGCGCCGGTCGGGCCGAAACGGCACAGCCGGACACGAAAAGGCGTGACGAGGCGGTGTTACCGCCGGTTCTTAAAGTAGTTCGGCAATACGCGATGCGGCCCGTGCGTCGCGTATTGCGTGTGCGTCGAATGCGATCAGTTGAAGGAACCGATGCGCTTCAGGTCGCTGAAGTTCATCCAGATGAAGAACGCGCGGCCGACGATGTTCCGGTCCGGCACGAAACCCCAGTAGCGGCTGTCCGCACTGTTGTCGCGGTTGTCGCCCATCATGAAGTAGTGACCGGGCGGCACCTTGCAGATCACGCCGCGGCTGTTGTACGTGCAGTTGTCGCGATACGGATAGTCGTATGCGCCCATCACGAACGGCGGCACCGCGGGGTTGTTGAGGATCGCGTTCTTCTTGTTGCCGATCGTCTCCTCGAACTGCTTCGCGTAATTCTGGCGCTCGTCGTCGAAGAAATCGGGCAGCGGCGTTTCGGGCACCGGCTGGCCGTTGATCGTGAGTTGCTTGTCCTGGTACGCGACCGTGTCGCCCGGCAAGCCGATCACGCGCTTGATGTAGTCGACCGACTCGTCCTTCGGATAACGGAACACGACGACGTCGCCGCGCGACAGCGGGCTGCCCTGCGTGATCTTCGTGTTCGTTACCGGCAGGCGCAGCCCGTACTCGAACTTGTTGACGAGGATGAAGTCGCCGACGAGCAGCGTCGGCACCATCGAACCCGACGGAATCTTGAACGGCTCGACGATGAACGAACGCACGACGAACACCGCCAGGATCACCGGGAAGAAGCTCGCGGTGTACTCGAGCCACCACGGCTGGCGCAGCTTCTCGTCGCGCAGCTTCGAACGCGTCTGCACGGCGTTTTCGTCCGCGAAACGCTTGTCGATGCGCGACTGCTGGCGATCGAACTCCTCGATCGCCGAGTCGGCCGCCAAGCGTCGCCGCGGCATGAACACCAGTTTGTCCAGCACCCACGCTACACCCGTCACGACGACGAGCACAAAAAGAATCAGCGCAAAATTCATAAAAGGAACAGTCCTGTTATTTGTCTTCGACGCGCAAGATCGCAAGGAACGCTTCCTGCGGGATCTCGACCGAACCCACCTGCTTCATGCGTTTCTTACCTGCTTTCTGCTTTTCGAGCAGCTTCTTCTTGCGCGTGATGTCACCGCCATAACACTTCGCCAGCACGTTCTTGCGCAGCGCCTTGATGTTCTCGCGGGCGATGATGTGCGCACCGATCGTGGCCTGGATCGCCACGTCGTACATCTGGCGCGGAATGATCTCGCGCATCTTCGCCGCCACTTCTCGGCCGCGATACTGCGATTGCGACCGGTGGACGATCACCGACAGCGCATCGACCTTGTCGCCGTTGATCAGCATGTCGACCTTCACGACGTCCGCCGACCGGTATTCCTTGAACTCGTAGTCCATCGACGCGTAGCCGCGCGACACCGACTTCAGGCGGTCGAAGAAATCAAGCACGATCTCGGCCATCGGGATTTCGTAGGTCAGCTGCACCTGGCGGCCGTGATACTGCATGTTGATCTGCGAGCCGCGCTTCTGCGTGCACAGCGTGATCACCGAGCCGACGTAGTCCTGCGGCATGTAGAGATTCACCGTGACGATCGGCTCGCGGATCTCCTCGATCTTCGGCGGCTCCGGCATCTTCGCGGGATTCTCGACCATCACGATCGAGCCGTCGCTCATCAGGACCTCGTAGACCACGGTCGGCGCCGTGGTGATGAGGTCCATGTCGAATTCGCGCTCCAGCCGCTCCTGCACGATCTCCATATGCAGGAGACCCAGGAAGCCGCACCGGAACCCGAAGCCGAGCGCCTGCGACACTTCCGGCTCGTACTGCAGCGACGCGTCGTTGAGCTTCAGCTTCTCGAGCGATTCGCGCAGCGCGTCGTACTGGTTCGCTTCCACCGGATAGAGGCCGGCGAACACCTGCGGCTTCACTTCCTTGAAGCCCGGCAGCGCTTGCGCCGCCGGCTTGGCCACGTGCGTGACGGTATCGCCGACCTTCGCGGCCGTCAGTTCCTTGATGCCGGCGATGATGAAGCCCACCTGCCCCGCCGACAGCGAATCGAGATTGCGCGACTTCGGCGTGAACACGCCGATGTGCTCGACCGGATACTGCGCACCGGTCGCCATCATCTTGATCTTGTCCTTCGGGCGCAGCGTGCCGTTGACGATGCGAACCAGCATCACGACGCCGACGTAGTTGTCGAACCACGAATCGATGATGAGCGCCTGCAGCGGCGCGTCCGGATCGCCCTTCGGCGGCGGCACCTTCGCGATCAGCGCTTCGAGCACGTCCTCGACGCCGAGGCCCGTCTTCGCGCTGCAGCGCGTCGCGTCGGTCGCGTCGATGCCGATTACGTCCTCGATCTCCTCGATCGCGTTCTCGGGGTTCGCGGCCGGCAGGTCGATCTTGTTCAGCACCGGCACGACCTCGACGCCGAGCTCGATCGCCGTGTAGCAGTTCGCGACCGTCTGCGCCTCGACGCCCTGGCTCGCGTCGACGACCAGCAGCGCGCCTTCGCACGCGGACAGCGAACGGCTGACCTCGTACGAGAAGTCGACGTGCCCCGGCGTGTCGATCAGGTTCAGGTTGTAGACCTTGCCGTCGCGCGCGCGATAGGACAGTGCAGCCGTCTGCGCCTTGATCGTGATGCCGCGCTCGCGCTCGATATCCATCGAGTCGAGCACCTGCGCTTCCATTTCACGGTCGGCGAGACCGCCGCAGACCTGGATGATGCGATCCGCGAGCGTCGACTTGCCATGGTCGATGTGCGCGATGATCGAGAAATTGCGAATATGATCCATTCAGTGCCGATCAAGCGAAAAAGGCGCGCTCGACGACTGCGGAGCACGCCTTGTGTAAGTCGGTGAAAAAACAGCCTATTTTAGCCGAAAAGGCCTTCACCGGGCGGTATTTCGGACGCCTGGCCGCGCGGCACCCGGCCGGGGCGCCTGCCGGGCGAAGTCCCGTGCGACGCGACGCCGGCCAGCGACAGGCTCAGCGCCGGGCCGCGAGCGCGTCGCGCACCCTCGCGTCGTCGAACCGGTGGCGGCACACTTCCGCGCCGTCCAGCAGCAGCACCGGCACGTCCTCGTCGTAGCGGGCGACGAGCGCCGCATCGGTGTCGATGTCGACATAGTCGACCGCAACGCCGAATTCGGCCGCCACCGGCGCCAGTGCGTCGCGCATGTCGTCGCACAGGTGGCACCAGCCACGGCCGTAGAGCGTGAACATCGGCGCGTTACTTCTGGCGCGGCCGCACGGGCACGAACTGCGTGTTGTCGCCACGCCGCACCAGCACCGCGACTGCCTTCTGCGGATCGAGCTGCGCGGTCACTTCGGCAAGCTGCTTCGCGCTCGTGATGTCGGTATCGCCGACGCGCAGCACGATGTCGCCGCGCTGCAGCCCCGCACGGGCGGCCGGGCCGTCGACGCCGTCGATCTGCACGCCGTTCTTCAGCTTCAGCGTCTTCAACTGATCGGCCGTCAGGTCGCTGACCGTCAGACCGAGCGAATTGGTCTGGCGCGGCTTCTGCGGCGCGTTCTTGCGCTGCTCGGCCTTGGCCGTCGACTCGACCGGCGTCTCCGCGATCGTGATCGGCAGATCGCGCGCCTGACCCTTGCGCCACACGCTGACGGTCGCCTTCGTGCCGGGCTTCGTGTCGCCGACCATGCGCGGCAGGTCCGACGCCGCGTCGACCGGGCGGCCGTTGAACTTCAGGATAATGTCACCCGGCTGGATGCCCGCCTTGTCGGCCGGGCCGCCCGGCTCGACGCTGCTGACGAGCGCGCCCTCGGCCTTCGGCAATCCGATCGAGTCGGCCACATCCTTCGTCACCTCGCCGATCGCCACCGCGATCCGGCCACGCGTGACCTTGCCCGTCGCCTTCAACTGGTCGGCCACGCGCATCGCCTCGTCGATCGGAATCGCGAACGAGATGCCCATGAAGCCGCCGGTACGGCTGTAGATCTGCGAGTTGATGCCGATCACCTCGCCTTGCATGTTGATCAGCGGGCCGCCCGAGTTGCCAGGGTTCACGGCGACGTCGGTCTGGATGAACGGCAGATAGTCGCCCGTGTTGCGGCTCTTCGAGCTGACGATGCCGGCCGTCACCGTGTTGTCGAGGCCGAACGGCGAACCGATCGCGACGACCCACTCGCCGACGCGCACCTTGTTCGAGTCGCCGACCGCGACGACAGGCAAGTTCGACGCCTGGATCTTGACGACCGCGACGTCCGTGCGATCGTCGACGCCGATCAGCTTCGCCCTGAATTCGCGCTTGTCGGTCAGCGTCACGTAGATGGTGTCCGCATCGTCGACGACGTGCGCATTGGTCATCACGTAACCGTCGGCCGACACGATGAAGCCCGAGCCGACACCGCGGTTCTGCTCGGTGTCGGGCGGATTGTCCGGCGCGGGCGCGTTCTTCGGGTTGCCATTGCCGCCACCGTTGCCGGGTGCCTGTGGCAGCGGAATGCCGAAGAAGCGCCGGAAGAATTCCGACATGTCGCCGTTGTCGAAGCCCGGCGGGAGCATCCCGCGCGGGCCGCTGCTCGTCGGCACGTTGGCAGTGGTCCTGATGTTCACGACGGCCGGCCCGACCCTTTCGACCAGATCGGCGAAGTCGGGCAGGCTGGCAGCGGGAGCCGTCACCGCGAACGCGGTATGCGGCACGAGCGGCAGGCAGGCAGACAGCGCCGCCGCCGCGAGCCATTTGCGCAGCGTGTGTTTCATCATGTCGGAAGCCGTAGCGTTACTTGGAAGCCTTGTATTCTATGGCAGACGCGAACTGCTGCAACGTAGCCGGCGGCACTTCGCCGAGCACGGTGATCCAGTAGTCGCCGCGACGCTTCACGAGGACGTGCGTCGCACCGGTGCTGCCCGCGCCTTCCTTGCGCGTATTCTTTTCGGCCGGCTCGATGAAAACGGAGATCGTCGCGAGACCGTCGGTGAAGACGGCCTGATCGACCGGAATCGGCGGATCGCCCGCATCGCGCGCAGCCATCGGCCGGCGCACTTCGCGGATCTTCTGGAAACCGGCGACGCTCGGCGCGAGCTGCCAGCCAGCCGCCTCCATGTCGACCGTCGCGACCGGCGGACGCACGACGGTCCAGCCGCTCAGGTTGCGCATGCCGGCCGCGATCGCGGCCTTGTCGCCGCTCGCACCGCCCGTCTGCAGTTGCGAGAACGCAATCTGTTCGAGCACGTGATCGTTCGCATCGAGCGTCTGCGAACGCAGCAGCAGCCCCGTGCGCGCGTCGGCCCAAAGCTTGTACGTGAAACGGTAGGCATCCTTCGGCACGAGCTCGACGACCTGCGCGTCGATCCCGGCCACGCGATCCTTGCCGAGCGACTTCGCGTCGTAGACGGACATCACGTGTTCGCCGCTCGCGCCGAGCAGCGCGGGGAACGAGTCGCGCGTCTGACGGCGCTCGACCACGCACAGCTTGCGCTCGGGCACGAACGTGTACAGCTCGTCGTTATGCCGCAGCAGCTTGCGCGGCTTGCCGTCGAGCGTCTCGATCCGCTCGAACTCGCCGTCGCGGGACGCGACGTGCGCGATGCGCGACGACTGCACATACCCGCCGCGCTGGTAGACGAACGTGCCCTCGTAGCTCTGCTGCTGCGCCGCCTGCTGGACGCGGTCGAGCCAGTCCGCGGCGCCCTTGCGGGTCGCGACGGGATCGTCCGGTTGCTGAGCGCTGGCAGGAAGGGATTGAACGGACAACAGGGCGGCTGCGCAAAGCAGGAGGGCCGGCAGCCGCTTCCATCCGGAGATGGCGTGATTCAACTGCAATGTCCGCATCGGGTTTATTGGCCTGGCGTGGTGGTCACGGCAGCGCGGATCAGCGGCATCGAACCCGTGACGACGGGCTGCTGCGCGAATTGCTGGTGCGCTTCAAGGTATTGGTCGAGACTGGCGTCGCGAATGATGTTGACGTCCTGCAGCCCCGGCTGGGCCGACGCCTGCGCGACCGTCACGCGCTGCAGGTTGCCGCTTTGCGGCGCACCGACCGACGCGACCTGGACGGCGCCCGGCGTGCCGGCCGTCTGTAGTTGCGGAACGACGATCCACGTCAGCGTGGCCGCGGCGGCGGCCACCGCGAACGCGGGCACGACGCGCCGGCGCAGCGACAGCAGCTTGCGCGCGACCGGCGCGGCCGCCGGCGCGAGCAGGTGCGGCTCGCTCTCGAGCGCGGCCGACATGCGCGCGGTGAACGCGACGCTCAGCGCGGGCGACAACGCGAGCTCGTCCGAGCGCAGCGCATCGCCGATCAGGTGGTAGTGGGCCCACGCAGCGCGATCCGCGCGGTCGAGCTCAGCCAGAAACTGCCCGTGATCCGGGCCATCGAACATTTCGCCGTCGACCAGCGCGGAAAGGCGCTCGCCGCGCGAGCACGCGTGCGACTGCGTATTGACCGAACCCATGATGCTCCCCATCTTGCACACCCCGTCGTGACTTCACGACTCTATCCGTAACTAGACCCCGACCCGCGTCGCTCCGCCTGTCGCGCTTACCAGCGCTTGCCTTCGGGCGTATCGAGCAGCGGACGCAATTTGGCAGCGATTGCCTCGCGAGCACGGAAGATCCGCGACCGGACCGTCCCGATCGGACAGCCCATCATTTCCGCGATCTCTTCGTAGCTCAGGCCCTCGATCTCGCGCAGCGTAATCGCCTGGCGCAGTTCCTCGGGCAAGGCGGCCATTGCTGCGTTGACCGTCTCGGCAATCTGCTTGCTCATCAACATCGACTCAGGCGTGTTGATATCCCTTAGTTGGTCTGCGTCGGAGAAAGTTTCCGCTTCCTCCGCATCGGCCTCGGTCGAGGTCGGTGCGCGGCGACCCTGCGTCGCAAGGTAGTTCTTCGCCGTATTGACGGCAATCCGGTACAACCACGTGTAGAACGCGGACTCGCCGCGAAATTGCGGCAGCGCACGATACGCCTTGATGAACGCGTCCTGGGCTACATCCTCGACCTCGGCGGGATCCCGCACGAGGCGCGAGATCAGCCGAATGATCTTGCGGTGGTATTTGGAGACCAGGAGTTCGAACGCTGCCTTGTCGCCCTTCTGTACGCGCTCGACCAGAACCTGATCAATTTCTTTTTCACTCACCTGACAAATCCATTAACTAGGGATGCAACGCGGAGCGCTATTGTAGCGTTCCCGCGCCGGCCGCTGGTTACGGTCGGTAACCGCGCCGCCGTCATGCCCGCCCCGCCGCGCCCGCGGTTCTCGCCAGCACGGACAGCGCGCTGAACGACGCGGCGTCGAGCGCATCGGCCGGAATCAGCAGCGGCCTGGCCCGCCGGGCGCCTTGCCCGACCGACAGCACGAGCAACAGGCTGCTCCAGTGCGCATGGCCCGTCACACGGCCGCGGGCCAGCAGCCGCCCGGTGCGGCCAAACGCCGCAACTTCCCCGAACGCGTCGATCTGCAGCTCGGCCGGCAGCCGGCGGGCGCAGGCCCGCGCGGCGCACACGGCCAGCAGCGCGGCCGTCGCGGCCGACACGCATGCGCCGGCGGCTGCGCCCGCGCGCGGCGCCCAGAACAGGTATACCGACGCGGCAGCCGACGCGACGAACGCGGCCAGCACGACATACGACACGGCCGAGGCCCGCAACGCAAAGCGCTGCGGACGCCCGGCCGGAGCATCGAATGGACTCGTCAAGCGATTCAGCGTCAAACGCGCTTGAACACCAGCGTGCCGTTGGTACCGCCGAAGCCGAAGTTGTTCTTCACGGCCACGTCGATCTTCATGTCACGCGCGGTGTTCGCGCAGTAATCGAGATCGCACTCGGGGTCCTGGTTGAAGATGTTGATGGTCGGCGGCGACACGTTGTTGTGCAGCGCCAGCACCGTGAACACCGACTCGAGGCCGCCCGCGCCACCCAGCAGGTGGCCCGTCATCGACTTCGTCGAGTTCACGACGAGCTTGTACGCGTGCTCGCCGAACGCCGCCTTCACCGCGTCGGACTCGTTCTTGTCGCCCAGCGGCGTCGACGTGCCGTGCGCGTTCAGGTACTGGACCTCGTCCGCGTTCACGCCGGCATCGCGCAGCGCCGCGACCATGCAGCGGCGCGGGCCGTCCATGTTCGGCGCGGTCATGTGGTACGCGTCGCCGGTCATGCCGAAGCCCGAGACTTCCGCGTAGATCTTCGCGCCGCGCGCCTTCGCCGCCTCGTACTCTTCCAGCACCATCACGCCAGCGCCCTCGCCCAGCACGAAGCCGTCGCGATCCTTGTCCCACGGACGGGACGCGGTGGCCGGATCGTCGTTGCGGGTCGACAGCGCGCGCGCGGCCGCGAAACCGCCGATACCGAGCGGCGATACCGTCGATTCGGCACCGCCCGCGACCATCACGTCCGCGTCGCCGGCCTGGATCAGGCGTGCCGCGAGGCCGATGCTGTGCAGGCCGGTCGTGCAGGCCGTCACGGCCGCGAGGTTCGGGCCCTTCAGGCCGAACATGATGCTCAGGTGACCCGAGATCATGTTGATGATCGAACCCGGCACGAAGAACGGCGAAATCCGGCGCGCGCCGCGATCCACGTAGGTCTGGTGCGTGTCTTCGATCATCGGCAGGCCGCCGATGCCGGAACCGACCAGCACGCCGATGCGTTCCGCATTGGCTTCGGTCACTTCCAGCCCGCTGTCCTTGACGGCCTGGACGCCGGCGGCGATGCCGTAATGGATGAACGTATCCATGTTGCGGGCTTCCTTCGCCGGGATGTACTCCTCGGCGCTGAAACCCTTCACCTCGCCCGCGAAATGCACGGCGAGATTCGACGGATCGAACTTCGTGACGGTGGCGATACCGGACTTGCCGGCGACGAGATTGGCCCAGCCGTCGGCAACATTATTGCCAACAGGCGAAATCAGCCCCAGGCCTGTAACGACAACACGACGGCGGCTCACGGTAACCTCTTTTCCATTATTGGATGACAAAAACAAAAGCCACAGTGGCCACAGGAACCAGCCCTGCGAGCCCTGTGGCTGTTAGTCCGTCCGGCGCGAAGCCGGCAGAATGGCGCGTCAATCGCGAAGATCGCGGCGACGTGGCGGACAAGCGCGAAAGGCGCTTACGCCTTGACGTTTGCGCGAGCGTAGTCGATCGCTTGCTGAACGGTCGTGATCTTCTCTGCTTCTTCGTCCGGGATTTCCATGCCGAACTCGTCTTCGAGAGCCATCACCAGTTCGACCGTGTCGAGCGAGTCGGCACCCAGATCGTTCACGAACGAAGCTTCGTTCTTGATCTCGGCTTCCGCGACGCCCAGTTGTTCAGCGACGATCTTCTTGACACGTTGTTCGATGTTGTCCATTACCCCTCCGAGGGAAAGTTCAGATTTACAAGTGCGCGCATTTTATCAGGTTTGCTGACGCCAAAACGCGCGTTGGCTTGATGGCCGATCAAGCGCCGATCCGCCTGAAAAACGGGATACGGCGCGGATAGTAAACGAAAATCGTTACGACATGTACATGCCGCCGTTCACGTGCAGCGTCGTGCCGGTGATGTAACCGGCCTGCGGCGATGCGAGGAACGCGACGGCATGGGCGATGTCTTCCGGGCTGCCGAGGCGGCCGAGCGGAATCTGGGTCTTGAGCGCGGCCTGCTGTTCTTCCGGCAGCGTCTTCGTCATGTCGGTGTCGATGAAGCCCGGCGCGACGCAGTTCACGGTGATGCCGCGGCTGCCGATTTCGCGCGCAAGCGCACGCGTCATGCCCGCGACGCCGGCCTTCGCGGCCGCGTAGTTGACCTGACCCGGGTTGCCGGCCGAGCCGACCACCGACGTGATGTTGATGATACGTCCGCCGCGCGCCTTCATCATCGGGCGCAGCACCGCGCGCGACAGGCGGAACACCGACTTCATGTTGGTGTCGATCACCGCGTCCCAGTCCTCGTCCTTCATCCGCATCGCGAGCTGGTCCTGCGTGATGCCCGCGTTGTTGACGAGCACGTTCAGCGCGCCGAATTCCTTCACGGTCGCGTCGATCAGTGCCTCGGCGGCCGCCGCGTCGTTGACGTTCAGCACCGCGCCGCGGCCCGTGACGCCCGCTTCCGCGAACGCCGCGGTGATCGCGGCAGCGCCCGATTCGCTCGTCGCCGTGCCGATCACCGTCGCGCCCAGGCGCGCGAGTTCGAGCGCGATCGAGCGGCCGATACCGCGCGACGCGCCGGTCACGATCGCAACCTGTTTATCGAGAGTCTTTTCCATGAATCGAATATCCGTCTCTTGAGAAAAGGCGCCGCGTCAGGCGGTCACCAGCTTGAGCGCTTCGTCGAGCGACGCCGGATCGAACACCGACGCACCCGTCAGGTTGCCGTCGATGCGCTTCGTCAGGCCGGCGAGCACCTTGCCCGGACCGCATTCGATCACGTGCGTGACGCCCGTGCCGGCAACGTGCTGCACGCATTCGACCCAACGCACCGGGCCCGCGGCCTGGCGCACCAGCGCGTCCTTGATCGCGGCCGGATCGCTGACCACGGCGACGTCGATGTTGTTGACGACCGGAATCTGCGGCGCCTTCACGTCGACGTTCACGAGATAGTCGCGCAACTGGTCCGATGCCGGCTTGAGCAGCGACGAATGAAACGGTGCCGACACGGGCAGCGGCAGCGCGCGTTTCGCGCCCTTCGCCTTCGCGATCTCGCACGCCTTCTCGACGGCGGCCTTGTTGCCTGCAATCACGACCTGCGCAGGCGCATTGAAGTTCACCGCTTCGACGACGCCCGCTTCCGCGGCTTCGGCGCACACCGCGCGCACCGTGTCGTCGTCGAGGCCCAGGATCGCGGCCATGCCGCCCTGGCCGACCGGCACGGCCGTCTGCATCGCCTGCGCGCGGAAGCGCACGAGCGGCACTGCGTCCTTGAACGCGAGCGCGCCCGCCGCGACGAGCGCCGTGTATTCACCGAGGCTGTGGCCGGCGACGATCGACGGCGCCGGGCCGCCCGCCTGCTGCCACGCGCGATAGCACGCGTACGCGGCGGTCAGCATCACGGGCTGCGTGTTGGTGGTCAGATTCAGCTCTTCGGCCGGGCCTTCGGCGATCAGCTTGCCGAGATCCTGATTGAGTGCATCGGAGGCCTCCCGGAGCGTCTCGCGCACGACGGCCAGATCGGCGAATGCGTTGAGCATGCCGACCGCCTGCGAGCCCTGCCCCGGAAAAACGAATGCAAATTTCATATCGTCCCCAATTGAATCGATTCGGACGGCGCGCACGAACGGCGCGCCGATGGGATCCGCGCGCAGCAGTCGCGCGCCGCGGATCAGAAGCGGAAGACCGACGCGCCCCAGGTAAAGCCGCCGCCCACACCTTCGATCAGCACGTGCTGGCCGCGCTGGATGCGGCCGTCGCGCACCGCGGTGTCGAACGCCAGCGGGATCGACGCGGCCGACGTGTTGCCGTGCTGGTCGACCGTCACGACCATGCGCTCCTGCGGCAGGCCGAGCTTGCGGCAGGTGCTGGTCATGATGCGGATGTTGGCCTGGTGCGGAATCAGCCAGTCGATTTGTTCGGGCGCGAGATTCGCCTTTGCAAGCGCCTCGATCGCAACCTTCTCGAGCACGTTGACCGCGAGCTTGAACACGGCCTGCCCATCCATGTACAGGAATGCACTGCCCTCGATCACGCCGCGATTCACGTTGCCCGGCGTGCAGAGGATGTGCGAATAGCTGCCGTCCGCGTGCAGCGCGCTGCCGAGTACGCCCGGCTCTTCCGACGCGGAAAGGATCACCGCGCCCGCGCCGTCACCGAACAGCACGCAGGTCGTACGGTCCTTGAAGTCGAGAATGCGCGAGAACGTCTCCGCGCCGACCACGAGCGCCGTGCGGTGCTGGCCGCTGCGGATGAAGCTGTCGGCCGTCGCCATCGCGTACGCAAAGCCCGAACACACGGCCTGCACGTCGAATGCCGCGCCGCCGTTCTTGATCCCGAGCTTGTTCTGCAGCAGGCACGCGGTGCTCGGGAACACGAAATCGGGGGTCGAAGTCGCGACGATGATCAGGTCGATCGACTGCGGATCGATACCGGCCATTTCGATCGCACGACGCGACGCCTCGAGCGCGAGGTCGCTCGTCGTGACGTCCGGTGCGGCGAAATGGCGCGCATGGATACCCGTGCGCGCAACGATCCATTCATCGCTCGTCTCGATGCCTTCCTTCGCGAGACGATCGGTCAACTGCTGGTTCGTGACGCGGTCGGGCGGCAGATAGCTGCCCGTGCCGAGCACGCGGGAATAGAGAGTCGATTGGGCCATTTAAGCTTTAGAAGATTGCGCAGCGGAAGGTTCGGCGTGATGGCCTGCGGCCGGGCTTGCATGGCCCGCGCCGCCCGCGTCGTGTTCGCCGTCGCCGAGCGACGCCGAATTGTCCGCCATCGCGCGCGTAAGGCGCTCCAGCACGCCGTTTTTGACGGCATCATACCCGCGTTTGATCGCCCACTCAAACGCGTAGGCATCGGCCGAACCGTGGCTCTTGATCACGAGGCTCTTCAGCCCCAGCAGCGCCGCACCGTTGTACTGGCGGTGGTCGACGCGCTTCTTGAAACGCATCAGGACAGGCAGCGCGAGCAGCGCCATCAACCTCGACATCAGCGAACGGCCGAACTCCTCGCGGATGATGTTGGACAGCATCTGCGCGAGCCCCTCGGACGTCTTCAGCGCGACGTTGCCGACGAAGCCGTCGCACACGATCACGTCGACGGTGCCCTTGTAGATGTCGTTGCCTTCCACGTTACCACGGAAATTCAGCGTGCTGGCGCGCAGCAGCTCGCCTGCGCGCTTGATCGTGTCGTTGCCCTTGATGACCTCTTCGCCGATGTTCAGCAGGCCGATCGTCGGCCGCTCCTTGCCTTCGAGCGCGGCCACCAGCGCGTGCCCCATCTCCGCGAACTGCAGCAGGTGCTGCGGCTCGCAGTCGACGTTCGCGCCGAGGTCCAGCATCATCGTGTAGCCGGTCGGGTTCGGCAGCGCCGACGCGATCGCGGGCCGCTCGATGCCGGGCAGCGTCTTGAGTACGTAACGGGAGACGGCCATCAGCGCGCCGGTATTGCCGGCGGAGATGCAGGCCTGCGCGGCGCCTTCCTTGACGTGGTTGAGCGCGACGCGCATCGAAGAATCTTTCTTCTTGCGCAGCGCCACCTCGACAGGGTCGTCCATCGCCACGACTTCGGTGGCGGGCACGATGGTCAGCGCGGGATCGTCGAGGGCTTTCAGCTTCTTGAGCTGAGCGCGGATCGCGCCTTCGATGCCGACGAGCATCAGGTGCGCATCGGGATGCGCGCGGACGAACTTGACTGCCGCGGGAACGGTCACGGACGGGCCGTGGTCGCCTCCCATGCAATCGATTGTGAGCTTTACGGTCATGGAATGCGACGAATTTCAGGCACAAAAAAGCGGCAGTTGAATGCCGCCTTTTTGTTGCGCCAGGAAAGTGTCAAGCGAACCAGTTGTCACGCGAACGGCGAACGTAGCGCGCAACGCGTGACTTGACGCTTAGTCGTTCTTCGTCTTGACGACTTTCTTGCCGCGATAGTAGCCGTTCGGGCTGACGTGGTGACGCAGGTGCACTTCACCCGTGCTCGGCTCGACTGCCAGCGGCGCTGCCGTCAGGAAATCGTGCGAACGATGCATGCCGCGCTTCGACGGCGACTTCTTGTTTTGCTGGACTGCCATGACTAACTCCTAAATAATTTTCCGGATTCTAACACAGCCCGATCCGGCGCTTAACTACCCTGGCCCAAAGCCCTTACGCCTTCCCGCGCCACAACTGCTTAGTGTTTCTTGGTGCCGTCACCGTCCTTCTTCAGCGCTTGCAGCGCTGCAAACGGATTCGGCCGTTTGCCTTCGTCCCCGGCTTCCTCGGACTCTTCGCCCGCCTCTTCCTCAGGACCGCTCGCACCCGACACGAGGCTTTCGTGAACTGCCGGGCAAACCTCGTGCTTGGGCACGAGCGGCAACGAAAGCAGCAACTCCTCTTCGATCAAGTCGACGAGATCGAACTGGCGCGAGCCCACGATCACATCGGCTTCATCGTCGTCGAGCGGAAATTCTTCAGCTTCTTCTTCGGTCGCGACGACGCGGTACACCATGTCGACGCCGAACGTCTGGTCGTACGGGGTCATGCAGCGCTGGCACGTGAGCCATGCCTGGCCATGCACCGCGAGGCGCAGATACGGCTGCTGCCCATCGGCTCCGTCGTCCTGCAATTCCTTCTGCGTGAACCCTTCCGCCTGCCACGTGAAGACCGTGTCGCGATCTGGCGCGTCCGCCGGCACTTCGTTTAACATGCGCGGCAGTTGCGAGAGGCGCACCGCCCCTGCCGCCTGCCGCCCGCTGCGGGCGAACTCGAACAGGTCGACTGCGTGCGGATCAAGCGGCGCCGCAGGTTTGCCAGAAGAAGTGTTCATGTGCGCTCCTGCCTACAGGCTGACTTGCGGATCCGGCTTGGCGCCGCCCACTCACGTACGGGTACGTACTTTACTTCCGAAGACCCGACAGGCGCCACCACGGAAGCCTGCCGACGAAAAGCGGGAAAGCATACCTGTTTTACCTTTTGCGGTCAATCACTTAAGCTTGCGTCCGCGCAACGCCGCGCAACACCTGACGACTCACCGATCCAACCGACCATGCCGGATACCGTTTGCCGCCCGCCGCGGCTGATTCTTGCCTCCAGTTCCCGCTACCGCCGCGCGCTCCTCGAGCGCCTCGGCGTGCCGTTCGACGTCGTGTCGCCCGACCTCGACGAAACGACGCTCGACGGCGAAACCCCGGCCGCGACCGCCCTGCGCCTCGCCGCCGCGAAAGCGCGCGCCGTCGCCGCGACGATCGACGCGCCGGACGGCGTGCTCGTGATCGGGTCGGACCAGGTCGCGACCTTCGACGGGCTCCAGATCGGCAAGCCCGGCACGCATGAGCGCGCACTCGCGCAACTCGTGTCGATGCAGGGCCGCGAAGTCGAATTCCACAGCGCACTCTGCCTGTACGATAGCCGCACGGGCGAAGCGCAGGTCGAGGACATCGTCACGCGCGTACGCTTCCGCTCGCTGCCCGAGGCCGAACTCGACGCGTACCTGCGCGCGGAAACTCCGTACGACGTCGCCGGCAGCGCGAAATCCGAAGGGCTCGGCATCGCGCTGCTCGATGCGATCGACTCCGACGATCCGACCGCGCTCGTCGGCCTGCCGCTGATCGCGCTCACGCAGATGCTGCGCGCCGCCGAATATCCGCTGTTTGCAACCACCCGCGGAGACCGCGCATGACGGCCGGTACGCTCTATCTCGTCCCGAACACGCTCGGCGAAGGCGACGAATCGATGCTCGCCGCCGTGCTGCCCGCGGCCGTGCAGGCACGGGCCGGCACGCTCGGCTATTACATCGGCGAGAACGCGAAGACGACGCGCGCCTTTCTGAAGAAGATCGGCACGACGCGCCCGATCCAGGAAATCGAGATCCGCGAGTTGAACGTCAATACGCCTGCCGGACAAATCGACCGGCTCCTCGCGCCCGTGCTGGCCGGCGCGAATGCCGGCCTCGTGTCCGAGGCCGGCTGCCCGGCCGTCGCCGATCCCGGCGCATTGCTGGTACGCCGCGCGCACGAGCGCGGCGTGAAGGTCGTGCCGCTCGTCGGACCGAGTTCGATCCTGCTCGCGCTGATGGCGTCGGGCCTGAACGGGCAGAGCTTCGCGTTCAACGGCTACCTGCCGGTCGATGCGGCCGCGCGCGCGAAACGCCTGCGCGAACTCGAGCAGTTGTCGCGCAAGGCGCGCCAGACGCAGATCTTCATCGAGACGCCGTACCGGAATCACGCGATGCTCGACACGCTGATTGCGACCTGCGCGCCGTCGACGCAGATCTGTGTCGCCGCCGACCTGACCCTCGCGACCGAGACGATCGCAAGCCGCACCGTGGCGGACTGGAAAAAGGCGCCTGCGCCGAATCTGCACAAGCGCCCCGCGATCTTCCTGCTGCTCGCGAACTGAAGCCGCGGCCGGCGGCCGGCCAGCGGGCCCTCGCGGCCCGCCGGACGCCCGTCGCCCGCGCCGGTCAGCGCAGGCTGAACGACGCGCCGCCGGCCGTCAGCGCCTTCATCGCGGCGCCGCCGACGGCCGCGCCGAACTTGCGCGCGACACGGTTCGTCAGGCTTTCCTTCACCGTATAGTCGACGAGATCGGGCGCCTTCAGCACGTCGCGCGCGACCGTGTCGGTCGTGCCGTAGCCGTCGGCAAGCCCGAGCTCGATGCTCTTCTCGCCGGTCCAGAACAGGCCGGAGAACATGTCGGGCGTCTCATGCAGCCGCTTGCCGCGGCCCTCCTTCACGGCCTTGATGAACTGCGCGTGCACCTGGTCGAGCAGCGCCTGCGCATGTGCGTCCATCTTCGGCGTCTCCGGCGAGAACGGATCGTAGAAACCCTTGTTTTCGCCTGACGTGTGCAGGCGCCGATCGACACCGAGCTTGCCCATCAGCCCGGTGAAGCCGAAACCGTCCATCAGCACGCCGATCGACCCGACGATGCTCGCCTTGTCGACGAAAATCTTGTCGGCCGCGGCCGCGATGTAATAGCCGCCCGATGCGCACATGTCGGTCACGACGACGTACAGCGGCTTGTCCGGGTGCTTCGCGCGCAGCCGCCGGATCTCGTCGTAGACCATGCCGGCCTGCACCGGGCTGCCGCCCGGGCTGTTGATCCGCAGCACGACGCCGGCCGTGCCGTCGTCGTCGAACGCGGCGTCGAGCGCCGTGTTGATGTCTTCGGCGTTCGCATTGACGCCGGCCGCGATCTCGCCGTCGATCGTCACGAGCGCCGTATGCCGCCCGCTCGTCGAGAATTTCGAATCGCTCGAAAAATCGATCAGCGCGAACGCGAGCAGCACGAACACGCCAAGGAACGCGAAGCGGAAGAAAATCTTCCAGCGCCGCGCCGCGCGCTGTTCCTTCACGGCCGCAAGCGCGATCCGCTCGAGCGCCGCGCGCTCCCAGTTCGGTTCACGGCTGTCGGGACGGGAGGAGGAATCGGGGGAATTCGGTTGGTCGGCCATGCAGTATTGTCGTCAATCGTTCGTGGCGGGAGCGGCAGGACGCAGGTCGGCGTCGGGCACCCAGAATACCGCACGCCCGTCGGGCGTGTCGCGTTCGTCGACCTCGACCGGCCGCAGGCGGCCGCCGCGGCACGGCCCGCCGACGCACTTGCCGGTATCCGGCGCGTAGATCGCGCCGTGCGTCGCGCACATCAGGTACAGGCCCGACGACTCGAAGAACTGCCCTTCGGACCAGTCGAGCTCCATCGGCACGTGCGCGCAGCGATTCAGGTAGCCGTAGGCGCGACCGTCGTAGCGCACGAAGAATACGACGGCCTGCTCGCCGCGCAGCGTCGCGTCGACCCGCACGCCGGCGCCGCCGTCGGCCAGCGCGTCCGATGCGCACACGCGCACGGCGTCCTGCGCCGCGCTCATGCGTGCTCCCGCAGCCACGCGGCCAACGCGTCGACGTCCGGCGCAACGAAGCGCGGCGCGAGCGCAGCCAGCGCATCGGCCGTGTGCGCGCCGTATGCGACGCCAACGCCCGCCGCTCCGGCGCTCGCGGCCATCTGCAGGTCGTGCGTCGTGTCGCCGATCATCACGGTGCGCGACAGGTCCTGCCCCAATTCCCGGGACAGCTCGTGCAGCATCGCCGGATGCGGCTTCGAGAACGTCTCGTCCGCACAGCGCGTCGCGTCGAACACACTCGTCAGCTTCGACTGGTCAAGCACGCGATTCAGCCCGACCCGACCCTTGCCTGTTGCAACGGCCAGCAGGTAGCCCGTATCGCGCAACTCGGCGAGCAGTTCGCGCACGCCGGCGAACAACTCGATGCGCTGGTCGTCGAGCAGATAGTGATAGCGGTAGCGCTCGGCCAGCCGCGGATAGTCGGATGGATTGAGGGTCGGAGCGGTAATCTGCAGCGCGTCGCGCAAGCCGAGGCCGATCACGTAGCGCGACGCCTCGACGGACGGCGTGGGCAAGCCGAGATCGCGGCATGCGGCCTGGATGCTGTGCACGATATGCGCAGTCGAATCCATCAGCGTGCCGTCCCAGTCGAAGACGATCAGGTCAAATTGCTGTCGTGCCATGCGGTTCAGGCGGTATCGCGCAGTGCGCTGAGTTGGTCGAGGAAGCGCCGGCATTCGTCCGGCAGCGGCGCATCGAACTGCAGCGCCTCGCCGGTCAGCGGATGGTTGAGCCGCAGCCGGTGCGCGTGCAGGAACATCCGTTTCAACGCCGGCTGCGCGTTCGCGCGCGCCAGCGCCTTGTTCAGTGCGAAATCGCCATACTTGGCGTCGCCGGCGATCGGCAGGCCGAGATGCGCGAGGTGCACACGAATCTGATGGGTCCGACCCGTTTTGAGTTCCGCTTCGACGAGCGCGTAGTCGGGCCAGCGGTCGACGAGGTTGAACACCGTATGCGACGGCAGCCCGTCGTCCTGCACGCGCACGCGGCGCTCCCCTTCCGGGGTCGAATACTTGAACAGCGGCGCCTTCACCGCGCGGCGGCGCCCCCAGTCGGGCTGCCATTCGCCGTGGACACACGCGAAATAGCGTTTGTCCATCCGGTTCTCGCGGATCTGCTCGTGCAGGCCCACGAGCGCCGTGCGCTTCTTCGCGAGCATCAGGATCCCGGACGTCTCGCGGTCGAGCCGGTGCACGAGTTCGAGGAACTTCGCGCGCGGGTGCGCCTGGCGCATCTGCTCGATCACGCCGAACGCGACGCCGCTGCCGCCGTGTACCGCAACGCCGGCCGGCTTGTCGATGACCAGCATCGCGTCATCCTCGTACAGCACGTCGAAATTCGCGGGCGGCACGATCGGCGTGTCGGCGCGCGCGAGGTCCGCCGCCGCCACGCGCACGGGCGGCACGCGGACGATGTCGCCAAGCGCTAGGCGGTACTGCGCGTCGATCCGGCCCTTGTTCACGCGCACTTCGCCGCTGCGGAGGATCCGGTAAATATGGCTTTTCGGCACGCCTTTACAGACGCGCAACAGGAAGTTGTCGATCCGCTGACCGACCGAGTTTTCGTCGATCTCGATCATCGATACCTGGCCGCTTGCGACCGAATTCTGGGATATTTTGCCTAACTCATTCATACTGAATATAATTTTGCCCAGCCTGACGTTGAGGGTGGCCTGACCGGCCGGCCCCGACCGAGTCGGGCAAGGCGCAAGCGGAAACCGTTATTTTACTTGCGCCGGGGGTCCGCTGCTCGCCCCTAATCAAAGAGATGCAGCAAGTTGCACGCACGGCGCCGCCCGTCGGCAAGGATCGCGCCCACAGGCGGATTCGGTCGGCAAGGCGCCGCGGTAACGGAAAGTTGGTTGAAAAGAATTTGATCGGCAGCCCGACGGCGCGAAGTGCGTCCGCAGGCTGCCGGTTGCGAATATTACGGCGTTGCGCCCGATTTGGCCCCGCGAAGCGTGCGGGGCTTGGCGACGTCAAACCAGGGAAGTACACCCCAAGCGGGAAAGTCGGGCTGGATTCGATACTCCCCGCTGCGGCCCAAGCCGCAGCATCTGCCGCCCGTCGGCGCGCGCGACGCATTGCGCGCGCCCGTGGCAATGCCCGGACTCAGGCTTAGCGCGCTTTTTTGCAGCGTGCGGTGTGTGAACGCCGTGCTTTGAAGCCGTATTCGCAGGTGCCCTACGGCCGCCGGCCCTGTCTATCGGGCCCAAGCGCCTCTTCAGGCAATTCTCCCCGCCATCGTTCCCGCTCCAGCGTGCTCGTGACAACACAACAAGGTGCGGCCTGCCGTCGTTCCCGCTCTCGCGACTGACAACCGCGAAGCGCCGGCGCGGAGCCGCCTGGAGTCGTTCATGAAACGCATGCTGTTCAATGCGACGCAGCAGGAGGAGCTGCGCGTCGCCATCGTCGATGGGCAAAAGCTCATCGACATCGACATCGAGACAGCCGGGCGCGAACAGCGCAAAGGCAATATCTACAAGGGTGTCATCACCCGCATCGAGCCGTCGCTCGAAGCGTGTTTCGTCAACTATGGCGAAGACCGCCACGGCTTCCTGCCGTTCAAGGAAGTCGCCCGCCAGTACTTCAAGGAAGGCATCGACATGCGCTCCGCGCGCATCCAGGATGCCCTGCGCGAAGGCCAGGAGCTGATCGTCCAGGTCGAGAAGGAAGAGCGTGGCAACAAGGGCGCCGCCCTCACGACCTTCATCTCGCTCGCCGGCCGCTACCTGGTGCTGATGCCGAACAATCCGCGCGGCGGTGGTGTGTCGCGCCGGATCGAGGGCGACGAGCGCCAGGAACTGCGCGAGACGATGGCGCAACTGCAGATTCCGGACGGCATGAGCATGATCGCCCGTACCGCGGGCATCGGCCGCAGCGCCGAGGAACTGCAGTGGGACCTGAACTACCTGCTGCAACTGTGGCGCGCGATCGAAGCGGCGTCGCAAAGCGGCAACTCCGGCCAGCCGATGCTGATCTACCTGGAATCGAGCCTCGTGATCCGCGCGATCCGGGACTATTTCCAGCCCGATATCGGCGAAATCCTGATCGACACGACCGAGATCCACGATCAGGCCCGTGCGTTCATGGACATCGTGATGCCGGACAACGTGTCGAAGGTGAAGCGTTACCACGACGACGTGCCGCTGTTCTCCCGCTTTCAGATCGAGCACCAGATCGAAACGGCCTACTCGCGCACGGTGCCGCTGCCGTCCGGCGGCGCGATCGTGATCGACCACACCGAAGCGCTCGTCGCGATCGACGTGAACTCGGCGCGCGCGACCAAGGGCGCGGACATCGAGGAAACGGCAACCCGCACCAACCTCGAAGCGGCCGACGAAGTCGCCCGCCAGCTCCGCCTGCGCGACCTCGGCGGCCTGATCGTGATCGATTTCATCGACATGGAATCGGCGAAGAGCCAGCGCGAAGTCGAGCAGCGCCTGAAAGACGCGCTCAAGCATGACCGTGCGCGCGTGCAGATGGGCAAGATCTCCCGCTTCGGCCTGATGGAGCTGTCGCGCCAGCGCCTGCGCCCGGCCCTGTCGGAAGGCAGCCACGTGACCTGCCCGCGCTGTAACGGCACCGGTCACATCCGCGACACCGAATCGTCCGCGCTGCAGGTCCTGCGGATCATTCAGGAAGAGGCGATGAAGGAAAACACCGCGGCGATCCACTGCCAGGTGCCGGTCGAGGTGACCGCCTTCCTGCTCAACGAAAAGCGTCAGGAAATCAACAAGATCGAGTCGCGCTTCAAGGTCGGCATCGTGCTGATCCCGAACAAGCACCTCGATACGCCGCACTACAAGCTCGAGCGCCTGCGCCACGACGACGCGCGCCTCGACGATCCGCGCGCGTCCTGGAAGATGGCCGAGGAAGCTGCCCGCGAACTCGAGTCGGAAACCGGCTACAGCAAGCGCACGGCAGAAGTGAAGCCGAAGCAGGAAGCCGCGGTCAAGGGCATCACGCCCGAGCGCCCGGCCCCGAGCCCGGCGCCGCAGCGCCCGGTCGAGCCCGTTCCGGCCCCGGCACCTGTCGCCGCGGCAAGCGGTGGCTTCATCGGCTGGCTGAAGGGCCTGTTCGGCATGTCGCCGGCTCCGGCCCCCGCACCGGTTGCTCCGGCACCGACGAAGGAACAGGCGGCCCGCCCGGCTCGCGAGCGTACCGAGAAGACCGAGCAGCGCGGCGGCGATCGCAACCGCAACCGTCGCGGCGGCGCCCAGCAGGCGCAAGGCGGCCGCGACCAGGCAGCAGCAGGCCGCGGCCAGCCGCAACGCCAGGAGCGCGAAGGCAAGGAAGTGCGCGAACCGCGTGAAGGCCGTGAGCCGCGTGAAGGTCGCGAAATCCGTGAAGGTCGTGAGGGCCGCGAAGGTCGCGAGGGCCGTGGCCAGCGCGAAGGTCGCGAACCGCGCGAGCCGCGTGAAAGCCGTGAGCCGCGTGAACCGCGCGAGAACCGCGAACCGCGCGAGCGCGCCGAGCAGCCGGAAGGCGTCGACGCAGCCGGCCGTGGCGAGCGCCAGGAACGCGGTGAGCGTCGCGAGCGCGGCGAACGCCGCAAGCCGACCCAGCATGCGGCCACGCTCGAGACCGTCACCCGTGGCGAAAACCATCCGGAACCGGACGCCGACAAGGCCGCTGCGGAAGCCCTGCCCGGCGCCGAGCTGGCAGCCGATGCGGAAGCCGGCGCGCGTGACGGCGAGGAACGTCGCCGTCGCCGTCGCGGCCGCCGCGGCGGTCGTCGCGAGCGCGACGAAGACGGCGCAGTCGTCGACCAGGCCGAACAAGGCCCGGATGGCGAAGCCGCAGCGCAAACCGTGACGCCGCAAGCACCGGCCGCTGCCGAATCGGCCCACACGGCCGCACCGGCAGTCGTCGCGGCCGTCGCCGCGGCAAGCGCCGTCGCCGTCGAGGCGTCCGTCGAGCAGCCTGCCGCACCGGCCGCTGTCGAAGCTCAGCCGGCACCGGCACACGTCGAAGCGGCTCCGGCCGCTCCGGTCGAGCCCGCGGTCGCCGTCGCGGCAGCAGCAGAACCGGCACCGGTCGCACCGGCTGTCGACACGGAAGCCGGTCCGGCTCCGGTCACGGTTTCGCCGACCGACGCGTTCGAAGTGCCGGCAGTACCGGCAGCGGCCCCGGCCGCTGTCGAGGCGCCGCAGCCCGCGCCCGTCGAGCAGGCCGCACCGGCCGTGACGACCGAAGCCGCTCCGGTGGCTATCGAGCCGGCACGTGTCGAAGCGGCACCGGTCGAGGCCGTTGCAGCACCGGCACCGGCTCCTGCCCCCGCCCAACCGGCAGCCGCGCCCGCTTCGGCGAGCCTGGATGTCGTGCTGGAGCAGGCCGGTCTCGTCTGGGTGAACACGGACGCAGACAAGTTCGCCGCTGCACAGGAAGCCGCGTCGCGCCTCCCGCGTCCGGCCCGCGTGCCGCGCGAACGCAAGGTGCTGCCGCCGGCCGATACGGCCCCGATGCAGCAGGTCGAAACGACGCACCACTAATCGGCGCATCGCCCGACCAGGAAAAGCCCGCCTCCGGCGGGCTTTTTCGCGTCCGCACCGCGGGTTTCCGCCCACCGGCCCGGTCGGCCGCTTGCGGCTAAAATACAGGTCTGGCTCGCACTTCTTTCAACATGTCCCGACGCATCATTCCTCTTGCCGACGTCAGCGGGGTGCCGGACGTCTCCGGCGTCGCGCACGCCCCCGACGGCACGCTGGCCGACACGCTCGCCAGGCCGCTGCGCGACCTGCGCATCTCGGTGACGGACCGCTGCAATTTCCGCTGCGTGTACTGCATGCCGCGCGCGGTCTTCGACAAGAACTACCCGTTCCTGCCGCACAGCGCGCTGCTCACGCACGAAGAAATCGAACGCGTGGCGCGGCTCTTTGTCGCACACGGCGTCGAGAAGATCCGCATCACGGGCGGCGAGCCGCTGCTGCGCAAGAACCTCGAATTCCTGATCGAGCGCCTCGCGCGCCTGACAACGCATGACGGACGCCCGCTCGACCTGACGCTGACGACCAACGGCTCGCTGCTCGCACGCAAGGCGCGCGCGCTGAAGGACGCCGGGCTCACGCGCGTGACGGTCAGCCTCGACGCGCTCGACGATACGCTGTTCAAGCGCATGAACGACGCCGAGTTCGCGAGCGCCGACGTGCTCGACGGCATCTTCGCGGCCCAGGCCGCGGGCCTCGCGCCGGTCAAGGTCAACATGGTCGTGAAGCGCGGTACCAACGACAGCGAGATCCTGCCGATGGCCGAGCGTTTCCGCGGCACCGGCGTGATCCTGCGCTTCATCGAATACATGGACGTCGGCACGTCGAACGGCTGGAACATGACCGAGGTGCTGCCGTCGGCGGACGTCGTTGCACGGATCGCCGAACATTTCCCGCTCGTGCCGCTCGACGCGCACACGGCGGCCGAAACCGCGCAGCGCTGGGGCTATGCGGACGGCGGCGGCGAGATCGGCGTGATCTCGAGCGTCACGCAGGCCTTCTGCGGGGACTGCTCGCGCGCGCGGCTGTCGACCGAGGGCAAGCTGTACCTGTGCCTGTTCGCGTCGACGGGCCACGACCTGCGCGCGCTCGTGCGCGGCGGTGCAAGCGACGCCGAGATCGCGACCGCGATCGCCCGCATCTGGCAGGCGCGCACCGACCGCTATTCGCAACTGCGCGGCAGCGCGTCGGCCGAAGCCTCGCCCGACGGCGCCGGCAAGCGCGTCGAAATGTCGTATATCGGCGGCTGACGCACGCCACCCATTCCACCCGCGCACGATGCCCGTTTCCGCCTCTCCTTCGATCGCCGGCCTGCTGCTCGCGGGCGGCCGCGCCACGCGCATGGACGGCGTCGACAAGGGCCTGCAACTGCTCGACGGTACGCCGCTCGCGCTGCACGTGCTGCGCCGGCTGTCGCCGCAGGTCGACGAGATGCTGATCAGCGCGAATCGCCACGCCGATCGTTATGCGGAGCTCGGTGCGCCGTTCGACGCGCGAATCGTCGCGGACGAAACGCCCGATTTCCCCGGCCCGCTAGCGGGCCTGCTCGCCGGCATGCGGGCGGCGCGCGCGCCGCTCGTCGTGTGCTCGCCGTGCGATACGCCGTTTCTGCCCGCCGACCTCGTCACGCGGCTGCACGAGGCGCTCGATGCGCAGCAGGCCGACATCGCGATGGCTGTAACCGTCGACGCGCAGCAGGCGCGCTCGCCGCAGCCGACGTTCGCGCTGCTGCGCACGGCGCTGGCCGACGATCTCGCCGCCCGGCTCGCGGCAGGCGACCGCAAGGTGCGTGCGTGGTACGCACGCCACAAGACGGTCGAAGTCGAGTTTCGCGACGAGCGTGCGTTTTACAATGCCAACTCCTGGCAGGAACTCGCCGCGCTGGCCCGTCGCTGACGGCCCCGCGCCGCTCCCGCCCGGCGCCCGCCGCACGCGAAACCCGCGCCCACGCACCCTCCTCGCGCCACCGGCCACAAACCCGATACGCCTCGCGGCGCAGTCCGACTGATGATCACGCAATCCTCGCCCGCCTCCCGAACCGCACCCGACTCCGATGCCACGCTGTCGCTTGCCGACGCGCAGGCGCTCGCGTGCCGCTTCGTGGTGCCCGTCGACGCGTGCGACACGGTGGCGCTGCGCGACGCGCTCGACCGCGTGCTTGCGGCCGACGTAAGCGCGCCGTTCGACATTCCGGCGTACGACAACTCGGCGATGGACGGCTATGCGTTCGACGGCGGCGCCGGCGCGCCCGCGTCGCCGACCGGGGACATCGCGCTGACGGTCGCCGGCACCGCGTTCGCGGGCCATCCGTTCGACGGCGCCGTGGCGGCCGGTTCATGCGTGCGCATCATGACGGGCGCGCCGATGCCGGCCGGATGCGATACGGTGATTCCGCAGGAACGCGTGCACGTCGACGGCGACGCGATCCGCTTCGCCGCGCACGACGTCGCGCGCGGCGCGAACTGCCGCAAGGCCGGCGAGGATCTCGCGCGCGGCGCCTGTGCGCTCGCCGCAGGCCGCATCCTGCGGCCGTCCGATCTCGGCCTGCTCGCGTCGTTCGGCCTCACCGACGTCACGGTGCGCCGGCGCGTGCGCGTCGCCGTGTTCTCGACCGGCGACGAACTGCGCGAGCCCGGCGAACCGCTCGGCCGCGGCGCGCTGTACGACAGCAATCGCGGGATGCTGATCGCGATGCTCGAAAGGCTGCACGTCGACGCGATCGATCTCGGGATCGTCCGCGACGACCCGGCCGCGCTCGAAGCCGCGTTGCACGACGCCGTCGCCGCGCAGGCCGACGCGGTGATCACGTCGGGCGGCGTATCGGTCGGCGAAGCCGACTTCACGCGCGACGTGATGGCGCGGCTCGGCGACGTCACGTTCGCGAGCCTCGCACTGCGGCCCGGCCGGCCGCTCGCGTGCGGCACGCTCGCACGAGCGGCCGACGGCGCCGGTCACGCACTGTTCTTCGGGCTGCCCGGCAATCCGGTCGCGTCCGCCGTAACGTTCTACGCGATCGTGCGCCCCGCGCTGCTGACGCTGGCCGGCGCGCAGACGCCGCCGCCGGCAATGTACACGGCGCTCAGCACGCATGCGCTGAAGACGCGTCCGGGCCGCACCGAATACCTGCGCGGCGTCGCGACGCGCGCCGCCGACGGCCGCTGGCACGTCGCGCCGGCCGGTTCGCAGAGTTCCGCATCGCTGAGCGGCCTCGCGGCCGCCAACTGTTTCATCGTCCTGGGCCACGATACCGCGGCAGTCGACGCGGGCACCCCGGTCGACATCCTGCCGCTCGACGGCCTGATCTGAATTCCACTATCGGTATATCTCTACGGGGGCAATCCGCACATGAAGAAACAAATTTCGTCGATCGCCGCGGGGCAGACCGCAAAGGCGCTGATCCTCGTCTACCTGACGTTCAGCGTGCCGATCGTGCTGCTCGGCATTCTCGTCGCGTACATCCGCTACGGGATGGTCGAACTGAGCACGATCCTGAGCGCGCTGCTGCTGAACGCAATCCTCGGCTTCGTGCTGCTGTGGATCGCATGCCACGCATACAACTGGGTCGCGTCGCGCTTCGGCGGCATCGAGATCGTGCTGTCCGATCCGCCGGAGGAAGCGTGAGCGATGCGCCGCTGATCCGCGCGGCCGAAGCGCGCGACGTCGGCGCGATCCTCGCGCTGATGCGCGAGCTGGCTGAATTCGAAAAGCTCACGCACCTGTTCGTCGCGACCGAAGCAGATCTCGCCGACGCACTGTTCGGCGAGCGGCCTGCCGCCGAAGCGCTCGTCGCCGAGCGCAACGGCGCGATCGTCGCGTACGCGCTGTTCTTTCACAACTATTCGACGTTCCTCGGCCGTCGCGGCCTCTATCTCGAGGATCTTTACGTGCAGCCGTCGCAGCGCGGCACCGGCCTCGGCACCGCGATTCTGCGCCACCTCGCGGCGCTGGCCGTCGAGCGTCGTTGCGGGCGTTTCGAATGGTCGGTGCTCGACTGGAACCAGCCCGCGATCGATTTCTACGAGAAGATGGGCGCGACCGTGCTGCCCGAATGGCGCATCGTCCGCGTGACGGGCGACGCGCTGGACACGCTCGCCGGGCGCTGAGCGTCGGCCTGCGCGAGCCGCGGCCGAACTACCCTGCTGCAAAAGGAAACGGGCGCCGACGGCGCCCGATTTCATTGCGATCCGCACTCAAGCGGCCGAAGCCGTCAAGCGTCGTCGGTATCGGCGCCGTCCGCGCCGTCCGAACCGAGCAAGCCGGCCGCCGTGTCGCCCGGCAACGCCTCGACCTGCTTCAGTTTGCGGCTCATCACGCGCGTACGCTGCTCGGCGGACTCGATTGACCGCGTGACCGTTTCGAGCTGCGCCTTGGTGCGCGCGAGCACGTCGCCGAACTTGCCGAACTCCGTCTTCACCGCGCCGAGCACCTGCCAGACCTCACTCGAGCGCTGCTCGATCGCGAGCGTACGGAACCCCATCTGCAGGCTGTTCAGCAACGCGGTGAGCGTCGTCGGCCCCGCGACCGTCACGCGGTAGTCGCGCTGCAGCAGGTCGGTCAGCCCGGGCCGGCGCAGGATTTCCGCGTAAAGCCCTTCGGTCGGCAGGAACAGCAGCGCGAAATCGGTCGTGTGCGGCGGCGCGACGTACTTCTCGGCGATCGTGCGCGCCTCCAGCCGCACGCGCGCTTCGAGCGCGCGAGCCGCTTCCTCGACCGCCGCCGCATCGGCGCGCTCCTGCGCGTCGATCAGCCGCTCGTAGTCTTCGCGCGGGAATTTCGCGTCGATCGGCAGCCACACCGGCGGTGCGTCTCGCGTGCCCGCATCGCGGCCCGGCAGTCGGATCGCGAACTCGACGCGCTCGGTGCTCTTCGGCACCGTCGCGACGTTCTTCGCATACTGATCGGGTGTCAGCATCTGTTCGAGCAGCGCCTCGAGCTGCACCTCGCCCCAGGTGCCGCGCGTCTTCACGTTGGTCAGCACCTTTTTCAGATCGCCGACGCCCGCCGCCAGCGTCTGCATCTCGCCGAGCCCGCGATGGACCTGCTCGAGCCGGTCTGACACGAGCTTGAACGATTCGCCGAGCCGCTGCTCGAGCGTCGCATGCAGTTTCTCGTCGACGGTGCGGCGCATCTCCTCGAGCTTCGCCGCGTTGTTCGTCTCGATTTCCTTCAGCCGCTGTTCGAGCGTCGCGCGCACTTCTCCGATCCGGCGATCGTTCGCTTCGGTCAGTTGCGTGAGCTGCCGGTTCAACGTATCGCCGAACAGCCTGAGCGCGGCCGTCTGCTCCTCGCGCGCCTGCTGCGCCTGGCGCTGCACGCTCTCGCGCATCGCGTCGAACTGCTGCGCATTGCCGGCGACGAGCTTGCCGAGCTGCTGAGCGAAACCCTCGATCTGATTGTTCTGCACGGTCGCCACGCTCGTCAGTTGCGCGGCGAGCGTCTGCTGAAGCTGCGAGAAGCTGCCGGCCAGCTCGGTGCGCGAACCGCGCGCGTTCTCGACGATCTCGCCGCGCAATTCGCGTTCGAGCCGCTCGACCGCGCGCGCCTGCGCATGCGCGGCATCCTCGATCTGGTCGCCGAGCACCGCCGCATCGTCGTGGCGGCCACCGCCGCGCACGATCGCGACGATCGCCACCGCGAGCGCGACGGCCAGCACGACAACGGCCGCAAGCAACAACGTCATCGTCATGCGCGCGGCTTCCCGATCACGTCAGGGTTGATCGGATTCGGTGGCTGCCCCGCGCGCGGCCCCTCGCCCAGTGCGGCGATCAGGTTGTCGGCGGCGAGGTTCGCCATCGCGCGGCGCGTCTTTTCGGTCGCGCTCGCGATATGCGGCGTCAGCACGACGTTCGGCACCTCGAGCAGCGCCGGATGCACGGCCGGCTCGCCTTCGTACACGTCGAGGCCGGCCGCGGCGATCGTCCCGTCGCGCAGCGCGGCGGCCAGCGCCGCGTCGTCGACGATCCCGCCGCGTGCGATGTTGGTCAGCGTCGCGGTGGGCTTCATCTTCGCGAGTTCGGCCGCGCCGATCGTGTGATGGTTTTCCTTCGTGTACGGCAGCACGAGCACGACGTGATCGGCGCGCGCGAGCAGCGCATCCTTCGACACGTATTCGGCGTTCAGCTCGGCCTCGATCTCGGGCGCGACCCGCGACCGGTTGTGATAGATCACCTGCATCCCGAAGCCGCGCGCGCGGCGCGCGAGCGCCTGGCCGATGCGGCCCATCCCGATGACGCCGAGCGTCGATCCGTAAATGTCGGTGCCGAGGAAACCGTCGTACGCCCACTTCTGCCAGTGACCGGCGCGCAGCCAGTGCTCGGATTCGGCGATCCGGCGCGCGGCGGCCATCATCAGCGCCCAGCCGAAATCGGCGGTCGACTCGTTCAGCACGTCGGGCGTGTTGGTGCCGAGCACGTTCGCCGCGTTGAACGCGGCCATGTCGAAGTTGTTGTAGCCGACCGCCATGTTCGACACGACGCGCAGGCGCGGCGCAGCAGCGAGTGCCGCCGCGCCGACCGGGTCGCCGGCCGTCAGCGCGCCGTCCTTGTCGGCCAGACGCGCGGCGAGCGCATCGGGGCCGAGCGCGTCGCCGTCGTTCCAGTCGACTTCGAAATACTGCTCGAGGCGTTCGATCACGTCCGGAAAGATCGGACGCGCGACCAGGATCTTCTGCATCGCCATCTCCGTATGCCGCAGGCCGGTCGCGGCGCGCATCGCGCCGCCGGGATCGCCCGCGCTTGGTTGAAAGTTGTCAGGTTACGCCGGGAAGAAGATCAGCGACGTCAGCAGGAACACGGGCACCAGGATGACGAGCGCCCAGCCGAGGTATGCGAAGAAGCTCGGCATCTTCACGCCGCGCGACTCCGCGATCGCCTTCACCATGAAGTTCGGCGCGTTGCCGATATAGCTGTTCGCGCCCATGAACACCGCGCCCGCGGAAATCGCGGCGAGCGTCGACGCGCCCGCCGTCATCAGCGTCTGCGCATCGCCGCCCGCGAGGTTGAAGAACACCAGATAGGTCGGCGCATTGTCGAGGAACGACGACAGCAGGCCCGTCGCCCAGAAGTACATCGCGTCGATCGGCTTGCCGTCCGGCCCCGTGACGAGATGGACGATCTGCGCGAACGCGCCGTCCGCGCCCGCGCGCAGGATCACGATCACCGGCGCGATCGTCACGAAGATCCCCGCGAACAGCTTCGCGACCTCCTCGATCGGCGCCCAGTTGAACGCGTTGCCTTCACGTGCGGAACGCGGCGTCAGCGCGAGCGACGCGAGCGTCACGACCACGAGCGCGACGTCGCGCGCGAGGTTCTGCAGCGCGACGTGCGTGCCCCACACGTCGAACGCGATGTCCGGCTTCCAAATGCCGCTCATCAGCACGAGCGCGACCACGGCTGCGAGCAGCACGAAATTGATCTTGCCGTCGATCGACAGCGCTGTGTCGTCGGGCGTCGGGTCGAGCGCGGCCGGCCGCTCCTCGCCACCCTTCCGGTAGAAATACGTGTCGAGCACGAAGAACAGCGCCAGCAGCACGACGCAGATGAACAGCATCGGCAGCGCGAGATGGGTAGTCGTCCAGAAGAAGCTCACGCCGTTCAGGAAACCGAGGAACAGCGGCGGATCGCCGAGCGGCGACAGCGAGCCGCCCGCGTTCGCGACGAGGAAGATGAAGAAAATCACGACGTGCACGACATGCTTGCGGTTGTCGTTCGCGCGCAGCAGCGGCCGGATCAGCAGCATCGCCGCGCCCGTCGTGCCCATCACGCTCGCGAGCAGCGTGCCGAGCGCGAGGATCGCGGTGTTCAGCTTCGGCGATCCGTGCAGGTTGCCGTTCACGCAGATGCCGCCTGCCACCGTATAGAGCGCGGTGAGCAGCACGATGAACGGAATGTATTCCTCGAGCAGCGCATGCACGAGCGTGCCGAACGCGGTACCCGCGCCGAACGCGAAGGCGAACGGGACCAGGAACACGACCGCCCACCCGGCTGCAATCTTGCCGAAGTGGTGATGCCAGAACACCGGGGCGACGAGCGGAAACAGCGCGATGGACAGCAGGATCCCGGCAAACGGGATGCCCCAGAGTGCGGACAGCGTGGCACCGTCGAGCGTTGCGGCCGATGCAAGCGCGGGAACGGCGCCAAGCGCGACTCCCGACGCCATGCCCGCCCAGGCGGCATGTCGTTTCATGCAGAACTTCCTTGTTCGAGTGGTAGTGGATGCGGCGGGCGCGTCATGCGCCCCGTACGACGATCGCGTGCACGCGGTACGGGCCGTGCGCGCCCAGTACGATGGTTTGCTCGATGTCGCCCGTGCGCGACGGGCCCGACACGAAATTGACCGCACGCGGCAATTCGCCGCGTTCCGCGCGGATCAGCGCGAACGCGTCTTCATGGCCGGCGACGATCCGCGAAGCGGGCACGATCGCGATGTGCGTCTCAGGCAGCAGGCCGGCCGACGCATAGGTATCGGGACCGGACAGCAGCACCAGCGAACCCGTTTCGGCGGTCGCGCAAAAGCAGCCCGTGAGGCCGACGAGATCGCTGTCGCGCGGCTTGCGGCACTCGACCGACAGGCCGGCGCCGGCCCAGTCGAGATCCGCCAGCGTGCGCCAGGCGACGGCCTGCGTCGGCAGGCCGTGAGCGGAAAGATAGCGGGCAGCGGCGGCAGGGGCGTCGGCGAGCGTCGCGACTTCGTCGACCGTCGTCGACAGGCGCGCCGCTTCGTCGACGAATGCGGCGACGAGATCGGCCGGCACAGGCGGGCGCGGGCCCTGCGGATGACGGGCGAGATAATCGGTGACGCCGTCGCGCTCCGCTGCATCGGGCTCGGCCGCGCGCCCCTGCGCCGCGCGAATGCGCGCGAGGATCTGGCGACGGGCAGCAGAAGTGTCCATGAACGGTCCTCGTGACGTTGGCGTGCAATACCGTCGGATTATACCGGCCGCCCCTGCCGCCACGCACCTTCGACCGAACGGCCGACGCCTACTTCGACGCGTCTTCCTCGACCGGTTGCGCGATGCCGAACACCTGGCGCAGGTAAGCGAGATAGGCTTTGTCGTCGCACATGCTCTTGCCCGGCGAATCCGACAGCTTCGCGACCGGCTGGCCGTTGCAGCGCACCATCTTGATCACGATCTGCAGCGGCACGTAGCCGAGGTCGTTGGTGAGGTTCGTGCCGACGCCGAACGCGAGCTTGCAGCGGCCGCGGAACCGTTCGTACAACTGCATGACCTTCGGGATGTCGAGCGCGTCCGAGAACACGAGCACCTTCGTGCGCGGGTCGCACCGGTTCGCCTCGTAATGGCGCAGCATCCGCTCGCCCCAGTCGAACGGATCGCCCGAATCGTGGCGCGCGCCGTCGAACAGCTTGCAGAAGTACATGTCGAAGTCGTTCAGGAACGCGTCCATCCCGTAGACGTCCGACAGCGCGATCCCGAGGTCGCCGCGGTATTCCTTCGCCCACATCTCGAAGCCGTAGATCTGCGAGTCGCGCAGCCTCGGGCCGAGCGCCTGGCACGCCTGCAGGTATTCGTGAGCCATCGTGCCGAGCGGCGTGATGTCGTGCTTCATCGCGTACAGCACGTTGCTCGTGCCCGCGAACTGCGGGCCGAGGCCGTCGCGCAGCGTGAGCGCGACTTCCTCGTGCCACACCTTCGAGAAGCGCCGGCGCGTGCCGTAGTCGGCGATCTTGCAGTCGGCGAACTCGGGCTTCGCGCCGAGCAGCTTGATCTTCTCGCGCAGCCGCTCGCGGCCTTCGCGATAGTCGGGTTCGCGCTGCGTGTTGCGGAAATAGACTTCGTTGACGATCGCGAGCACCGGGATCTCGAACAGGATCGTATGCAGCCACGGCCCCTTGATCTCGATGTCGATCTCGCCGTTGCCCTTCGGCGAAGGCGTGATCGAGATGTACTTCTCGTTCAGGTGGAACAGCGCGAGGAAGTCGACGAAATCGCTCTTGATGAAGCGCATCCGCCGCAGGTAGTCGAGTTCGACATCGGAAAAACGCAGCGCGCACAGGCCGCGCACCTCGTCGCGGATCTCGTCGATGTACGGCACGAGATCGACGCCTTGCGTGCGGCACTTGAAACGGTATTCGACGTTTGCGGCCGGGAAGTGATGCAGGACGACCTGCATCATCGTGAACTTGTAGAGATCCGTGTCGAGCAGCGAAGTGATGATCATGTTTGCGGCACCGCCAATATCGTGACAGGGCCCCGGCGCACAGCGCGCCGCCCGGTCTGTCGGCCATGTTACCCGAATGCGGGCCCGACCATCGCGAAACCGCCTGCCGCGCTGTCCCGTCGCGCCGACGCGCCGTATCCGGGTTCCCGTTGGCGGCCCCCTGGGCGCCCCCCATAAACTAATCACGAAACGATATAAGCCGGAAAGCCGACCATGCCATGCGGGTTTTGCGCTTCAGTTACAATGCCGCTTTTGGCGCAAACGCCACCCCATATATACCGCCAAGCAGGAGCGTTTTAATGACTCACGTTGTGACCGAAGGCTGCATCAAGTGCAAATACACGGATTGCGTGGATGTGTGCCCGGTGGATTGCTTCCGTGAAGGTCCCAACTTTCTCGCCATCGATCCGGACGAGTGCATCGACTGCGCCGTGTGCGTCGCCGAGTGCCCGACCAATGCGATCTATGCCGAAGAAGACGTTCCCGGCGACCAACAGCAGTTCACCGAGCTGAATGCCGAGCTGGCAAAGGGCTGGCCGTCGATCACGAAGACCAAGCCGGCACCGGCCGACGCGGACGAGTGGAAGGACGTGCAGGACAAGCTGCACCTGCTCGAACGCTGATCGCGCGGCCGCCGCAGAAATTTTTTGTGCGCCGCGGCCCAAAAGTATTGACAGCTTAGCCGACACTCCATACAATCTCGTTTCTCTGCTGTTTGTTCCCCGATAGCTCAGTCGGTAGAGCGCCGGACTGTTAATCCGTAGGTCCCTGGTTCGAGCCCAGGTCGGGGAGCCAAAAACGCATAGGCCCGTTGAAATTGGACGGGCTTTTTGCTGGTAACCGAACACGCAGATGTACCGATTTATTCCCCGATAGCTCAGTCGGTAGAGCGCCGGACTGTTAATCCGTAGGTCCCTGGTTCGAGCCCAGGTCGGGGAGCCAGACAGCGAAAGGCCCGTCATTCGACGGGCCTTTTGTTTTTCCGGCTGTCTTTTCGCCTTTCGTGGCCCGGCCCCGCGCATGCTAGAGTCTCTGTCCCGCATTCGCATCCGGTTCCGTCGATGAAGCACCGCCTCCTCCGCGCCGCACCCCTCGCCGCCCTGCTCACCGTTTTCGCCGCCGCGCCGCTCGCGCATGCGGAGGAAGTCGGCAGCGTCAACACCCACTTCCGCGTAACGGGCTCCGACCGCGTCGTCGTCGAGGCGTACGACGATCCGGTCGTGAACGGCGTGACCTGCTACGTGTCGCGCGCACGCACGGGCGGCATCAAGGGCACGCTCGGCGTCGCCGAGGATCCGAGCGAGGCGTCGATCGCGTGCCGGCAGGTCGGCCCGATCACTTTCAAGGAACCGCTCAAGCAGCAGACCGACGTGTTCAGCGAACGCATGTCGTTCATCTTCAAGACGCTGCACGTCGTGCGCGTGGTCGACAAGAAGCGCAACACGATCGTCTACCTGACCTACAGCGACCGCATCGTCAGCGGCAGCCCGAAGAACGCCGTCACCGCGGTGCCGATGCCGGCCGGCACGACGATTCCGGTCAAGTAAGGCCCGCACCCGCCGGGCGCGCGAGCGATACACTGTCGGTTCGACCGCTCCCGCGCCCAATCATGTCCGCCACCCGCCTTCCAGACTCCGCACGCTACTGGCGCACGCCGCTGCTGCCGGACGCGGATCTCGTCACGGCGACCTATCGCGACCACACGTTCGCGCCCCACTGGCACGACGCATACACGATCCCCGTGATTCTCGAAGGCGCGGAACGTTTCACCTACCGCGGCAGCGGCCATGTCGCCGAAACGGGCACCGTGCCCGTGATCAATCCCGGCGAAGTGCATACGGGCTCGCGTGCGGCGGACGAAGGCTGGTGCTATCGCGTCAGCTACGTGCCGGTCGAATTCATCCGCGAACTCACGAGTGTGATAGCCGGCCGCCCGCAGGACGCACCGTGGTTTGCCACCGACGTGATTCGCGACGCCGATCTCGCGGCCCGGCTCGCGCTGGCGCACCGGATGATGGAGGCAGGCAGCGAGCGCGCACTGTCCTCCCATGCGCACGGGCAGCCGGCCGACGATGCGGCGGCCGGCGATCCGGCCTCCGGCGCATCGCGCATCTATGATCCGCTCGCCGCCGAAACGGCGATGCTCGACGCACTGTCGACGCTGATCGTACGCCATGCCGATGCGCAGCCACGACCGGCGCCGCTCTCGGCGGACGAACCGCGCGTCGAAGCAATGCGCGAGCGGCTCGCCGGCGATCTCACATGCACGGTGACGCTCGACGAAGTCGCTCAGGCAGCCGGCCTGTCGCCGTTCCACGCGGCGCGCCTGTTCACGCGTACGACCGGCATGCCGCCGCACGCGTGGCGCAACCAGCTGCGATTGCAGCGCGCGCTGGCACCGCTGCGCGCGGGCATGCCCGTCGCCGACGTCGCGGCGGCCAGCGGCTTCGTCGACCAGAGCCACTTCACGCGGCATTTCAAACGGATGTTCGGCGTGCCGCCCGGGCGCTGGCAGGCGAGCTGACGCGCGGTTTCCCGCATCCGGCCGCTCGCTTGCCGCCGCGCCGGCAAACGCCCGGGCGGCCACCCCGCTCGCGACCGCAAGAACATACAAGCCCGCAAACCACCGGCCCGCTATCCTCCAACGCATGGAGGAGCGCGCTTTGAACCCGACACCCGCATCACCCCCTCGCCGTCCGCTCAACGAATGGCTGGACGGCGCGCGCGACACGATCCCGATGATGATCGGCGCGGCGCCGTTCGGCGTGATTTTCGGCACGCTCGTCGGCGGCGGCCCGCTTGCCGCGTGGCACGGCGTGCTGATGTCGCTCGCCGTGTTCGCAGGCTCCGCGCAGTTCATCGCGCTCGGCCTGATCGCGGGCAGCGCGAGCTTCGTCGTCGTACTCGCGACGACGCTGATCGTGAATCTGCGCCACCTGCTGTACAGCGCAACGCTCGCGCCCTATGTCGCGCACCTGCCGCTGCGCTGGCGCGCCACGCTCGGCGCGCTGATGACCGACGAGGTGTTCGCGGTCGCCTACGCGCACTACCGGCACTTCCCGCCCGGCACGATCGGCCCCCACTACTTTTTCGGCTCCGGGCTCGCGATGTACCTGAACTGGCAGGTCTGGACGCTCGCGGGCATCGGCTTCGGCGCGGCATTCCCGGGCCTGCAGTCGCTCGGCCTGGATTTCGCGATGGCGGCGACCTTCATCGCGATCGTCGTCCCGCAGCTCGGCACGCTGCGCTATTTCGCGGCAGCCGCGACAGCCGGCACGCTCGCGTACTTCTGGCAGGGCTGGCCGTACAAGCTCGGGCTGCTCGGCGCGGTTGCCGCCGGCGTCGCGATCGGCGTCGCGCTCACGCTGCGGCACGAGCGCTCACGCGCGCGGTCACGCACGGAGGCCGCATCGTGAGCTACGCGCTGCTGATCCTCGGGATGGCCGTCATCACGTACGCAATCCGCACGACGCTGTTCCTGTTCGGCGAGCGGCTGACCTTCCCGCCGCTGGTGCGGACCGCACTCGGCTTCGTGCCCGTCACCGTATTGACCGCGATCATCGTGCCGATGACCGTCTCGCCGCATGGCGGCACGGCCGAACTGACCTGGCGCAATCCGCAGCTCGTCGGCGCGCTCGCCGCCGTGCTCGTGTCGGCGACGACCCGCCGCCCGCTCGTGACGATCGCCGCAGGGCTCGCGGTGTTCTTTTTCTGGCAAGGGATCGTGCTGCCGCACTGGCTGCCCGCCTGAGCGAACGCTCGACCACGCGCACTCAAGTTTCCGCCCGGCTTGCCGATAAAGGGAATGAAAACCCGCCACCGACCTCGGCGCGCACCGGTCAGTCGACGCTGCGCCCGCACCGGTGCGCCGTGCCGGCCGCCGGCTTGCGCGGCCCGCCATCGAGACGATTCATGGGCCAGATCACCCTTTCCCTCAAGGACGACACGCTCGAGTCCCTGCGCAAGGACTACGACGCGTTCGTCCGCGTGTCGCTGAAACTCGACCCGCAGTTCGCGACGCCGTCGTTCGAGGATTTCCTGCGCGCGAAGCTGCTCGACAACATGGTGCCGCTGACCGAGCACGCAGTGCAGCGGATGCTGCAGGGCGGCCAGTACGCGTGGGCCAAGCGCACGCTCGACAAGGAATTTCCGGACGTCGTCGCGATCCTGATGCGGCAGGCCGGCGAATTCGGCTTCGGCTTCGCGTCGCGCTCCGAATGGACGCCCGACGAACTCGCGAAGGCTTGCCGCGACTGGGCGAAGGCGATCGTCGCCGAAGCGCAGGGCGACCCGTCGCAGATCGACCCGCTCGCGTCGCAAATCAAGGGCGCGGCACAGGACATCCAGGCGCTCGAGGAACTGATGCAGACGCCCGCGTGGCGGCTCGCGGAATCGCTGCGGCAACGGATCTACGAGGCCAAGCTCGCGTGCGAGATGAGCGTCGGCAGCACCGCGCGCGACAAGCTCGGCGAACTGCGCGGGCTGCTGCGGCTCGGGCTCGCACACGGCTCGTTCCAGAAACAGGAAGCGCAGCAAATCATGGAATATCTGCGGCTGCTGAAACCGGAGATCTTCGTCGAAGAGCCGTACGACGTCTTCGCGCGGCTCGCCGTGTGGCTGCGCAGCGTATTCACGCCGGCTGCCGCGCGCCCCGCGCAGGGCCAGGGACAAGGGCAAGGACAGCGCCGGCCGTGACCGCGCGCCCGCCCTGCTGAAAGCATGAACTCATGAGAACGGCCCGGTTCGCACGAAGCGAACCGGGCCGCCGGACGGCCGCCGTCACGACGCGCCGTCCGCGGCGAGCGTCGCGCGGCGCCAGGCACCGCTTACTGCGTGGCGCCCTGGGCCGATGCACCGCCCTCCGCGCCGACCGATGCGCCGCCTTCGGTCGCTTCGCCAGCCTTCGCCTTGGCCGAGCCGACATGGCTCTTGGCCGACTTCGCGGCGTGCTTCGTGTGCTTCTTGGCCGAGTGGACGGCCGACGACGCCGTATCCTTCGCGCCGTCGGCTGCCGCGCCGACCGCATCGGTTGCGCCGCCGACCGCATTGCCCGACGCGTTCGCGCCGGCGCTGCCCTGCACGCCCGCGCCGACACCCGCCGCCGGGGTCTGCGCCTGCACGCCGGCACCTGCCGCGCCCTGCGCCGCCGTACCAGTCTGGGCAAACGCGGCCGAAGTGGCGAACGCCGTCAGCGCGGCACCGATCAGCATCGTACGAATCTTGGACATGACAATCCTCCTCAAGAAGTTGTGGGCGCGAACCGCAGCGATGCGGTCCGTCGCGTCCCCCGCCGCAACACGCAGCAGGTACGACAAAAGACCCGCGGCCCGCCCCCCCGGTTCTCGAATCTCTCAGACTGTTACCCACCGTTTCATTTGCTGACGAATCGCTCACAGTCCTTAACAACTGCGTGCCGCGGCCGCCCGCGCTCGCGCGCCGGCCCCCGGTGCCGTATGATGCGAGGCGATTCCTTCCGCGCTTTGCGCACCTTCTTCGTCATGCCCAACCTGGATTTCACGCTGACCGGCGAATACGTCGAGCTGCACAACCTTCTCAAGATCACCGGCCTCGCGGACAGCGGCGGCACCGCGAAGCTGATCGTCGCGTCCGGCGCGGTGAAAGTCGACGGCGCGGTCGAACTTCGCAAGACCTGCAAGATCCGCGCGGGTCAGGTCGTGCTGCTCGGCGACACGCGCATCGCGGTGCGCGAGGCTTAGGGCCTGTTCCCCCTGTCCGCGACATGGCCATCGGCGCGCGCGTTCGACACCGTACGAATAAAGCCGTAAGCTAGCCGTCTCTCAAAATAAATACAGACAGCGCGGGCCCGCACCCGCGCGAGCGCCCATTCCATGTCGCATTCCGGTCTCACGCGGACGGCCGCCGCGCCGCCGTCCCTGTCCAGTCACGCCGCCGATACCGCGCGCCTCGCCGCACCTCTCGCGATCGCGCAACTTTCACAAATGGCGATGAGCGTCACCGACACGGTGCTGCTCGGTTCGCTCGGCCCCGATTCGCTCGCGGCCGGCGGTCTCGGCGCGAACTTCTTCTTCGTCATCGTCACCATCCTGCAAGGCGTGCTGTCGTCGGTCAGCGTGAGCGTCGCGCATGCGCGCGGCGCCCAGGCCGAGGACCGCGTGCCGCATATCTACTGGACGGGCTTCGCACTGTCCGTGCTGCTCGCGATTCCGGCGATCGTCGCGCTGTCGCTGGCCGAACCGATCCTGCTGATGTTTCACGAGCCGCCGCTGCTCGCGCATCACGTCGGCGAATACACGGGCATCCTGCGCTTCGCGGCGCTCGGCAGCCTGATCGGCGTCGGGCTGATGCGCGCGTTCCTGCCCGCGATCGGCGCCGCGCGACGGCTGCTGTGGGTGTCGATCGGCGGCGTCGGCGTCAACGGCGTGCTGAACTACGGGCTGATCCACGGCGCATTCGGGCTGCCGCGCCTCGGCTTTCTCGGTTCCGCGGTCGCGACGACGATCACGATCTGGCTCACCGCGCTCGCGCTGATCTGGCTGCTGCACGGCCGGCAGCGCTTCCGCCATTTCGTGACCGCGGCACGCCCGAAGCTGCCCGTGATGGGCGAGTTGATCGGCATCGGCTGGCCCGTCGCGATCACGTACGGGGTCGAATCGACGCTGTTCCTCGGCACCGGCCTCACGGTCGGCGTGCTCGGCGCGACGTCGCTGGCCGCGCACCAGATCGCGCTGAACGTCGCGTCGGTGTCGTTCATGGTGCCGCTCGCGATCGGCCAGGCCGCCAACGTCCGGGTCGGCTACTGGGTCGGCGCGGGCTCGCCCGTCGCCGCGCGGCATGCGGGCTTCGTCGCGCTCGCGCTCGGCGTCGCGTTCATGTCGCTGTCGGGCATCGTGATGATCGTCGCGCCGCACACGATCGTCGGCCTGTACCTTCACCTCGACGACCCGGCCAACGCGGCCACGGTATCGCTCGCGGCGTCGCTGCTCGGCATCGCCGCGGTATTCCAGATCGTCGACGGGATGCAGACCGTCGCATCGGGCGCACTGCGCGGCCTGAAGGACACGCGCATCCCGATGCTCGCCGCGACCTTCGGTTACTGGGGCATCGGCTTCCCGACCGGCTACTGGTTCGCGTTCCACGCGGGCCTCGGCGCGCGCGGCCTGTGGTGGGGCCTCGCGGCCGGCCTCGCGAGCGTCGCGGCGCTGATGGCCTGGCGCTTTCATCTGAAGACCGCGTCGCTCATCGCGGCGCGGCACTGAGCGCGGCACGACACGAAATCGCGGCCGGCGCTATGCTTGTCGGTTGAAGTCCCGAAGACGCCGCGCGAGCGGCGCGACTGCCTCACGATACGCCCGATGCCGCGCAACGCGCGGCCTTCCCCCTTTCCAAGAGGAGTGCATCATGAACGAAGCAGTTCGGATGGAACGCGACACGTTCGGCGAGATCGCCGTGCCGGCCGACCGGCTCTGGGGCGCGCAGACCGAGCGCTCGCTGCAGAATTTCCGGATCTCGACGGAGAAGCAGTCGCCCGAGCTGATCCACGCGCTGGCGATCGTCAAGCGCGCCGCGGCGGCCGTGAATCAGTCGCTCGGCGTGCTGGCCGACGACAAGGCGCGCGCGATCATCGACGCGGCCGACGAGATCATCGCCGGCAAGCATCCGCGCGAATTCCCGCTCGCGGTCTGGCAGACGGGCTCCGGCACGCAGACCAACATGAACCTCAACGAGGTGATCGCGAACCGCGCGAGCGCGCTGATGGGCGGCGAGCGCGGCGAAGCGCGCAAGGTTCATCCGAACGACGACGTGAACCGCGGCCAATCGTCGAACGACGTGTTCCCGACGGCGATGCACGTCGCGGCCGCGTACGCGATCGTCAACCACCTGCTGCCGGCGCTGCGCACCCTGCGCACGACGCTCGACGCGAAATCGAAGGCGTTCGCCGACATCGTGAAGATCGGCCGCACGCACCTGCAGGACGCGACACCGCTCACGCTCGGCCAGGAGTTTTCCGGCTACGTCGCGCAGCTCGACCAGGGCATCCGTCACGTCGAATCGGCGCTGCCGCACCTGTACGAGCTCGCGCTCGGCGGCACCGCGGTCGGCACGGGGCTGAACGCGCATCCGGAGTTCGCGGTGCGCGTCGCCGACGAAATCGGCCGCCTGGCGAAGCTGCCGTTCGTGACGGCGCCGAGCAAGTTCGAGGTGATGGCGGCGGCCGACGCGCTGGTGTTCGCGCACGGCGCACTGAAGACCGTCGCGGCCGGCCTGATGAAGATCGCGAACGACGTCCGCTGGCTCGCGAGCGGGCCGCGCTGCGGGCTCGGCGAGCTGTCGATTCCGGAGAACGAGCCGGGCAGCTCGATCATGCCGGGCAAGGTGAACCCGACACAGTCGGAGGCCGTGACGATGCTGTGCTGCCAGGTGTTCGGCAACGACGTCGCGGTCAACGTCGGCGGTGCGAGCGGCAATTTCGAGTTGAACGTGTTCCGGCCGATGATCGCGCACAACGTGCTGCAATCGGTGCGGCTGCTCGCCGACGGCGCGCGGAGCTTCAACGACCACTGCGCGGCGGGCATCGAGCCGAATCGTGCGCGCATCGACCTGCTGCTGAACGAATCGCTGATGCTCGTGACGGCGCTCAATCCGCATATCGGCTACGACAAGTCCGCGCAGATCGCGAAGAAGGCGCACAAGGAAGGCACGACGCTGAAGGCCGCCGCGCTCGCGCTCGGCTACCTGACCGAGGCGGAATTCGATGCGTGGGTGCGTCCCGAGCAGATGATCGGGTCGCGGTAACGGCGGAACGACGGGCGCTGCGCGAAAGGCGCGGCGCCCGCGACGCTCAGACCGTGCCCTTCGCGACCTCTTCCGGCTTCATCTCGACGATCTTGTCGAGCGCGGCCCGCACGTCGGCCGCATATTTCGCGAGCACCTTCTGCTCGTCGGTCTCGGGTACGAACGGCGGCACCGGCACCGGGTTGCCGTTCTCGTCGACCGCGACGAACACGACGAGGCAATCGGTGGTCTGGCGCAGCACGCCGCCCTTCGGATCGCCGGCGTGCACGGACACATGGATGTGCATGCTGGTGCGCCCCGTCGCGACGACGCGCGCCTTCAGCTCGACGAGATTGCCGACCAGGATCGGACGCTGGAAACGGATGTTGCCGACGCTGACCGTCACGCAATAGCGGCTCGACCAGACGGCCGCGCACGCATACGCGACCTCGTCGATCCACTTCATCAGCGCACCGCCATGCACCTTGCCGCCGAAGTTCACGGACGACGGCTCGGCGAGGAAGCGGAATACGGTTTCGGTGCGGTCGAGGGCGGCCGGTACGGGGGACGGTTGGGACATCTTGTTGGCTCCAGGCGGCAGGGGCGCTGTAATCGGGCCATTATACGTTGCACTGCGGCAACGCGGCGCGGCGCGGCGCGCCCCGCTTGGCGCGACGGTAGCGCGGCACCTGAACGCATACGGATCGGCGCCCGTCAGCGGCGTATCGTGATGCCCTGGTCGATCGTCCCGTACATCTCGAGGCTGCCGCCCCGCTCGCCGACGGCGCCCGCGCCACCCTGCGCACAGGCCGCACAGACGAGCGCGGCCGCCAACAGGCAGAAAATCGTCTTCATCATTGCTTCGTGTCACGTGCGGCGGCCCGCTGCCGCCGCGTCCGGCCATTCTACGCGCGCCCCGCACGGGGCCGCAGTCCGGTCCGCCGCATGGCCTGTGCCCGTGCCGGCACCGGTGCATCCGACATTTCAGCCGGATCCGAAACATCGAATGCCCGCACCCACTACACTGCAAGTCATCCCGCCTGACGAGACACGACGATGACCGATCAAGACGACCACCACTTTCCGGGCCTGAGCCGCATCGGCGCGCTGATCGCCGACCCGGGGCGCGCCGCGATGCTGTGGGTGCTGATGGACGGCAGCGCACGACCGGCAGGCGAACTGACGATGATCGCGGGGCTGTCGCCGTCCGCGGCAAGCGCACACCTCGCGCGGCTGACCGAAGGCGGCCTGCTTGCGCTCGACGTGCGCGGCCGGCATCGCTACTACCGGATCGCGTCGTCCGACATCGCGGCATCGCTCGAGGCGCTCGCGAACGTCGCCCGCGCGGCCGCGCCGCACCGCCCGGTTCCGCCGCCGTCGCGCACGGTGCCGGCCGAACTGCGCTACGCCCGCACCTGCTACGACCACATGGCCGGCGAGCTCGCGGTGCGCATCTTCGACGGGCTCACCGCGCGCGGCTGGCTGCGCGCGGACGGCGATGAGATCGAGACCACCGAACTCGGCACCCGGGCGCTCGAGCAATGGGGCATCGACGTCGCCCAGCAGCGCGCGCGCCGGCGCCGCTTCGCGTGCGGCTGTCTCGACTGGAGCGAGCGGCGCTCGCATCTCGGCGGCGCGCTCGGCGCCGCACTGCTCGACAGCTTCTGTGCACATGGCTGGATCGAGCGCTCCGCCCGGCCGCGCGTGCTGCGCGTCACCGTGCCCGGACAGCAGGTTTTCGACGGGTGGCTTACGTCCACTTGACGCCTGCATTGCAGCTGCACGACAACGGCGCGCGATGGACAGGTTTTGTTACATGGCGTGCCATCCGGCTTACAAAACACCGAGCACTGAAACAGGCCGAGCGGATATCGTGAACTCAACGGCACGAATCGACGCGCCGCGATAACGACGAAGACGCTCACCATGGCACCCCTGTTCACGCTCAAGCGAACCGCCCGCTACACACTGCTCGCGTTCGTCGCGCTTGCGGCACTGCCCCCCGCATTCGCGCAATCAGCCGATGCCCCGCCGTATGCGGCCGCGGCCCGGCAACCGGGCGGCGATCCGCCGGGCCGCGTCGCACGGCTCAATTACCTGTCTGGCGCCGTGACGACCGAACCGGCCGGCACCGATACCTGGTCGTATGCCGCCGTGAACCGGCCGCTGACGACCGGCGACCAGCTCTGGAACGATGCCGGCGCGCGCTCGGAACTGCACATCGGCTCGACCGCGGTGCGGCTCGGCGATTCGACGAGCCTGTCGGTGCTGAACCTCGACGACACGACGACGCAGCTGAAGGTTGGCCTCGGCACCGTATCGACGCACGTGCGAGAGCTGCCGGCCGGCAAGTCGTATGAAATCGACACGCCGAACCTCGCGCTCGGCATCACGGGCCCCGGCGACTATCGCGTCGCTGTCGCGCCGGACGGCGCAAGCACGACGGTTACGGTGCGCAGCGGCAGCGCGACCGTCTACGGCAGCAACGGGCAGTACCCGCTGTCGCCCGGACAGCAGGTCGTGTTTACGGGCACCGACCTGCAGGTTGCGCAGCAATCGCAGGCGCCGGGCCCCGATGCGCTCGACCAGTGGGCCGCCAGCCGCGACGCGGCCGAGGAGCGCTCGGTGTCGGCCCGCTACGTGTCGCGCGACATTCCCGGCTACCAGGATCTCGACGCGAACGGCACGTGGCGCGAAACCCCGAATTACGGCTCGGTATGGGTGCCGAACGACACGCCGGCCGACTGGGCGCCGTATCACGACGGCCACTGGATCTGGCAGGCGCCGTGGGGCTGGACGTGGGTCGACGATGCGCCGTGGGGCTTCGCACCGTATCACTACGGCCGCTGGGCGTATGTGGACGATAGCTGGGCGTGGGTGCCCGGCCCGATGGTCGTCAGCGAGCCGCCCGTCTATGCGCCGGCGCTCGTCGCGTTCGTCGGTGGCGGCGGCGGTCCCGACTGGAGCGTCGCGCTCACCGTCGGCGGCGTCGCCGCGGCCGGCTGCGCATGGTTCGCGCTCGGCCCGGGCGAGCCGTGGCACCCCGGCTGGGGCGGCTGGAGCCCGCACTACTACGACCGCGTGAACCGCAACATCGTGGTGAACAACGTCAACGTCAACGTGAACAAGACCGTGAACGTGACGAACATCACCAATATCACCAACATCAACAAGACGTACGTGAACTTCCACGCGCCGCACGCGATCACGGCCGTGCCGGCCTCGGCGTTCGTGCACGGTCAGCCTGTTGCGCACTTCTCGCAGCACGTCGATCCGCAGCAATGGCGCAACGCACACGTGACCCCTGGTACGCCCGGTATCGCGCCGGTGCGCCAGAGTTTTACCGGCGGGCTGCGCAATGCCGCCTACCGTCCGCCGGAGGCGATCGCGCAGCACCCGTACGTCGCGACGCGCAATCCTGCCGTGCCGGCCGCGTATCGCGACCAGGCCGCCGCCCACCTCGCGCAGCAAGGCGGGCGCGTACCGGGCGCCGGCGCCCCCGTCGTGAAGACGAACGTGCCGGCCGACTACACAGCTCGCCCGGTTCGCGTTCCGGGCAACCCGAACGGCGGCGCCTGGGCGATGCACAACGTGCAGCTCGTGAATCCGCACGGCCCTGTCGTGCAGCCGTCACGCGCGCCGCGCGAAGGCCAGCCGCCAGCCGTGCAGGCCGGACGGCCGGGCGCACCGGTGCCGGTGCCGGTGCCGGTGCCGGTGCCGGTGCCGGGCGCGCCGAATGTCGCACGGCCGGCGAACGGCGAAAACCCCAACGCGCCGCGCTTCGCCAACGGCGGCATGCCGCAGGCACCGGGCAACCCGGCGCCGCGTCAGGCATTCGGGCCCGGAAACGGCGTCCCGCATCCGCCGGTGGCCGGCAATTTCCCGTCGGGCAACGGCAACGCGCACGCAGCCGAGGCGCCGTCACCTGCGTGGATGCAGCCGCACACGCCGATGGAGCGTCAGCGCCCCAACCCGCCGACCGCACTGCACGCGGCAGGACAGAATGCGCTGCCCCCCGTGCGCAGCGCGGTGCCGGTGCCGCATCCGGACGGCGCGCCGGCTCCGCAGGGCGCGCAGCCCGGCGGCCGGAACGAAGCGCCGCGCGCGCTGCCGCAACCGAGGATCGACAATACGGCGCAGATCCCGCAGCCGCGTCCGCGCCCCGAACTCCCGACGCCGGCCCAGCATGCGCAGCCGCAGCCGCAACCGGAACGGGCCGCCCCCGCGCCGCAACCGCGCCCCGAATTCGCGCAACCGGCGCCACACCGCGAAGTCGCACCGCCGCGCGTGAACGAGTACCGTCCGCCGGCCCCCGCCGTACATGAAATGCCGCGCCCGCAGCCGCAGCCGCAGGCGCCGCGCATGGAGCCACGGCCGTCGTTGCCCGCGCCGCACGTGGAACCGCACCCATCGATGCCCGCTCCCCGGATGGAACCGCGGCCGCAACCGGCGCCGCACGTCGAGGCGCCGCGCCCGAGCAACCCGCCGCCGCAAGGCGGTCACGAAGAGCGGCACCGCCAGTAAGTGCCGCAAACGTGAAACACGAAGGCCCGACCGGCTGATGCCGGTCGGGCCTTCTTTCTGCTGGAGCCGCGGGTCGGTGAAACCGCCCGGGCCGCGCGATCAGACCGCCATCGGCGCGGTCAGCGGCTCATGGTGACGATAGCCGACGAGCGAGAAGTCCGACGGCTCGATCTGCTCGAGCCACTCGGGCGCATAGACACCCGTCTTCGCGTAGTCGGGCACGCGCTCGGCAATCTCGAGCCGCGGGCTTTCGTACGGCTCGCGCGTGAGCTGCTGCTGCAGCATGTCGAGCTGGTTCTCGTAGATGTGTTTACAGAACCTAAAAAATCAGGCCAAACAACAACCAAAAATCCAGAAACAGGGGAATTTTCCGGCCGCCAAACCGACATTTAAAACAACTAGAAGTCGGCACCATTCAATCAACGAACGCTCGATTCCAACTTCCGCCGCACCTGCTCGCATCCCGTTCCCCGAAAATTTTTCAAACTGAGATGACGGACCATCAATTTATTTTAAAAAAAATTTCTAACTTTTAATCAAAATAGTTCCTACTGTGTATCCCAGCGGACCACAGGCCGCGCGGACATCCTCGAGATAAAGGGGGCGGGACAGCGATGGCAGCCGATGACTTTCTTGGTGCGCAGTTCATCCAGATAGGAACCGTCCCTAAGACGGTCACCATCCAATCGAAAGGACATTCGCTAGACCTGACCGCAGCGCGGAGCAGCGGCCCGGTTTATTGCATCCTAGATAGCCGTGGAGCTATCGTCGAGACGGTGACCGACTGGGTCAAGAGCCTCGTAGAGGCCGCAGGCGTCTCAAATGCGCTAAGTTCCGCCGTTCAGTACGGCCGCACGGCAAGTTACCTGTGCCGCTGGATTGAGAAGAGCGGCCCCTTTCCGCACCTGACCGTGGATGAAAACATCCTGCGCTTGAGCCGGCAGCACCTGACGGCATGGTTGAATCATATGAGGAAGGATGAAGGCCTCGAGCCCACGACCGTTCATAGTCGCGAGGTCGCCATCCGAACACTGATGGAGTGGCTCTCGACGAAAGATGCGGGGCGACTTCGAGACCCCGAAAACTCGCCTTATGGTCGCGATGGGATGCTTCCCTACATCACGCGGACACCGAAGGCGCTCAGCCCTAAGTTCATCCCTGCAGAGTACGTCGTCCAGATTCTGAACAGCATGTACAACGAGTGCGAGCGTTGCATGTTTCACACTCAATTTGATTCCGGCCTCCGAATCTCGGAAGTTGCGAATCTGAAAAGAAGCGATATTCCTGACCTCGCGCGTTTCGATACCGCTCACGAGTTCCTTCCTTTTGTCGCGAGGCGCAGTAAGGGAAGAGGCGGAAACAGCTCCGAGAAGACGACTTTGATTTCTCGCGCAGTGCTCAACCGAATCAAGCGGTATCACGCCAGCATTGAATACAAGCTCGCCCCTGATTGGAACATTAACGACCCCCACAAGCCTGCGTTCCTGACCTGCAACCAATTGAAATGGAGCACGAGGAACGCTTCAAAGCAGTTCAAAGAAGCTGTCCGCCGCTCCAATGTTCATCATGACGTTTCGACACACTGGTTCCGTCACGGGACCGCCTATTCCGTTCTGAGGTCTGACATCGGAAAGACCTACGAGGAGAAGATGCTGCTCATCCAGCAGATGTTGGGACACGCGTCTTTGAAAACGACTGAGATTTACACCCAGGTCCCGGCGGCGCTGCTGACCAAGTTGACCATAAAAGGTAAAGAAATCAACCGACTCCACGAGGCGGAATTCATCCGCGAACAGACGTTTCTCGGTTCTCTACAACATACGGAAAAGCGTGGCCACAATGGCTAACTTCGTCGAACTCCTATATAAAGCACCGGAGCCGACCTTTGACGACCCTCACGCTCAAATAAAATGGATGTTTGAGCAGCTTGAGTCAGAACATGTCGAACCGTATGTCTCCGGAATTAAATGGGCGAAAAATACATATATTAAATTTGTAATCGAGACTAACGCCTCATACCCTGAGCTCAAGAAAGACAATCGGTTTTACTTGAGCAGATACTGGGAACATGATGCATTGAGCAATTTCAACGAGTGGCTGATTTCGAGGAACGACATCACCAGCAAAACTCGCTATGGCGCGCACAAAATTGTGCGGCAGGTCATGCGTTTAGCCTATAGCCTTCGAATCATCGATACCGTGGTCTATAACGCAGCTTTATCGAAAGGCGTTCCAGAAACGAACCAAAAATCAGCATATGATTCGGAAGAAGAAGAGTTGGTCAACGCTGCCATTGCTCGCTGGGTCGGATTAGCCAATAGCGTGTTGCTTGGGTATAAGTCCACCGGCAAGGGAATCCGTTTCCGCCCCAACAAATTTGAACTCGCACCTTTGGTAATCGACGGCAAAACATACTCTGCCAACGAGGCGACGAAACATTTCGGCGTGTCATATAAACGCATTTCCGAGCGAATGCGAACAGGATGGACGGCTGCGCAGGCAGTCGGCGTAGAACCGTGCCCGACCTTTGATAAAGTCGAGAATTTTGAAGTTGAAGGGGTCGTCTACGAATCCTTGAGGGCGGCTGGAACGCGGTATGGTGTTAGTCACCGCGTTATTTCCTCAAGGCTTCGTAAAGGATGCTCGCCCGAACAGAGTGTCGGAATCACTCCCATCTACGTCCCTCACAAGGACGAGCGCGCGCTATTGTGGCTCTTTGAAAACGAATTCGAATGTGACGCCAAGAAGATGTACGACCGAATCTATCGGGAAAAATGGCACCTGATACCTTCATATGGATGCAGGCTCTCCCGCATCCGCAGTCTCTTTATGCGATGGGGCGTATGGCCGTTTATTGATGACCGGCTCATCATGCCACTGGCCGCCGAGCTTGCAGTAGTTTCAGGACTGAATGTCGAAGCGTTGAAGAAACTAGAGATTGACAGCTTCCAAAAGCAACATCGGCTTACCGGACAGCCCGTTCTTACCTACGCGAAAAATAGGTCAGCAACCAGCAGAAGGCCGGCCGAGAGAGAATTGCATGTTCCTATTATTGAAGAAATTTTCCCGGACGAGAAAGCGGCAGAACAGATAGAAAAGCTGCTCTCAATGGTCATCTGCCTGACCGCAGAGATAAGGAAGCTTGCACCTGCCAATATCGCCAATCGGTTATTTATCTTCGAAGATGTGGACCACTACTACAAAACCGATACTCAAAAAATTGTCGCGATAGAGCCGAAGGGAAAGGTTGCGACCTGGTACAACCGATTTTTCGCGGAGGAGCGACTCGAGAAGGCCATTGGCAAGAAATTCAGATTCACTTTGTCTCGCTGCCGCCCTACCTTGGCAACGAATATGGTGCTCGCCGGTGCGACGCTTTTCGACGTTCAGGTCACCTTGGGACACGCAGACATCAGCACCACGGGAAGCTATGTCCAAAGCAGAAATCTACAGCCGGCCTTCCATCGTACTATCTCACAAGCACTCACTGCCCTTACTGAGCGGTCGGCAAAAGAGAAAGAATTGGCTGATGCAGCCTCGAGAATCGAAGCCGCCAAGATGGATTCCGACCGAGATATTTTTTACGAAACGCTGTCCGGATGTGGCTGCAAGAACCCCTTCAATCCGAGTAAGGATGTACGAGCAGTTACGAAATATAAGGAGGGAACGCCATGCAAAAATTGGAACATGTGTCTCCGCTGTGACCGAGCCGTTGTGACAGAGCATTCATTGCCAAAATTGATTACCTATCGCCGCCGCTTAGGAGTAGCCCTCGAGACACAATCTCCTGCCATACAAAATCGAAAAGGACTTTTCGAGGACACAATTAAGCTTATAGATGGAATTTTGGCAGAGGACGTGGTTTTTGACGCCGCCACTCTTAGGCTAGCGGAATATAGAGCCACCACCTACGATGAAATTTTAGTTGACCATCTGATTTATCAGGGGATGCAACTATGAAAAAACCTGCACTGTCGTCCATCAACACCGATGTGATTAATGGGACAGTACGCTTTCGTGCAGATATGCCCATATTTGATGGAAAATTCGGAGACCCTGTCTGGCCGTTCAGAGACCCAGACTCGGAACGATACACCGGGCCGACTTCTAGCAGCATTGTTTGGCAAGATTTCATCCATGGGAGAGGCACGACATTCGGGCACGCCGCATCGAAATCTTCAAGCAAATATGACCTGTGCTTGACACCTGAAATAGTCGAAGATTTGAAGATTGCCGCGGTCATCCAAGCAAAATTCCCAAAGCTTCTGGCACGCTCTCGTGCACCTAGCGGGAAATTGAAGCCAATCACTGTTTATGGACGAATTTCTGATTTAGCGAACTTTCTCTCTCACCTTATTAGCGGGAACAAAAATGAGGGGGACACCAAAATTGTCAATCTTAGTGACATACCGTTTTCCACACTGAAAAAATCCATTTCCACATTCCGTGGGAGCAAACAAGGATTACAGCGCGCACTTGGTCTCATTTCGGATACCGTCGTCCAACAAAATTTGAGCGCTCCGCTCCAATGGACCAAGCTGGATTTGAAAGACCGCTCGATTCGCTGGCCGGCCGCCCCCGATTATAAAGGCATCGACACACTACGGGACGAGCAGTTTCTCTTCCTTATGGCGTCTTGCAAGTCAGCCATCGCCAATTTCAAGTCTGCACTCGGACTCCCGATTTACGACAAGGATTGCCAGGTCATAGCACAGGCTTCCAAATGGTCAAACAGTGAAGGCGCTGCTGAGGCAATCAACGGCTTTTACGACAGCTATCTATGGGAGGCGGAGAAGTTTTACAAGGAGTATCAATACTCCCGCAACGAAATCAAAGACGTCATTGACTTTGGACATGTAGCCTCGATAGCGATTCTCCTCGTTCTTACAGGCGTTCGTAGGTCAGAGACATCGTACATGAAGAGAGACTGCCTGGAATTCCAACTGGGCTATTGGTTCTTGCTTTCAAAGGTCGTTAAAAATCGACCGGAGGAAACGCCCATCATCGATGGCTGGCTCGCAATAGATTTGACAAGAGACGCTTACGACATTTTGATGTTCATCACGGGCAAAACCGGAAATAACTATCTTATTTCCAGCCCGTCCCTAGGACGAGGAAGGCAAGGCAAGCGAGCCTACGCAGAGGGTACGCTCGCCCAGCGAATCTCAAAATGGATTAAGAAGATTGATACGGAAGGGGTATTCGACAACTGGCTCTTTTCGGTTCACCAGCTTCGAGAGACGCTGGCCGCTCAGCTCGCGAACCAAGAGGTCGGCCTACCGTTTATCAGCATGCAACTCAAGCACTTCCACAGCCAATTCACCACCATGCCCAATGCAGTTACGGCTGGGTACGGCCAGATTCGGAAGAGGCTGACGACGAGCGTCACGAATCGTCTCGCGACATCTCGGCATGAATCGCTCGCCAGCGTGTTGGCGGAAGACGCTAAGTTTGCCGGCGGCGGCGGGGAAGCACACAAGGCGAGAATTGACGCCTTCTTCAACGGCATGGCGTTGTTCGGCAAGGAACGCGAAGCATACATCAAGGAGCTGGCTCGGACCGGCGTCACGTTGATGCCGACCAGCATTGGACATTGCGACAAGAACTTCCTTGAGCTTGCCGACAATGAAAATCCGCCATGCTATGGCGACCATCGGTGCGACCCGGACTGCTCGAGCCACGTCATCACTGCTCGGTCGGCGAGTATACTGAAGATGCGCCGAGAGGCTGCGCTCAATGAGGCCCAACTCGAGACCAGACAAAGCCATAAGGTCATCTGGCTCGGTCTCGTGGAACAGTTGGACAAGCACCTGTCCAAGCTCGATTCGGGGGTCTCTCATGACTGATGGCCGCCCAACTGAGCTGGTTGAGTACCACGAAGCCGCCAAAGAGAAAAATGATAGACTCATTACCGATGCCCTGATGGAGCTTGAAGACACTTCGAAGCGAGGCAAACGCAAAGCGACCGTGGCGACCGTCTGCGATATGACAGGTTTGTCTCGGAATTCAATTCGCGGTCGTGAGTGGGCGCTAGTCCGCCTCAGAGCTATCAAGGACGGCATAAAGAGCGGAGCTACTGCGGACTCCAGTTCGCTTTCCGAGGAAGAAAAGCCCGAAGCCACGCCCCGTCTGCTGAGGCAGCGTATCAAGCTCATCCTCGAACAGAATGCGCTGCTCTACGCGGAAGTTCTGTCCCTCAAGACCATCATCGCGAATCAAGAGACTGAGATTCAAGCCCTCATTTCTCGAAGCAAAATTTCACTCGCACAGCCTCCTGGGCGGGTATCCGAATAATTGGATAGCGACATGAAGCAATACCTCGAACTCCTAGAAGACATCTTGGAGAACGGTGTCCAGAAAGGCGACCGCACAGGCACGGGGACGACGTCTGTGTTTGGCCGCCAACTCCGACACAACTTGGCGAAGGGCTTCCCTCTGCTGACCACGAAGAAGCTTCATTTCAAGAGCATCGCGAACGAGCTTATCTGGTTCCTGAGCGGCAACACAAACGTCAGTTGGCTCAAAGAGAACGGCGTCTCCATCTGGAACGAGTGGGCCACCGAAGACAACGAGCTCGGCCCCGTCTACGGCAAGCAATGGACCGCCTGGCCGACCAAGGACGGCGGGACCATCAACCAGATTGACTACGTCATCAAGACGCTCCGGGAGAAGCCAAACAGCCGGCGCATCCTGTTCCATGGCTGGAACCCCGAGTATCTCCCGAACGAGTCCATCAGCCCGCAAGAGAACGCGAAGCAAGGTCTCATGGCATTGCCGCCATGTCACCTGCTCTACCAGTTCTACGTTGCGAACGGCAAGCTGTCATCGCTGCTATACATCCGCAGTTCGGACAGCTTCCTCGGCCTCCCGTACAACATCGCTTCGCTGGCTCTGCTGACGCACATGGTCGCGCAACAATGCGACCTGATTCCACACGAAATCATCGTCAGCATCGGTGACCTGCATGCGTACTCCAACCATATGGAGCAGATTCAGACACAGCTCGCACGAGATGTTCGCGAGCTGCCCAAACTGAACATCAAGCGGCGCCCCGATTCGATTTACGACTACAAGTTTGAGGATTTCGAAATCGTTGGCTACAACCCGCACCCCAGTATCGCTGCGCCCATCGCAGTCTAGGACACATCTACAGTCAATATGTCTGCGGCTCTCTTCACTTCTGAAGGGCACCGCGGACACCGCAGCCCGCAGTAAGCTCCCCGCCGCTCCGCGTCTACGCATGCCCAAGATTAGATGCTCCGTCAGGCGCTCCCTCGGCCCTACACGAAGCCCCGAACGACCGCGCAATTAAATGCCATGGTGAATCGCCAATAAAAGGGTGCGACTCCAATTAAAATTTTTGCAAACCCTACAATCAGTTGTATATATTGGCATGTGAAGCACTATATCTAGTGTTATATGATGAAACCTGTTCGGGGTTCCCACATGCACGACATCGACAAAGTTGCCATCGCGGCGGAGGTGCGGCGTTTCCAGTTTGAAATCTGGCAACGCGCAGGGACAACCCACAGCACCGTCCCGCACCTGCTGCAGCTTTTCCGCCCTGACCACGCTGCTGCCGTCCATGCAATCGAATATGAAGTGGTGGCCGGCTCACTAGGCGTGCACGGTGTCGGCAATGCCCAGTATCAGGTCGCGGGGCTGGTCGACGTGCAACGTTCAACTATCCGTATTGCCGGAAATCTTCCGTACGAGGTCCAGCGGTTTACAGGGGCGCACGAACTCGGCCACATCGTCCTACACCCTGGACTGTCGCTTCATCGAGACCGCCCGCTCCTTGGCGACGCCCCTGTTCCCGACCGTCGCGAGCGGGAGGCCAATTTCTTTGCCGCATGCTTCCTTGCCCCAGAGAAGCTTTTGCGCCGCGCCTTCGAAGAGCGATTTGGCACCGACATGCTTCACCTGGACGACCGCGTCGCGTTCGCCATCGCCGGCAACGGCGCTCAGGACCTTCTCCGGTCGAAAACGGGGTCCCTAGAATTCCCGCGTGCGGTGGCAACCGCGCGGAAGTTCGGGCTCGGCAACCACTTCAAATCGCTCGCGGAAGAGTTCGGCATGTCGCCGACCGCTATGGCAATCCGCATCCGGGAACTCGACCTGGTCAGCTACTGAACAGCGTGCGTGCCGGCGCGGAGTGCTCCACTCCATGCGACCGCTTGGCCACATCCTCGTGCTATCGTGGAAACCGCATCAACGGCTTCGACAACGGCCTGAATTTCTTGGTGGACACCTGCATGGCATCAGTTTTCTTCTCATACACACACGTAGACGAGGCACTGCGCGACCAGCTCGAAGTGCACCTCTCGCTGCTGAAGCGCGAGGGGCTCATTTCTGCATGGCACGACCGGCGCATCGTCGCGGGCGACAACTTCGACGACAGTATCGACGAGCAGCTCGAAAGAGCAGACATCATCTTGCTGCTAGTCAGCGCGAACTTCATCGCATCGGAATACTGCTTCGCGACGGAAATGAAGCGGGCAATCGAGCGCCATGAGGCTGGCCAGGCACGCGTCATCCCGGTCATCCTGCGCGCTTGCGACTGGCACAGTGCCCCATTCGGCAAACTGAACGCGGTCCCGACGGACGGCAAGCCCGTGACGTCCTGGCCGAACCAGGACGAGGCGTTCGCCAATATCGCGAAGTCCATCCGCACTGCAGTCGCAGCAAAATCGGCGTCACCAGCGCCGCGTGCGCATGACGCAGCGCCGGCAAGCGCTCCGTTGACGAGGCCGGCAGCAGTTGAGCCCGGGTTCAACACGCAATTACCCCGGTCCAGCAACCTGCGCGTGAAACATCAGTTCTCGGACCTCGATAGGGATACGTTCGCTTCGGAGACCTTTGACTTTATCGCCCGCTTCTTTGAGGGTTCGCTTCTGGAGTTGGAGAAGCGGCACAGTCAGTTTCAAGGACGATTCTCGCGCATCGATGGCCGCCGCTTCACTGCGAGCATCTATAAGGACGGCAAGAGCATCTCGCAATGCAGCGTCGCACACGGCGGCGCCTTCGGCGGAAACAGCAACCGCGAGATTACCTATTCAAGCCAAATTGCCACGCACACGAACAGCTTCAACGAAGCGCTCACCGTCACCGAGGACAGTCAAACCCTGTACCTGAAGCCGATGATGAACATGGCGAGAGGTGTAGCCGACAAGTTGTCTGACACAGGAGCCGCTGAATATTTCTGGTCGATGCTGATGGAGCCCATCCAACGTTGAATTCACGTCGCCGGCGCGCCGGGGTGCTTCACATCTGGGCTCCGGCACAGCCCGTCTGTAGGACGCTCCCTGCGCGTGCGACTGGCAGGCCCTGTTCGGCGACGTCTCAAGATTTACGCGCCATCGTGCTCGGCGCTCTCTCCTTCTTCCAGCCAGGATGTCGGAACGAGCTTGACCCCGTTCCGCCACTCTTGGACGAAGTGAATGCCCTTCTGTCCATCCCAGAACTGGTGCCCTGCATGGTCAAGCACAATAATCTGCAGGTGGCCTTTGTATGTGGACGCAGCCGCGCCAAAGGTTTTGAAGAATCGCTTCACGGCATCCGAATCCTCGTCCGGTACCTTGTAGTTCTCTTCGATGCTGCCGTCCGTGAGCCGCCTAGGAAAATACACTTGACTCGGTTGGTCAAAAACGAGCAGCCCTGGAACAGGTGAGTGCTGCTCTCGCGAGAACAGAAGATGGAGCGCCAGAAGTGCTGCAACGTGGTAGGTGAGCCAATTTGCACCACTTCCGAGCTGCCAAAGGTAGTCAGAGCCGCCATTTTCGTTACTCACCTTGACGGTCAGCTCTTTCATGTCGAGTTGCACCGCGGCATCTTCGTCTTCGGCATCAAGGTTCTCGGCAATTCGCCCCATCCACCGCGTGAGCCGTGTCTGAACCCGTTCAAGCCTTGCGTGGTAGGAGTGGCCTGACAGCTCAGCCTTCAACTGTTCAATGCGAGCCAACATTTTGTCGAGTTCGTCTCGTGACGCGCTGCTCTCTCTGCCTTTATATACTTCGAGTGCTTGTTCAAGCGCACCGATGAAGCGGGCGGCCTGCGTCACCAACAACCTTTGCTGCCTCGCTCGCTGATTCCGCGCCTCAATTCCTTTCCTGGTTGCGGCGACTGCGCCGAGCGCATCGACGAGCTCACGCAGCTTTTTTTCCAAAGCGACCCAGTCTCGGTCGTACACCGACGGCGCACGTGCAACTCGCCGCGCTTCGGACTCGACAACCACAAGCGCATCGACAAGTGTCTCGACTTTCTCAGCGTGACCATCGAGAGACTGGCTGCACACAGGACAAGCTGCGTCGACTGTCTCTTCCGTATGAACGCGCAGCCACCTTGAAAGTCCAAGACGTTCCTGCCTCGTACCGAGTGATAGTTCGAACTGATTGACCGAAGACCGAAGGTCAGAAAGTCGGCTCATGCGATGCCGAACTTCAGCTATCTCAGCGGTCAGTTGCGCCTCTTGCTTTGTCAACTGCCCATACTCATCAGCAGCTTTCGCGATGACTTCGGCACTTGGGATGGGGTCGGGCAAGTTGGCCGCGGTCAACCCCGAGAGAGCTTCCAATATGGCTGGCTCCTCAGCATCCTTCAGCGAATCTACTGGCAAAAATCCGAGCTCATAAGCCTCCGTCACCCAGTTTCCAAGGTTGGCTCGCCAAGTCGCGGACGCCCGCTCGTAAGCAGCCAGCTCTTTTTCCAGCACGCGCACCGCTCTCCGAAGGCTTTCGTACTCCCACTGTTTCTCAAGGATTTCTGGCGTCGTGACGCCCAGAACATAGGGGAATATCGCCCGCAGTTTCTCTCGGTGCTCAGTTGTGTCCGCACGATAGAAAAGAACGTCGGGATTGGCGACCAAGTTCTGCGGCTGGAAGCAGAACGCCATCAAGTCCCGGAAGCTGGGACGGCCGGCGTAGCCACTCGTAGTGTTTTGAGCGTCTGTACCGAGGCGCGTCAGCCTAGCCAGCCGGTCCATCGTCAGCTTGACCCTGTCGACGTTCGTATTCGCGACGGGAACATCCAAAGGAGTCGCCCCTTCCGTCACGGGCTTGACGTACATATCGGTAGAGGTTGACTGCCTCCCCGGTTCAGGCCGAGCAAGCAACATCAGCCCCTCGTCGGTATCAACCACTATGCCGAACCAAGCGACTGCCTTACGGATAACGCCAACCGGGATTGCGCAGCGTTCAGATGCCAGGCAGTAGTCGATGATTGGGATAATCGACGACTTTCCGGTCTTCGATGCCCCAGTGATGATGTTCGCTTTGTTTCGCTCGAACGGTACAACCTGAGGGGCAATGCCTGCCTTCCGCGGCCACAAGATGAGTTCGATGATTTGCAGCTTCAATCTACAACTCCAGACGAAAAACGAAGCAGAATTCCCGCAACGACACCTCTGCGGCCCAACGTCCCAATTTTTCAGCTGCCTTCATGAGTTCTTTTGGCATCTTCCCATCCAATATCGGAGGCGCCGTTACACGAGAACGATATGTAGCGTCTTCCGCCTGGACCGCGACCAGGCCAGCCCGAAGAGCAATAGCGAGACTCTCACTCGACAGGCTACGCATGTTCAGAACGTTCGTTTGCGCCGTCGTCGCGATAGACTCATCGTTGGTCAGCTTTTCTTCAATCTTGCGCAGCCCCTTATTGGTCTTAACAACGACATCAAGAGTCGATTTGTTGTACAGCAATGGGATAACGAAGAATGCATATGGAAGCGGCACTGCCGCCTCGGTCTGGGACGCGAACGCGCGCCCGAACTGCCATATCAAGGCGGCACCGAGTCCAGGGTTTTGGACCTGCCACATCTCTTTGTTAAGCATAAGGGACCTATTCCGCGGGCGTGGCAACGAGCGCCTTCCAATCGGGATGCCACCCAATTTTTAGTTCGTTCGCAATCTCGTGAAAGCTTCCCCGGGAGAAATAGGCAGGAACATCCACCTTCTGAATTCGCATATCTTTTTTCATACAGAGGATGAGAAGCTTCACTCCCTGCTGAATCGGTGTCTTATCCGTGTCGAGTGTCTCTACTTCCAGTGCACTTTGCTGCCAGTGGTCTTGAAGCTCTTCAACGAATGGCCCGAGGCTGTTCGAGTTCAGATACCCAAGAGCCGCCCAGGACGTCCGTGCAGACGACGCCCGCAAGAAGTCTTTGATATAGGCTTCAATTCTGTCTTCCTTCAGTTCAAGAACGTTGAGCTGACGGACAAATATCGAGCCGTCGAGATGCTCTTCGATTTCACTTCTCTGGGGTATTAACGTGTGCTCTGGGAACGCTTTCAGAGTTCCCAGCACTCGCTCGTGGACGATGAGGCGATACGCCCTGAAGTCATCGTAGGCGATTCCGACAACCCGCCGCGCTTCAATCTGCGCCATCACTTGGGTCTTCGTCCAGCCGAGAAGGGATTCGGTCACTTCGTTTACGTGCTCGTCGGGAACACTCGCAGAAATTGCGCCCCTTACCTCGTTCACTGGAGAGGCGGTCCCTTTCTCGATGGAAAAATAGACCACGATGGAGGCGATAACCTCGTCGTCATGGTCAAACACTCTACGAAGCTGCTTGATGAGCGCTGCGGGGCTCTTTTCGTCGTCACCATCGTCGCTGACAACAGCACTGCCATCGCCTGCGGCGATGGCCCGCTTGCCCCCCTTCGTCACGGCGCCTTTGGCCGCTTTCTTACTGACATCCGTTTCGAGGTCGTCTGCGAAGTGTTTCCGAAGCTTCGCGACAAGTTGGAGGGCCTCGTCGGTTTTGTTACAGCGGTGCAGCTCGTCCGCTATTGGGCCGTCGTACGGTTGTGCCACGTACAAAACGTATATTGACGCTGCCGGCAGTGAGCCGGCACGCCGAGCATCAATCCAGTTCGCCAGGGTTTTCCATAGAGAAACTGCTCTATCCGCAATCGGATTGTAAGTGAACCCACTCTTATCCTCTTCGGATACGACTCGGCCATCTGCGGCCTGGGTGGAGACGTCGCCAACGTGCTCGAATGCCACTACATCACCGGTCCTCGCATGTAGAAGATGCCATAGGACCCGAACCTCTTGAACTAGGTAGCCGTATGCTTGACCGGGAACCGACGGGCTCCGCTTCACACGCGGTTTCTTCGCAACCTTTTCTTTGGTAGACATGGCAGCATTTTCACAATGGAATCATTTCTGTGATGAAGCCGAGGTGGTCCTTTCTTTACAACCCATCTGATACACCGCACACCCGAGAAACGTGACCATCGCGGCGCATCATTGCTCGCCGTGTACGGCATCTGGCAGGTCGGAAAAAGTCATGCAGCTCGTTGCCAAGCACATGGTAGACCCCTCTAATATGCTCGGGTCGCTGCGAGTCGAATCGCATGGCTTTCATTGAGACCGACAGTTCAACGGCCGGAAACCTCCGTCCTACGTTTCAACTTTATTTTCTTCTAACCGCCTTAAGCTGGTTTCGTTTTGAGCAATTTGATGGGACTTTTCGTCGAGACCTTCGAAGAACTCCTCGTCATGAGGATATTTTTTCGCAAGTACGTCCCAAATCATGGTGTCACGGAGTTCATGTCGGTCCTCTCCGAAATGCGCTTGCCGATGGTCGTCCGCGCAAATAGCGACAACATTTCGTTCATCGTCAGCCCCACCGCAATTCAGCGGAATGACATGGTGCGCTTCCAAGTAGTACGCGCCACTTGCCGTCACAAACCCCCTCTTGCCACATAGCTCACAGCTCCCATCTGCAGCTCGCAGCTTCGCTGCACGCACTACCGCCGAGTCACGCTCGTAAATCGCCGTGGCCGGAGCTATGACCTTCTTCGCAGGAACAGCAGGAGCCGGAGGGGCTTTGTGCTGTTTCTCATACTCTTGGTCTTCGGCGTAGCCGTCGAACTCGGCCGGTTGCGGCTTGCCGCGGATAACCACAATCCGCCGTTCTTCATTTCGGTGATGAGGGTACCAGAGGACAGGGTCAAGCTCGCGCTGATGAGCCTCGCTCGTCTCTCTCAGCCCCTTCTTTCTCCGTACTCCGTCGAGGATAGCCACATGAATCGGCTTCTTGCGGTAGTAGGCTTCTACCATCAGCGCAGATACGGCGTCCGCACGATTCAACTGGACTGGAGTGGCCGTGTCGATATTATCTTGCGCCCAGTCGGAAGCGGTGTCGATAAAGAAAATCTCGTCGCCAGCCTCATCCATGCCGTCATGCCAGATGTTGACCAGGTAGGGACCGCCATCGCCTTTGAAGCACCAATCGTACTGCGTTGTCATAGGCACACCGACTTTCTCGGCGATGTCTCGGACGAGCTGCTTCGTTACTGGTTTCAGGTCTGCCAGAGTTGTCATGTATTTTTCTGAGAGTGGGAGCGCCTGACGTTTTGCAGGAAGCTCGCCGCGCTTTACGTCATCAGTCGTCAAAGCCGCAATCGGTCAGCCTCCTCGGTGTGCCACCAGTGGTCGAAACCGGTACTCCGAGCAGGTCTTCCGCCCATCCGGCTGTCGGCGTGTCGCAACATTCGCCAGTAGTCTCGAGTACAAACCCTGCGTCAGAAGCTTCTTGGACTGGTTAACTTGCACCAATGTTACCTAGTCGCCTGAGGCATCGCTCGGTAACACTCAATCGGGAAGGAATCTACTCCGAATGAGGAAGCTCAGACTTCTTCTTCCGACCGCCCTTAAGCGGCGTCGGCTCTTCGTGGCGCTCAACCAGCAAGTCAATTGCATCAACGCCGAGCGCGGCAGCCAACGATACAAGCGTATCAACCATCACGTTGGACCGCCCGCGCTCAATTGCGCTGACCTGCGTGCGATGCAAACCAGCACGGTCCGCAAGTTTCTCTTGGGACATGCCTCGGTTGCCGCGAAGTAGTTTGAGGTTGTTCGCGATTCGCCCGCGGACTTCCGCCTGGCGCGCGTCGACGTTCTCTGCCATATGGGGCAGGAGCATCCGCTATCGCAGCGAGTAAATCTACAGTTCATAAACTACCAGTTTTTAAACTGGCAGTCTCGACACTACATATTTTAGCCATTACACTGCGTACGCCCCGGGCCAGCAGTCCGTTCATATGCCGCGCTACCGTCGATTGTCAACGTCACGCGACGAGCACGTCGGCGGCGAGCTTTACTTTCAAAATCACTCCCGGCGAGGGACTTGTTCGTCCTGCCGCAGGTCAATAACGGAGAATTCTTGGTGACTGCTCCTCGAGCACAACGTCGCGCACGGTCAGTTGAAAACTCGCCGGCAGTGCGCCGACAGGTCAAGTTGGTTGAACCCGTGAACACCGAGCTGCATCCCAAGCCACGCTTGTGGATGCTGAATGCTTGGCAGAATGACCTGTTCTCGCGATTCCCGCTCTTCTTTCGCGCGGTGCATCACCCCGATTCATACCCTGCGAACATCTCGCACTTCGGCATTCAGTGCGGAGTCGGCTGGTATCCAATCATCGAGGCGCTGGCGCGCGACATTGAGTTTGAGCTGCGAACATTGTGGCGCGAGCAGGTTCAGTTTCCGGAGAAGCTCGCCGAACTGGATAGTGCGCTGGCGTCCGGCCGTGCCACCTACCCGCTCCTTCCCCTCTGCACCGACATCGGACAAGTCGCGGGTGAACTCGTAATAGCGCTCGTGCACGGGAACATGTGTCCTATAGAAGCTTGGGCGCGCATCCGCGCGTACGTAGAAATCGCGAAGGCGAGTGCCCGATGCATCTGCGAGAGCTGCGGCAATCCGGGCAAGTTTCGAGAAGACTATTGGCGGCGTGTCTATTGTGACGACTGCATCACACCGGTAGTCAACCTTGAGCGCGCCGAGTCGCGTGCATAAGCTAGCCAGGAGTGCAGAGCACGACAGAGCCAGCCAATGTCCCTGATGACTTCCCTCGTGAGGCAACGTCCGGCATCGTTATCGGCGCGAAGTCGAAGTTCTGCGCCGCCTTGGTCGAGGGCAAGTATCTCGCCGGGCGAACGACAATCGGGAGCGAAGAGCGTTGGAGCATCTGCGAGGACTTCGCGCACCAATTCGTCCCGCAGGCCCGCAGCTCCTCCTGAGCAAAGCTACGACGTCAATCTCCCATGACCACAGCGTATGAGCGCACGAAAGCAGTCATCGAAACGCGTAAGCTTTTGCAGCTGCTTGGCTCCCGCACCAGCACCGCCACGCGCGACGCAATTCAGGACGCCGCACTGCTACTGCTCCGGCACTATCCGCTGGACGTTGACCTCGAGATATCAGCCGCGGCATTGCCGGAAATCTGGGCTACTCCTCAGCGCTAACGCACTGCCGCGACAGGAGTCTCGAAGAAAATTGTGGCGGCTCGCTAATCTGGGGATGCCGCAGTGCGCTGCGAGTTGAGTTGCTCGAGACCACTTCATGACACAGAATCAAGATGCATTCAGACAATCACATCGACCTGGAGATTGCCCTCCGCAAGATTCACGAGCTGGCGATGGCCGAAGGTGACTTAGGCTACGCGTATTGGTACAAAGTCGGACGGCTTCTACAACGAGCCGCTACCATGCAGGCTGAAATGGATTTGCTTTGCAAAGAGTTGGAACGGTGTCGCGCAACGCGCGCCAAAGCTAACAGAGCCGTTAAGCAGCGCCAGCAGAGGGCGAACAAGGCGAGATGACACGGCAGCTTCGGGATATTTTGGGCAAGTTATACAAGCGGCCGGCGAATGGCACACGCCAAGTATTCGCGCTGTCGCGACGTGACGCCGAGAAACTGCCGCGGTCACCGTCGATTGCCATCATCTCGGTCACCGCACCGGAACGCCCGCCTGCGAGCCTCGATGGCTTCGCCCATTTGCTGCGCCTGAGCTTCGCAGACGTCGATTTCCTGAGCCCGAATCTCTCGAAGAAGTCGCGAGGCAAGCTCGTCCACGCGTTTACCGCGGAGCAGGCTCAGGCGATTCACTCCTTCATCGAGGCCCTGTCGACGGAGGTGGTGTCAGTAGTCGTACACTGCGAGGGCGGTTATTCACGTTCATGCGCCATCGCCCTAGTGCTCCACCGACTATACGGTTACCAAGCGGAAATCGAGCATCTTTCGCAAGCCAACCCATCAATCGTTCGCATGATGCTGGGAAATGACCGCGCACATCAGGACCCATCGTGACTCGTTTTCCAGCCCCATGAGTAAAGTCATTTCTATCGAGTTCTACACCACGGGGTTGTGGCCGAATGCACTGAAGGTGCGGAAGACTGCGATAACAATCGCCCTGCGCGATGAGGCGCTTGTTTCGGCAGGAATCGTGAAACGCAGACGCCATCGCAGCCCGCCACCGGAAGCACATCGCCACCGTGAATAGCATTTCCAGCAGAAGACCAAAGGTCCCCACCCGCACGTCCTCGCCGGCTGCTCGAAGTCCCTCCGCTCAAGCGCCCCTCTGATAGGAGACCGCGCAGCGGTCAAAGCATAGCGAGACCGGCGGTGGTCGTTTCGCTGGAGATGCGCTTCGAGCAGAGGCAACAACTCTCCCCGAAGCGAATGTAGTGTCGCGAGAATCGTTCACGACTCACACTGAAAGGTGCGCTCAGGTGGTCTCAGCGCCCTCGGTCGGACCGGCTACATTCGCGACTGTAGCAGCGTCGGCCACCGCGCTGATTGCAGCTCGGCGGGCGACATGCTTCGCCGGAGCCTTCTTCGCTGCTGCCTTCTTCGCTGCTGCCTTTTTCACCGGAGTCCTCCTAGCAGGTGCCTTCTTCGAGGCCTGGACAGGCGCCTTCGTCGCCGCCTTTTTGACTGGCACCTTCTTCGCAGTTGCCGGCTTCTTGACCGCTACCTTCCTGCGTGCCGAGCTCTTCCTCTTGACCGCCGGCTTCGCAGCCGAGGTAGCTTCGTCAGCAACGTCAATCAAGAACTTTGAGGGGTCCTTTGCGCCAGCGAGCCATGCTGGCGCGCGACCACGGCCACTCCAGGTCGCGCCCGATTTCGGGTCCCGATACTTCGGAGCCTGTGGGCCTCGCACGTAGTTCCCGGCCTTCGCTGTCTTGGACGCGGCACGAACTGACTTCGCAGGACCCACCTCGACGAGAAACTTCGTCCGGTCCTTCGCATTCGCAATCCACGCCGGGGCACGCCCATGACCAGTCCACGTTGCGCCGGTCTTAGGGTCCAGATATTTCGCAGCGGCTGCGCCCTGCTTCGGTGCAACGGCGGCTGCCGACTTGCGACCACGCTTCTTGCCGCCGATAAACGACTCGATGTCTGCCGTCGTAATGCCGTGCTTTTGCATCAGCCCGTGGATTTTTTCGAGAGCGCCGGAAGACTCTTTCCGGACGAGAGCTTCCGCCTGAGCTTGCAGCTTCGCAATTTTCGCTTGTATGTTTCCGAGAGTAGCCATCGGCTTCCCTTACGCGTGAATGATGGGCTCACTATGCCATACCGCGCGGCTGTCGTGCAGAAACAGCATTCAAGAAAAGAAGAATCTATTGCGCCCCTTCATCAGCCGACCGAATGCAATCTCAGGTCTGTAAAACTTAATGTGCATCAGGTCGACGCGGAATGCTCAATACATCGAAAGATGGTGAGGTCTGACCTGCATGCAAAGCACGTTGTGGTCGTCGTAGGCGAAGCCGGCGTCGGAAAAACGGCCGAATTCGAAGACGAAATGGCGCGCCTGAGAACACAGAGCAAGGTTGCCGCGTAGAATCTGGTTTTTACCGGCAAGACCACTCCGAGACTTAAATGCCAGCGAAGTTTTCGAACGAGACTTTCAGAAATGCACCGCCGACGTGGGCGAATGCATGCGTAGGAGATAACGGCTCCCCTGACGTCGTAGAATATGCGGAAGGCTTCGCGGACGCAGCGAAGGTGCTGCTTGGCGAGGTTTTGCGACACCGAGGACTGAAGCATCCGACTGATACGTTTGTGTACCCAATCTGCTTCAACATGCGTCACTCGATAGAGTTGTATCTCAAGGCGGCTATCGACGTCCTGCGTTCGCTCGTCCATCACGAACTCAGTCTTCCGAAAGTCGACATCGACACTTCGCACGATATTGGCCGTTTGTGGGCCTACTTCAAGGAGCACTCTGTGGTTGTCGACCGACGCTACAGGAAAGTTGTCGAGGCCCTCGATAGAGACATTACAGACTTCGCAGAAGTAGATGCAACGGGACAAGTCTTCCGCTATCCGTTCGGACGTGAGAATCAGAAACACCTAACTGACTTGGCAATTATCAACCTCGGTGTTCTGTGGAAGAAGTTTGGCGCGTTGATAGAAAACCTTCGAACCATGAATTACGTAGGAGATTCGCTCAGCCGCGAGTACGGATACGAGACCTACACAGCACATCTGTCAAGGTTCGACCTCATCTGTGTCGCCTACCGGCTTCCTCCCAAGCATGATTGGAATACTCACGAGTTTGATGAAGCGAAGAAGGGTATTCGCCAGCACTTCGACCTTAGCTCAAACGAGTTCTCACGAGCGGTCAACCTCATCAAAGAGAACCTCGAAATGGCGGCAATCATCGAGGCACCTCGTCCACTCCTCTATACTAATCTTGGACAATTGCGCACTTTCTTCGATTCGTGGCGTGAGCTTCACGACCTTGAAACTGTGAGGGAAAGGTATTCGGGTGCTCCTCCGGACCTAAACTCGTTGCTTGCCGAAAAGGACACATTTGAGCAGTTTATCGAAGGAATCGAGGCAGACACAAAAATTCGGGACGAGACCTGGCCACGCCTCATGTCTGAAGTAACGCCCGAAGGGTTCGGAGAAATCGAAGCATTACTTTATTTTGCCCGTGACAACATGCGCTACAGCGAAGCATTCGAGGAGCAACGCGAGCTGTCAGTTCGCGACTTCTTGGCGGACCGCAACGCGGGCGAGGCCCGATTACGGCACTCTGCTTTTCACCTACTTGATAAAACCTCGGCTTTGCAACACATTTTGAACGCCTTGCTGTTCTTCGGACATGTCGAAACGGTAACTGACTTGGTGCACCGCTACGGGCTGGCCGACTGCGCAGGCCAACTGCTAGAGGAGAGTAGCCGATGGATGCGCGAGAAACATGGCGAAGCATCGGAAGCTATGGGGGAAGCCCTACGTCATCCCGCCAATGCCACCGTCGTAGGTTGAGCACATTGCTAGGACCTGTGCCGCCGTTCGAACACAAACCACCGCCTCTTCAGCGAGGAGCACTCTGGCTGCCGGCACATCCCACATTACCGCCTCACGAGCCGTTTATTAATGAGGCACAATGGCACGCATGAGACGGCGCTCACATACCTCACCCTGCATTAAGTCATAAATGGACTCATCAAGCGGAACCGGCACTCCAATGCCGACTCAAGCGCTACGGGGAATACCATGCAAGACAATCACATTCGTTCCGACGCATTGAAGAAGTTCAGAGGTTTCTATGCTGATGGAGCACCGCTCGCACTGCTGGCGTCACTATTTCAGGTCAACCTGATACTCGACGCGAACGTCATTATTAAAGAACTCATCTGGGCAACAACCAAGCGAAAGAATCCGCATGGGCGGTCTGAGCTGCTCGAGGTTCTCGAGGTCGAAACCGTGATTGCGTGGGCGCCAACATTTCTTGAATGCGAAGTCGAAAAGTACATCCCTCTCATCATCAAAAAGGGCGCCAAGCACGAGGAACTGACTGCTCATTGGCGACGTTTGCGCACCCTCATAAAGTTGGTAGACGTCGGCGGCATCCCTGAAGACGGGGTTGAATACCGGGACCCGAAGGACGTGCCATATCTTCGGCTACAAGAGAAAATCAACGCAATCATCGTCACTGCTGACCAGGACATCGCGGCGATGGGCGGCAAGGTTGCGCCCATCGCCGTGATGGCAACTTTGCGCGCCTATTCCCGCGCGGCCGCTGTTCAGGTGACATTTCAGGTCAGCGGCTACACGTTTGGTGGACTGGGCCTAAAAGCGTTGTCTGGTGCAGCGAAGTTGGTTCATTCTGCAGCCAAAAAAGCGGCGGCGAATGTCCCGCGCGAGGTCTGGCTAGGCTTACTGGCATTGTTGTGTATTGCGATGGCTATCCCGCCCTCGCGAACTTGGATACGGTCGCAGTTGGAGGCAATTTCTCGGCCGCTGGGAATAGCCGTCGAGAGCCTCGCACAGGTTTCGACGATGCTGGCTACTGAATTCGGCGAGCGAAGACTTGAAGCAGACGAAGCGTTATCGAAAGTTCACGCGGTTCTCGGCATTAATCCCGCGGAGGAAAACCCCGACCGCTTATAGTTTTCAGTTCGCAATAGAAGACTTCCACATCGTTACATGAGGACGTAGTTCATGCGTTATGAATGGTCAAGGAACACGGGACATTCCGAGCTAAGAGAAGGAATTCCAGATACTGACTACCCCATCGCCGTTCTCGGCTATGGCGGGATGTCTCCTCATCTGGTCAACGGAGTTACCAGAAAGGTCGCTGTCTCCTTCCAGCAACTGGACGATGCAAATGCGCGTCCGTTCCACAAAGACGTGTCGTTCAGCCACCTTCGGGCGCTGCGCGTCGGGTCAGTGTGGCAGAACAAACGACATGTCGGTGAAGTCCGATACGACGACTTTGGATTAACAGAGTTGGACTTTTCTCCGGGTCGTTGGCGCCTCCTCTCCGCAATCACGGAAACACAGGAGGGACGTCCTGCACCGTTGAACGGCCGATACCGCGCCTCGACCAAAGATGAGCGCAAGGAACGTAGCTGGTTGCTCGAGTTTACGCTCCCCGACAAACGCATCATCCTCGTCCCATGCATGGAGTTCTTTCTCCGCTGCTACGGCGTTTCGGAACTGATACCGCGCGCGCTGAGCAGTATGTCCTGGGACGACGCGATGAAACTGTTTTTGGTGAACACGACGCGCGAAAAGAGCACGGAAGGAAAATGGGTCATCCGCCCGACCGAGCGGATGCAGGATGGCGACAGAGCCTTCCTGGGCCACATCCTGCACACTTCCTATGGCCAGCGCGCTGCTAAGTCGATTGCCGACCAGTGTGTGACCGAAAGCAAGAATCAGGAACTAATCTTTCCTCGTGTCGAGCCCTGGTTCTCGGGTAAGGTTCCAGTCTCAGCACGCGGAATCTGGGTGCGTGAGAGGCAGACATTCCTCGCGCTGCGCATGGAACTGCTCGGCGAACCCACCGGCCCCGGAATCGTGGCTGTGAAAATGAAGAAAGAAGAGGATAGCTGCTCAGAGGACGACCAGAGCAGCAAGCAAGCTCGTGAGGGACGTCGGAATTTCACGCTGCCTCCGGAGTCGAAGCTGAAAGTTCACATCCCCAACGACGCACACAATTTCGGCAGCCCCCCGCCCGAAAGGCGCGACCCCAAGGGGGAACGCTTCCCTCTCGGCCCAAAGCGCGACATTACAACCATTTTTGAACGGCAGTCGAGCATCGTCCTTTCACCCGATGGCTCAAATGAACCTGGCGTTCAACTCACATCGCCAGATGCACTCGATGTTCCCGAAGCACATCGCATAGTGATGGCTCACGGCACGCTCCTGGAGATGTGGCGAGCCCTGCAGGCGCTACAGGCTCATCACCCAGAAAACCTGCTCGGAATTCAATGGTTTCACGCGGAGCGCGGCTTCGTCAACGACGACACTCCTGAACTCATCGCCTTGCAGCCCTTCGGGGAAAACGAGCAGGTCAAACCTGACATTCGCAACTGGGTGACGCGGGACATCAAAACTGAGCCGCCCCGCGGCATCCTAGTCTTGCGTATACAAGCGAGTGTTCCGAAAACACTTGAGAAAAAGACAATCTACGTTCTCGAAGTTGAACGTCGCGTGAAGCAGCGCCGGGCTAGTATGAAGAAAGTCGACGAAGAGGCCGATAGCTATCGCGGATTGGCCGTGGTCCTGGCACCCACCACTGACTTCGACAAGTGGCTTCGTGATGTCCTCTCCAGGATTCGATACGTAGCCGGTCATGTAGTGGAACTTGAATCGTTACATCCCAACTTCATCGAAGCCTTCAAGCATAGCCAATCGAGAACCAACAACAAGATGCCGTTTCGGGCGTCGGCCCTGCTTGCATTGAAGAAGGCTGGAGTCGAACTGTAGTCGAACGCGCACTCATCGCGTAGCCATGAGTGAATTTTTCCGCACTTTGGCAGCGAAACCCCGTGCCGGCTAGTAAAAGCACGCCTAAATTAACGCTAGCGAGTTGTGCGATGACACCAGAAAGATACCGGGCAATCCTCTCCGAATACGATACGTTGATTGCTCACGCCGCCTCGATATCCCAGCGTCTCACTGGGCGCCCTATCGACGGTCAGCACATGCCGTATGTCGATACAATTTTTACCAAGCTGATTTGTCACGGCATCAGTCTGAGAAAGCTTTCGCCGCCTGCCGACGTCCATCAGAGAGGTGAAATGTGGGATTTGCCATCTGCATGCGCGGTTGGCCGGGCGCTCATCGAAACCTACGATGCCATGGGGTACATCGGAGCGGTGGATATCAGCACCTCCGAGCGAGAGTTTCGGGTATTGATGTGGGAGCTGCACGACCAGAAGCGTCGTCTCGACATGCTGGAACTAATCAGGTCTGCTGCCCCACAAGTCGAAAGCATCCGTGCCAGTGGTGATGCTTTGGCGAAGCAGATTACCAACCACCCATTTTTCTCCGGCCTATCGGAATCTGCGAAACATAGGGTCGCTCGAGGTGAAGCGCGTCACCTACCCCACCGCGAGTTGAATGCAGTGAATGGAATCGACCACGGCTACTACGAGACGGTCATCATGTTCCTCTCCCAGTACGTGCATTCGCTACCTCTCTCACTACACCAATTAATGCATTTGCGCGCTGGGGAGCCAGAGGCCATACAGCTTTCGTCAATGCCACTGCAATATGCAATGCCCTTCATCGCGAAGGCCATTGAGAGGATGGCCATGATATGGCCTGATTGCGAAGGCGCGACGAATGACAAGCTACACCTTCTTGTGGAACAATGGCTTGCGATAGCCGCCAATGGCGTAGCTCAGTTCGGTGGCTGAGTTCGAGAGGGCTACGGGCCCAAATGCCATGGAGTCCTGCAAGCGCGCACTCGAAGAAGCGCACGTCGCACTGACACATGGTATCGATTTCGGCGAAGGAGGAGCCGGCGAGTACGTTCGCCTCTCGTTTGCCACGTCCATTTCGGAACTGAATGACGGTCTGGCCCGCCTGGAGCGTTTCGTAAGGCAGGTGAGCAGATAAACATCAGGTTCAACGACTCGTGCCGATTGGTCGATTCGGTCATCCCGATAGAGTAGACTCCTAAATAGCGGCATGAATGAGGCCGTTCGCTACCACCAACGGAGGGTCCTTATGAACTGTCCAAAAGTCTCGAGTAGCGCTTCACATGCTTCGGGTGTTGAATCAAACAAGCCGGAGCGCACGTAGATTGATTTCGCGCCTCCTTCTTTGAGCAAGTTCTAATGCGACCAATGACTTGTTCCCGGTTTGCGGACCTGTACCGGCTCGAAGATGCGAAGCGAGACCTGATGCACTCGGCCGGCCCGGCCATGGCCCCACCGGCTGCCGACCTACCGTGGCATCGCGAGCTCAAGGTGCGCGCCGAGCGATGCAGGTACCGCCCGATGGATTTCCAGTCGTACTCGGCCAATTGCCGCCGGAAAATCCATTGGCCGACCGGCCGCCACTTGGCTTCACTGGACGCGCCCTTCGATGCGCCGCCCAAGCTGCCGCGCGCGCCACGTTGGCTGCCACCTGTTCCTTTGGTCAACTTGCCTCGCTATTTGAGTGCACAAAGCCGCAATATTGCCGGTACCGCGCAATCGTCGTGCGCGGGGAACGCATAAAATAGTCATCTCCTCATAAGCTAGGCAACGCAATTGACCTCCGATTCAGCAAAATTTCCAATGGAAGGGCAGTCCAAAGAAATTGGACGGTACGCCAGCTATGTGTTCATCAATGCGAAGCCTTCATCATGGATTGAGACCAATCTCGCCGGCGACACTGATTTTGGTTTTGACTATCAGATACAAGTGAAGGATGGCGACCTAGTCAAATACACTTTTCGTGCTCAACTCAAGGGCACTACTGCACCGAAGTGGATAGCGGACGGCGGCACACTGTCGTTCGCGCTCGAGGCGTCGACTCTTAACATGTATGCGAACACGGCAGACCCAACCCTGCTGGTCGTATGTGTCGTCCCGGAGTCGCTGCCACGGCCATACGAGGGCGACACCTATTTTGTTTGGGTCAATGAAGCCCTTCCGGAAAAGTTTGCGGAACAGTTCGCCAAGGGTGAACAGCAAGAAACTTACACAATCCACTTACCGACTGCAAACAGGCTTACGCCCGAGACGGACGTAACGCAGTATCTGCAGTCACATGCTGGACGTATTCGCGCGGCGGCGAGCCTAAGCGACCTTTTGGGCGAATCGCTTATCGCCGGGCCTTCGACGGTAGAACCGCTGCAGCTTCTGGAATCCTCCCTAGCCGGTCGACCAAATCTCGCCGCAGCCCTAATTGACCAGTCGGAAATCTGGCCCGCTCCGGCACAAGGGACCGCTGTTCAGGCCTTGCTCGAAATCGCTGAGAGCATGCGTCACGGCTCGTGGGAAAGAGCTGCCGAGCTACATGGGCGCGTGGACTCGACGGGGTTGACCGATGAGGAGCGGGCCGAATATCTGTTTCTGGATGGAAGGCTGCTGAATCGAAAAGGGCTATTTTCCGAAGCTGAAAAGCAATTCGAGCAGGCGCATCACATATTCGCAGCGCGTGATATTTACCTGGTCGCTGCCATCGAAGCACACGTCGCCGCGCAATCGAGCGAGGCCCCGTCGACTGTCGGGCCTTTGATTGCTCGACTTGAGGGAAGAAAGTCGACCGTCGCCGTCGCTCTGCGCGCAAGACTCTTGGCCGTCTCAGGAGACACGACCGCCTCCGACACGCAATTGCAGCTACTTTCGCCTCTTGACCGGGCCGTTCCAACCGTCGCATTGCTGTTCCACAGTTCCAAGTTTGAGGAAGCAATCGCCGCTGCCACTCTCGCGCTCGAAGAAGAGAAGTTGAAGCCACGCGACCGCACACTGCTCCTCATACTCCGGGCGCGCTGCCGTTGGTACATGACAATCGGCCCAGTACCAAACGAGAACGAACTGCCTCTCTACGGTCCTGCCGGCACCGACGTCTCGCCGCTCAAACAGGCGTGGACTGATATAACCGAGGCGCTCCCGACACTCAAGTCGCTAAATTGGCCCATTCACGGCGACATGTTCGCCGACATGGTCACGAGTGTCGCGTTGATGCTGGGGCATGCCAAGGAACTGTTTCCTGCCATGATGAGCGCAGCTGAAGCGTTGCCGTGGTCCGAAGGGGTTCAGCGGGCTCACGAGACTCTTTGCATGGCTCTCGGACGTATGAAAGACGCGCTATTAGCAAATAGTCGCCTGCAACAGACTCCTTCAAATTTGGCGCGAAGGGTCGGGCTGCTCAGTCAGGCGGAAGAATTCAGCGAGTGCGCGACACTGACCGAAAGCCACTTGACGGAGATTTTGCAGTCGAACCATATGGCGCCTATTGCCATCGGGATGGGTGCGGCTGCCGCTGCCAAATGCAATCGCCCCCTTGTGTCGAAAAATTTGATTGCAGAGCTATCTGCAAATCCAGCGTGGAATGAATACGCGGCATTTTTCCGTGAAGCGATTGACGCGCAGCGAAGAGGTAATGATGTTGAACAGTGGACGAAAGCACTCAAGCGCCTACGGAGCGAATTTCCAGACTCCGGATTCATCGCGCAGAATTTGCTTTCGAATCTCAACCCACACCAATCAGAAGAAGCTGAGACTATATTGCAGGTCGTAGCCTCGCTTAGAACATCTCAATCAATAAGCTTCGACGACACACAGAAGACCGTAAGAGCTCTTCTCACACTGCGACGTTGGCCTGATGCACTTCAGGAGGCTAATGATGCAATTGAGCGCTTCGGCGCATCGGCGCCGCTTCTGGCAATGCGAGCCATCGCATTGGACAGCTCTGGAAAAACCGCCGCGGCGCTGGCGCAGTTCGAGGCGGGCATCTCGGCATCCGATACCGCAAGCGAATTGCTGCATGCCTATCTCGGAGTATGCCTTCGCCTATCGATGTATGACGCCGCAAAATCTGCTATCACCAGTTTGCTCGAGCGTGCGCGACACGCTGTCGACGTCGTCGAACTGAAGCGTCTACATCTCATGATTGCCAGTGAGTCAAAAGTACCGCAGGAAGAATTTATCGAGCTCCTGCGCGACTTCGCTGCGACAGTGGACCAAGGTGATTCCGAGCAGGAAGCGGTGTACCTAAGCATCGTGGCACACGCTGCGTATGTTCGCGGTATGGCACTTCCTGCGGAGATGGCCGCAGAGTTTGCCTCCAGAAGCGATGCCTTCTCTGTCTCCTTCCCGGAATCGAAGCAATTTGCCGTCATCAAAACGCCCGAGAACGCCGACGGGGAAGAACTCCTCAAAAGCCTTGAACCAATCTTGGGCGACTGGCGAACGAAAAGCCAAGAGTATCTCCGGCGCGAGCGCGAGCTTAAAGACGGTCGGCTTCCAATTGCCTATATCACACGGGCGGGGTTCGCCATCCATTACATTGGCGACCCACTGACATTGTGGGAAGTCGGTAAAGCGGTACCGGCCGACCAGCGCCAGTTTTTACTCACAATGCAAATCAGGCAGGATGAGAACGCACCTTTTCCCGAAGCGACAAAGCCCCCTGCGCTTGATTTAACTGCGCTGATGGTTCTCGATAGCCTCAATTTGCTAGATGTCGTACTTCGCGTATGGGAAAACGTCGCCGTCGGGCAGCTTACCGTTTCGTACTTGTCTCAGCTCGCGACCAGTGACCTCGAATCGTCAAGGGGAACCCAATCTGCCAAGCGCATCATGGCCTTCATCCGCGAGAACGTCGCACGCATCGAACAGCCGCGGGTCGAACTGCCAGCGCGCGTCGGCCGTCTTCACCCGGCGAATCTTGTCCAGGAGGCAGAAGCTCTCAATCGCTCCGGTTACTGCCTGTACGCAGACGACGAGCTACTGAGACTCGCCTGCAAGGAATCGATAGGCGTCGAAAACTCTTTCTGCACGCTCGACCTCCTCCGATGGGCCAAGGAGCGCGAGGACCTGCCCATCGACACTGTGTGTCAGGCGTACGCGCAACTGTGCACGTGGCACGTTGGCATTCGCGTTCCCCTTGACGTGTTTCTCGCGCCGCTCGCCGGCCCAGTGCCCTCCGGCGGCTCACTTGGACAGGTCGCCGAAAAGCTTGAGAGAAACGAACTATTCACCGTGCTTTCTCGTGCAGTCTGGTGGCCCGACAAGGATTACGCTCAAATGCTGGGTCACATCGGTGCCGTCGTCATCAGTATGCTCGCCACTAAGGGCACGAGTGATGAATTAATTGCTGCTGTCTGGAGTGCTTGGCTCTCAAAAATTCAGTTTGCAAGAAGCGCCTCTGGCCAGAGAGAGTATCGTGCCGCCTCTCTTTTTCATATCGCGAGCCAACTCTCCGGCACTTCGATGCGAAGGGCGTGGAGTGCATACAAATTCACGGTAGAGCTTGAACACGGGGAAAGGATGGACAAGGCAAAAGAGAAAGACGCCATCCAACGGGCGGCGGAATTCTGCAGTGCCGCCGCCCTAGAGTATTCACCTCATGACGGTGCGAAAGTCATTCAGAATCTACAAAGTTGCGTGGTTGAAGGCACAGAAGAGGCAGAATGGTTCTCGAGCGGCCTTCTCAGCTCCATCGAGGGCCTGGCGCAGCGCGACCGTCAAATGGTGCAAGACACGCTGGAAGCAGTGCAAAAGGCGTCAAAAAATCCGGACTAATGCACGGATGGCCGCAACGCTTGGTCGATGCTCTCGCGGCGAGCTTCGAGTGCATCGGCCTGTGACGGAGGCGCCCGAGCCAATACGTCCTAATTCCCTGTGTGTGAATCCAGCCACTCGCGGAAAGCGATGTCTTGTTTTATCCGATACGCGAGCACCGACTGCGGGTCGATGTTCGCCTCCTCTTCAGGACGCTTCGGCAAGACCTCGGTTAGTGCGTCGCGCTCAATGAGCTGGCGGACGTGCGGGCGGCTGACGAAAAGAAACCGCGCAGCTTCGCTCACTGTCATGGGAAACTCCAAGTAGGCCGTTAGCGACTCCAAGGATTCATGCCGCCTATCGTTGCTTATGCGCAACACTCTCGGTTTTGCTGAGCACGAGACAAAGCGTTGGCCTCGTCGGAGAGACGGGTCGATTTGGAAAAAGTTGGGGATTGTTTGCTTGGCGGCAATGCGCCGGAGGGAGGCTACGACGTTGGTACTTTTTGAGAAAGTACCAGAGCTAAAACCGGCTCTAGGCCTTTGTCAGTGGTAGGTTGACGGTTTTTTAGGTTCCACAAACCAGTGCGCGTCGCCGATGAAATACGTGAACCAGCGCGGCGTGTAGCCCGTCAGCCGGCCGACGAGCGACAGCAGCGCGGCCCCTTCCGTCAGGTTGAACGGCGTGCCGAGCCCGACGTCGTTGCTGCGGATGTACAGGCACAGCGAGATCTCGCGCTTCGTCGCATTCGGCAGGAACTGGTACAGCAGATGGCATGCGGGCAGCGCGATCTGGTCGAGCACGGCCGGATTCCACGCGTGAAACAGGATACGACGGTCGGCCGGGTTCTCCATGATCGTGTCCAGGCACTGGCGCAGCTGGTCGATCGCCTTGTACAGCAGCACCTTCGGCGCGCCGTCTTCGTCGAAATGCGTGACGATCCGGAAACCGCGGCGCGTCGCATCGGTGATCTGCGCATCGGCGCCCGCATCGAGCACCTTGTAGCCTGGCCACTGGCGCCATTGCACGCCATACACGTCGCCGAGATCGTCGACACCCTGGCGATACGGGTTCGCGAGCCACTGCGCGTTCTCGTTCGCGTTCGCATCCCACACCTTGCAGCCGAGCGCGCGGAAATCGGCCGCGCTGCGCGACGCGCGCAGGAAGCCGACCAGTTCACCGATCGCGGACTTGAACGCGAGCTTCTTGGTCGTGACCGCCGGGAAGCCTTGCTGCAGGTCGAAGCGCAGCATCGCGCCCGGCATGCTGATGGTGCGGATCCCCGTGCGGTTCTCCTGCCAGGCGCCGGTATCGAGAATGGTACGAACGAGGTCGAGATACTGTTTCATGCGGGTTCCTTCGGCCGCGAGGGCGGCCGTACCCGCCAATTTTAGCAAGCGTGATGCGGAAGGTCCGGCAACGACGTCGGAAACCCTGTCAGCGTGTCGCCGCGATCGCGCATTCCGTGCGCGCACATCAGCCGGTAGAGCGTGACACGCGACACGCCGAGTTCGCGCGCGGCATCCGCGAAACGGCCGCGATGGCGCAGCAGCGCCTGCTCGATCGCCTGTCGCTCGGCCGCCTCCCGCGCCTCAAGCAACGACACGGGCGCGAGCGTCGCGTAGTCGTTCAGTTCGAGATCGGCCGCAGTGATCATACGGCCCTCCGACATCACGATCGCGCGGCGCACGCGATTGATCAGCTCACGGACGTTGCCCGGCCACGAATAGCCGTACAGCGAGGCCACCGCATCAGGAGAAAAGCCGCGCAGGCGGCGATGCGCGTCGCCCTTGAAACGCTCGAGCATGTGGCGCGCGAGCACCTCGATGTCCTTGCCGCGCGCGCGCAGCGGCGGCTCCTCGATCTTCAGCACGCACAGGCGATGGAACAGGTCCTCGCGGAACCGCCCTTCACGCAACGCCGCTTCCATATCCACGTGCGTCGCGCAGATCACGCGCACATCGACCGGCACCGACACGTGCGCGCCGAGCCGCTCGATCTTGCCTTCCTGCAGGAAGCGCAGCAGACTCGCCTGGCTTTCGAGCGGCAGGTCGCCGATCTCGTCGAGAAACAGCGTGCCGCTGTTGGCGGCCTCGACGCGGCCGATCTTGCGCTGGTTCGCGCCGGTGAAGGCACCGCGCTCATAGCCGAACAGCTCGGCCTGCAGCAGTGTCGACGGAATCGCACCGCAATTGATCGCGATGAACGGCGCCTGCGCGCGCGACGAGCGCTCGTGAATCGCGACCGCCGTCAGTTCCTTGCCCGTGCCCGATTCGCCGGAGATGAACACCGGCGCATCGGTCGCCGCGACGCGACGGATCGTCCTGAAAAGTCCGAGCATCGCATCGCAGGTGCCGACCATCTCGCCTTCGCTGCGTCCTGCACCGGCGGGCGGCGCAACGGGCTCGGTCAGCGCGACCATGCCATGCGCATGACCGACGGTCTCGACGATCCGCGACATCTCGTACGGCATCGTCACGTAGTCGAAGCAATAGTCGCGAATGAGATGGCGCAGCGTGGCATCCTGCAACTGGCCGCGCCGCGTCGCCGCGATCCAGCCGATGTGCTGGATGGTCAGGCAGGATTCGAGTTCGCGCAGGTCCGACGGCTTGAAGCCCGGCGAGAAATCGAGCAGGCCGGCCGTTGCAACACCGTGCTGCACGACGCGCCGTACGTCGCGCACAGTCTCCGCGAGATCGACGCGCCAACCGCATTCGTCGAAATGGCCGCGCAACGCGTCGCTCGGTTCGCGCGAATAATAGATTACGTGACGCTGATCGGCTCCCATACGCCCACCCCGTTCATCAACCATCTAACGATTGCCACGCACGCCAGATCGCGTGCGAAAGGATCGAATCGGGTCAGCCAAAGGTGGCTCGATTCGCCATGCCGATGCGCGGCAACGACAAAGCCTCGCATGATGGCGCTTATCTCGCGTCCGTTTTTTTCAAGACAGCTTAGTTATAGGCACTGAATGCGACAAACCCATTTCAGCGCCTCGGGCGATGCGGTCGAATCGCTCGGGAAGTCGACGCATGTCAATCATCTGCACATAGCACTTGCGCAGCGAAGTGTTCTTTCATCGACACACGCGTTGATTTTCATCCTTGTAGCGTATCGATTGAATCCGCAGTATTCCCGAGCCCCCTCGTTTCAGGCCTGAAACATTTTCAGGCGTTTCTCGCCACAATTATCGACGCTTGCGCGCGAATCGCAATCGTGACAAGGGTCCCGGCATGATGGCATGCATTTCGCTGAATATGGAATACATCGGAGACAGCGACCATGCGAAAACATCTGTTACTTTCTTTTGTGCCGATGGCGATTTCGCTCTCGGCTGCCGGCCCGCCCGCGCCGGCGCACGCGGATGAAAACGTGAAGCTGGATCGCGCGATGCTGCTTGCCGAAAACGCGCCAGGCATGCAGCCCGGCAACGGGTTCGGCATCGTGACCGTGTCGTCACCGCAACCGCTGCCGGCCGGCAAGACTTCGGTGACGCTGTGGGATGAGATCCCGCCTCCGCCTCAGTTGCCGACACCGCTCCCGGTACCGCAGCCACATGATGCGCAGCACGCGATGGAAAAGAACGCACAAGGCACCACGCGGCAGTGAGCATGTGTCGACCCATTCCATTAGCATTCCGAATTTACTCGAATCGGCCGGCCTGCATCGATCGTAACCACCCTCACCGACCTCGCAACATGAAACGGTTTTGTGCTCCGTCCCCCGGCGGGCACTCTTTTTATTCAATTCGTCGCTGCGTCGCATTGCGTCGCGCGTCACGGCGCACGGCACCGACGAGCCGATGCGCGCGCGCGGAATCCGGCATGCACTGCCGTTCCGGTAGAATCGGCGCCATTCCGGTTTTCCTCTTACCCGACCTTCATGACGACGTTGACCCTGATCGTCGCGCGTGCCCGCAACGGCATCATCGGCCGCGACAACCAGTTGCCCTGGAAACTTCCCGAGGATCTCGCGTTCTTCAAGCGCACGACGATGGGTGCACCGATCGTGATGGGCCGCAAGACCCACGAGTCGATCGGCCGGCCGCTGCCGGGCCGCCGTAATATCGTCGTCACGCGCGACGCAGCGCGCCGCTTCGACGGCTGCGACACGGTCACGTCGCTCGCCGACGCGCTGACGCTCGCCGCCCGTGACGGCGTGCCCGAGGCATTCCTGATCGGCGGTGCGCAACTCTATGCGGAAGGCATCCTGCTCGCGGATAAACTGGTCGTCACCGAGATCGATGCCGACTTCGACGGCGACGCATCGTTCCCTGCACCCGACGCCGCACACTGGCAGGAAGTGTCGCGCGATGCACACCAGGCTGCCGCGCCGAACACGTTCCGTTATGCGTTCGTCGTCTACGAGCGCAAGCGCGGCTGACGCGTCACGCACAATGAGCAAAGCCCGACCGGCTCGCGCCTGTCGGGCTTTTTCGTTTCGTGGCGGCCTGCGCCGCGCACCGCTTACTGCCCTGCGATCGTCATCTGCTCGATCAGCACCGAGCCCGTTTCCTTCGTACCGCGGACGATCGAATCGGCGCCGATCGCGACGATATGGCGGAACATCTCCTGCAGCGTGCTCGCGACGGTGATTTCCTCGACCGGATACTGGATCACGCCGTTCTCGACCCAGAACCCTGCCGCGCCGCGCGAATAGTCGCCCGTCACATAGTTCACGCCCTGCCCCATCAGCTCGGTCAGCAGCAGGCCCGTACCGAGCTTCTTCAGCATCGCGTCGAAATCGTCGCCCGGCTGCGTGTTCGAGCTGCGCAGCGCGAGGTTGTGCGATCCGCCCGCGTTGCCGGTGGTCTGCGTGCCGAGCTTGCGTGCCGAATAGGTCGACAGGAAGTAGCCTTCGACGACGCCGTCCTTGACGACGCTGCGCGCGCGCGTACGCACGCCTTCCTCGTCGAACGGCGCGCTGCCCATTGCGCGCGGCACGTGCGGATCCTCGACGACCTGGATGTGCGGCGCAAACACCGGCTTGCCGAGGCTGTCGACGAGGAACGACGTCTTGCGGTACAGCGCGCCGCCGCTCACGGCCTGCACGAATGCGCCGAGCAGGCCGGCCGCGAGCGGCGCCTCGAACAGCACGGGCACCTTGCGGGTGTCGAGACGGCGCGCGCCCATCCGCGCGAGCGCACGCTCGGCCGCGTAACGGCCCACCGCTTCGGGTGCCGCGAGATCGATCGCGCTGCGCTTCGACGAATACCAGTCGTCGCGCTGCATGTGACGGCCGCTGCCCGCGATCGGCGCGCATGCGATGTAATGGCGCGAGTACGGATAGCCGGACAGGAAGCCGCGCGACGTCGCGAGCACGAACTGCGAATGCTGCGCCGACACGCTCGCGCCTTCCGAATTGCGGATCTGCGGGCTGACCGCGAATGCGGCGTCTTCCGCGCGGCGGGCGAGTTCGACGGCCTCGTCGGCCGTCAGCGCCCACGGATGATAGAGATCGAGGTCGCGCGGGTCGGTTTCGAGCAGTTCGGCCTCGGCAAGGCCGGCCGCTTCGTCCTCGGCCGTGAAACGTGCGATGTTGTAGGCGGCAGCGACGGTATCCTTGATCGCGGCCGGCGAAAAATCGGACGTGCTCGCGTTGCCGCGCTTCTTGCCGATGAACACGGTCACGCCGACCATCTTGTCGCGGTTGTGCTCGATCGTTTCGACTTCGCCGCGGCGCACCGACACCGACAGGCCGTCGCCCTCGGAGATTTCGGTCGCGGCGTCCGTCGCGCCGAGTGCCTTCGCATGGCGAAGGATGTCCGACGCGATTTCTTTGAGCTGGTCCTGCGTGTGCGGGAAATAGCGCGCTTGTACGTCGAGATTGGCTGCCATCGTCTTGGTATCCGGTGGCGGGCGGGCGCCCGCATGTTCAAAATGTTGCGTATCCCGCGATCATAGCAAGGTCCGGGGACGGACACAGACAAGCTTGGGGTGTCCGCGCCGCGATACAATGCCGCCCATGACACGCAAAACCCGAATTCAGCCGATCGAGCATGCCGTCGAAGACGACGACAACGGCTACGATCGCCCCAGCAAATCCCAGTTGAAGCGCGAGATGCACGCGTTGCAGGAGCTCGGCCAGGCGCTCGTCGACCTGCCGAAGGACGCGCTCAAGCGCATGCCGATGCCGGAAGCCCTCGCGGACGCCGTTCGCGAGGCGCGCCGGATCACCGATCACGAAGGCAAGCGCCGCCAGCTCCAGTACGTCGGCCGCGTGATGCGCTCGCTGGCCGACGACGAGACGGCCGCGCTGCGCACCGCGCTCGACGCGCAGCGCGGCGTGAACAAGGCCGCGACGGCCCGCCTGCACTGGATCGAACGCACGCGCGAAAAGTTGCTCGCCAGCGACGACGCGTTGACCGAATTCCTGCGCCAGCACCCCGACGCGGACATCCAGGAAGGCCGCACGCTGATCCGCAACGCGCGCAAGGAAGCGCAGCAAGGCAAGCCGCCGCGCTATTTCCGCGAGCTGTTCCAGTGGGTCAAGACCGCGAGCGGCACGCCCGGCGGGGATGACGAAGCGGTCGACGACGCCGGAGACGACCATGACGACGACGAAGCCTAAGCGCCCGGACGAACTCGTCGTCGGTCTCGTGTCGATCAGCGACCGTGCCAGCACGGGCGTCTACGAAGATAAAGGCATTCCGGCGCTGCAGGAGTGGCTCGCCGGCGCGCTGGTCTCGCCGTGGCGTGCCGAAACGCGGCTGATCCAGGACGACGCGCCGACGATCTCCGCCACGCTCGCCGAGCTCGTCGACGTCGCCGGCTGCGACCTCGTGCTGACGACGGGCGGCACGGGCCCCGCGCGCCGTGACGTGACGCCCGAGGCCACGCTGGCCGTGGCGACGAAGGAAATGCCGGGATTCGGCGAACAGATGCGGCAGATCAGCCTGAATTTCGTGCCGACCGCGATCCTGTCTCGGCAGGTCGCGGTGATCCGCGAGACGGCCGACCATGCGGCGCTGATCGTCAACCTGCCCGGCCAGCCGAAGTCGATCCGGGAAACGCTCGAAGGGCTGCGCGACGCCGACGGCAAGTCGACGGTGCCCGGCATCTTCGCCGCGGTGCCCTACTGCATCGACCTGATCGGCGGCCCGTACATCGAGACCGACGCCGCGGTGGTCGCGGCGTTCCGGCCGAAAAGCGCGCAGCGCTGAGCGTGTACCGAGCGCTGCGCGCGTGCCGGCCCGCTCAGGCGGCCGGCGCGGACTCGCCTGCCGACGCCGACGCGGCCGGAATCAGGAAATGCTCGCGGTAGTACTTCAGCTCGTCGATCGATTCGTGGATGTCCGCGAGCGCCGTGTGCATCGCGCGTTTCTGGAAGCCCTTGTAGATCGCGGGCTGCCAGCGGCGGCACAGCTCCTTCAGCGTGCTGACGTCGAGGTTGCGGTAGTGGAAGAATTTCTCGAATTCGGGCATCCAGCGCGCCATGAAGCGGCGGTCCTGGCAGATCGAGTTGCCGCACATCGGCGACTTGCCGGGCGATACGTACTGCGCGAGGAACGCCTGCAGTTGCGCGGCGGCGTCCGCCTCGGTCACGGTCGACGCGCGCACGCGGTCGATCAGGCCCGAGCGGCCGTGCGTCGACTTGTTCCAGTCGTCCATCTTCGCGAGCGTTTCGTCGCTCTGGTGGATCGCGAACACGGGGCCTTCGACAGCAACGTCGAGCGTGGAATTGGTCACGACGACCGCGATCTCGATGATGCGGTCGTTATCCGGGTCGAGGCCCGTCATCTCCATGTCGAGCCAGACGAGGTTCAACTCGTTGCGCACGAGCGCGGGCTGGCTGGCGGAAGCGGCGGTATCGGTCATGAGTCATCCTGGAAAATGGCGGACGGCGCGCGGCGCCGCCCAGGCGGCCGGCAACGCATCTGCGGGCCCGGTCCGCAAGAACATATAATTCTCGCATAGAACCCTTTGGCGCCTTCGATGTCACCCTTTTCGTTCACCCTGCTGTTCGCGCTCGCCGTGCTCGCGATGGTCGTCACCAAGCTGTGGCTCGCGTCGCGGCAGATCCGCTTCGTCGCCGCGCACCGCAACGGCGTGCCCGCGCAGTTCAGCGCAACCATCCCGCTGACCGCCCACCAGCGCGCGGCCGACTATACGGTCGAGCGCACCCGGCTGACGATGCTCGAGATCGTCGTCAGCGCGGCCGTGCTGGTCGGCCTCACGCTGCTCGGCGGCGTCGGCGCGCTCGACACGCTGCTGACCGGCTGGCTCGGCCGCGGCTACGGGCAGCAGGTCGCGCTCGTCGCCGCGGTGCTCGTGATCATGAGCGTGATCGACGTCCCGTTCGAGTATTACCGCCAGTTCGGCGTCGAGCAGCGTTTCGGCTTCAACCGGATGACGAAGCGGCTGTTCTTCACCGACATGCTGAAAAACTCGCTGCTCGGCGCCGCGCTCGGCCTGCCGCTGCTGTTCGTCGTGCTGTGGCTGATGAACCAGGCCGGCAACTTGTGGTGGCTGTGGACCTGGATCGTCTGGGTCGCGTTCCAGATGCTCGTGTTGCTGATCTACCCGACCTTCATCGCACCGCTCTTCAACAAGTTCGAACCGCTGAAGGACGACGCGCTGCGCTCGCGCATCGAATCGCTGATGAAGCGCTGCGGCTTCGCGGCGAAGGGGCTGTTCGTGATGGACGGCAGCCGTCGCTCCGCGCACGGCAATGCGTACTTCACGGGCTTTGGCGCATCGAAGCGAATCGTGTTCTTCGACACGCTGCTCGCGCGCCTGTCCGGCCAGGAAATCGAAGCCGTGCTCGCGCACGAACTCGGCCATTTCAAGCGCCGCCACGTGATGAAGCGGATGCTCGTGTCGTTCGTGCTGAGCCTCGTGCTGCTCGCGCTGCTCGGCTGGCTTGCGCAACGCGCCTGGTTCTATACGGGGCTCGGCGTCACGCCGTCGCTCGACACGAGCAACGCGGGCGCCGCGCTCGTGCTGTTCTTCCTCGCGATTCCCGTGTTCCTGTTCTTCGCGACGCCGTTCAGCAGCCTCACGTCGCGCAAGCACGAATTCGAGGCCGACGCGTTCGCGGCCAGCCAGACCGACGCGCAGGATCTCGTCAGCGCGCTCGTGAAGCTCTATGAGGACAACGCGTCGACGCTGACGCCGGACCCCGTCTACACGGCCTTCTACTACTCGCATCCGCCCGCATCGCAGCGGATCGACCGCCTGCTGCAGCTCGCATGAGCCGGCCGTCTTCCCGCAAACCGGCCCCGCGCGCGTCGGGCGCGCAACGTGTCGAAGGCCGCGTGATCGCGGCGCACGGCCGCCACTACATCGTCGCGCCCGACGACGGCGGCCCGATGCTGCAGTGCTTTCCGCGCGGCAAGAAGAGCGACATCGCGGTCGGCGACCGCGTCGTGTACGAACACGCGTCGGCCGACCAGGGCGTGATCGTCGAGATCGGCGAACGGCGCAACCTGCTGTACCGTTCCGACCAGTTCAAGTCGAAGCTGTTCGCAGCCAACCTCGACCAGTTGCTGATCGTGCTCGCGACCGAGCCCTATTTCAGCGAAGACCTGCTCGGCCGCGCGCTGATCGCCGCCGAGGCGAACGAACTGAAGCCGCTCGTCGTACTGAACAAGATCGACGTCGAAGCCGCGCTGCCGGTCGCGCGAGAGCGCCTCGCGCCGTACCGTGCACTCGGCTACGACGTGCTCGAGCTGTCGGTAAAGGGCTCGCCCGACGACGCGCGCGCACAACTGATGCCGCACCTCGCCGGCCATTCGACGATCCTGCTCGGCCAGTCCGGGATGGGCAAGTCGACGCTCGTGAACCTGCTCGTTCCCGATGCCGAAGCCGCGACGCGCGAGATCTCGGCCGCACTCAACAGCGGCCGCCACACGACGACGTTCACGCGCCTCTACCCGCTGGAGGGCGGCGGCGCGCTGATCGATTCGCCGGGCTTCCAGGAGTTCGGCCTCTACCATCTGACTGAAGGCCGTCTCGAGCGCGCGTTTCCGGAGTTCCGGCCGCTGCTCGCGGACTGCCGTTTCTATAATTGTCATCATCTGCACGAGCCTGGCTGCGCGATTCTCGAAGCGGTCACCGATGGCCGCATCGCGCCGTCGCGGCACGCACTGTACGCGCAGCTCGTGCACGAGGCGAGCCAGATCGTCCGCTGATCGCGCGACTGGGGCACGACGGCCGGTGCCGTTCGGGCCGGCCTTCATCGACAGGAGCCGCCATGCGTTTCAAGGCACCCGATCTTGCGACGGCGCAGCATTGGGCCAACGTGCTCCAGGTGGCCGGCGTCGGTTGCGAGCTGCATAACTGCTACGCGACCGGCGCACTCGGCGGCCTGCCCGCCGACGCGTGCACGCCCGAGCTGTGGCTCGACGACGAACGCGACGACGCGCTCGCCCGCCGGCTGCTCGATGCCGCGTCGCACGGCCCGTCGGCCGGCGCCGCGCCGTGGCGCTGCCGACAGTGCGGCGAAGCGCTCGAGGCCCAGTTCACCGCGTGCTGGCAATGCGGCGCCGTGCGCGATCCGCTCGACGACTGACCCACAGCAAAAAGGCCGGCATCAAGCCGGCCTTTGCGTTTCATCGGGCGCTGCGCTGCCCCGTCACGACACCCAGACGGCGAGCGTCAGCATCAGCAGCAGGATCATCCACAGGATCACCGCACGCCAGACGAGGCCGACCGCCGACTGCAGCGTACGCGGCGTGCAATCGTCACCGACCGTCAGCGGACCGCTGTCGCCGACTGCCAGCGCGTCGAGGCTCGACGGTTCCGCGAGCGGCCCCGCGAGACGCGCACCGAGCGCCCCGCTGCCGGCTGCCAGCAGCACGCCGTCGTTCGGGTCGGGCCACTGGCGCGTGTGGTTGCGCCACGCGTAGATCGCATCCTCGAAATTTCCGACGATCGCGAAGCCGAGTGCGGTCAGTCGCGCGGGAATCCAGTCGATCACGAAGAACGCGCGTTGCGCGAACGTCGAGAAAGCGGCCGTGCGGTCGTCGCCCGGCGTCGACCAGCTGCGCGCGAGGTATTCGGAAATCCGGTACAGCACGGCGCCGGCCGGCCCGATCGGCAGCACATACCAGAAGAACACGCCGAACACGTGGCGATGCGATGCGACAACCGCGTGGATCAGCGTATGGCGGACGATTTCGCCGACCGGCATGTCGACCGTGTCGATGCCCGTCCACTCGCGCAGGATTTCGCGCGCGCGCGGCACGTCGTCGTTGTTGAGCGCGAGATGGATGTCGGTGAAGTAATGACTGAACTGGCGGAAGCCAAGCGTGAAATACACGACGGCCACGTTCCACAGGAACGCGAGCACGAAGCTCACCTTGTACAGCAGGAAATAGATCAGTGCGACGACCAGCACCCACGGCAGCACGACCGCGAGCCACGCGAGGATGCCGTGCTTCTGCTTGCCTGCGTCGAGACCATGCGCGACGGTCTCCGCATGAAACTGGAACAGCGCGAACACCGGATTGTTCGGCGACAACGCGCGGACCTGTTCGATGATGAGGGCGAGGAGAACCGAAAAGAAAGTCATGCGTGGCGCCGTCTTCGGAGTTATGTCATTTTTTGCATAACGATAGCACAGCGTAAGCCGCGCATGGCTGCCGGCGCGGTCGCCCGGCGGCCGGCCGCGCGCGTGAGCCGGTGCGCGCGTCTATGCGGCGGCCAAGAAGCGGTACAGATTGCGAAACATGGCGGCAGTTGCGCCCCAGATGAAGTAATGCCCGCCCGGTTCGCCGTTCGGATAGGGCATCGCAAAAAAACGACGCTCCCCGCCTTCCCAACGGAACACGCGGACCTGATGGTTCGCGGGATTCATCAGGAACGCGAGCGGCACCTCGAAGATCTCGGCGACTTCGAACGTGTCGGCCTGCACGGTGAACGGCGGATGCACGAGGCCGACCACCGGCGCCACGCAGAAGCCGGTGCCGGTCAGGTAGTCGGGCAGCGCGCCGAGGATCTCGACGCGTTCGGCGGCCAGCCCGATCTCTTCCTTCGCTTCGCGCAACGCGGTGGCAGTCGCGTCGCGATCGAACGGTTCGCGACGGCCGCCGGGAAAGCTGATCTGCCCGGCGTGGTCGTTCAGGTGGTCGGCGCGCTGGGTCAGCAGCACGGTGAGGCCCGACTCGCGGGTGACGAGCGGCACGAGGACGGCCGCGCTGCGCGGATCGACGCCCTCCTGCAGCCTCGCCTCTCCGGGCTCGACGTTCCAGTCGAGCGTGCGCGCGAAACGATCGCGCAAGCCGGACGGCGTCATCAGGCGGGGATCGATGGCGGGCAGGCCGGCGCCGGTGCCTTCGACCGGCAATACTTCGGGATCGATGATGGGGCGGCGGTTCAATGGGGCTCTCTGGTTCGTGTCGTATCGAGCATATTGTCGCGCCAGAATGAAAAAAGCACCCGGGTGGGTGCTTTTTCCTTACAGCTCTTACTCTTGGGAAGCTGCTGCGGTGCGATCCTTCGACACCAGCTTTTCCTTGATACGAGCCGACTTGCCCGAACGCTCGCGCAGGTAGTACAGCTTCGCGCGACGCACATCACCGCGGCGCTTCACGACGATGCTTGCCAGCAGCGGCGAGTACGTCTGGAACGTACGCTCGACGCCTTCGCCCGACGAGATCTTGCGGACGATGAAGTTCGAGTTCAGGCCACGGTTGCGAATCGCGATCACGACGCCTTCGTAAGCCTGAACGCGCTTGCGGTTACCTTCAACCACGTTCACGTTCACGATCACCGTGTCGCCCGGGGCGAATTCGGGGATCGTCTTGCCGGCGAGCGCGCGCTCGATTTCTTCCTGCTCAAGTTTTGCGATGAGGTTCATCACTGACTCCTATTGCCATCGTGTCGGCGTTTGCACCTGCCTGCTCCCAGGCCGGCCCCGATAGAGGATGGATTCACATCAGGCGCCGCACACGCATGCACGGCACCGCCAATTCCCGCCCGCGACGCCGCCTCAGGAGGCGTTCTTCGCTTCGCGTGCGAGGTTCGCGAGCCATGCCTCATCGGCACGGCTCAACAACTTTTCGCGACGCGCCCGGACGATCAGGTCCGGCCGCTTCTGCAACGTATTCCGCAATGCTTCCTGGCGCCGCCACCGCTCGATCTCGGCATGATGCCCGCCGAGCAGCACGTCCGGCACGCGCACGCCGTCATATTCCTCGGGGCGCGTGTAGTGCGGACAATCGAGCAGGCCGTCGACGAAACTGTCCTGCACGGCCGACTGCGAATCGTTCAGCACGCCGGGCAGCAGCCGCACGACCGCATCCATCATCGCCATCGCCGGCAGTTCCCCGCCGGACAACACGAAATCGCCGAGGCTGATTTCCTCGTCGACGCAACGGTCGAGCAGGCGCTGGTCGATCGCTTCATAGCGGCCGCACAGCACGACGACACCCGGCTCCTGCGCCATCCGCACCGCTCGCTCGTGCGTGAGCGGCGCGCCCTGCGGCGACATCATCACGACGCGCGTGCTCGCGATGCCCTGCTCCGCCTGCGCTGCTTTCGCGGCGCCGATCGCGGCTTCGAGCGGCCTGGCCAGCATCACCATGCCCGGACCGCCGCCGTACGGACGATCGTCGACCGTGCGGTAGTTGTCCGTCGTGAAATCACGCGGGTTCCAGGTGCGCAGCCCGAAGCGCCCTTGCTTGACGGCCCGGCTGGTGATTCCCCAGTCGGTCAGTGCGCGGAACATCTCGGGAAAGAGCGTGACGACGTCGAACTGCACCGCGCTCTCGGTAACCTGGTTCATTTCAGTAATCGGCTTCCCAGTCGACGACGATGCGACGCGCCGCCTGATCCACCGTTTTGACGTATACGCCGACAAACGGAATCAACCGTTCGTCGGTGGTCGGCTGACCGTCTTTGCCGGTTGCCGGATACTCGACACGCATGATCGAATGCACGCCGTTGTCGATCATCCCGCTCACCTTCCCGAGCGCCACCGATTGCTCGTTGACGACATCGAGACCGATCAGGTCGACCCAATAGAATTCGTCCGCGGCCAATGCCGGGAAATCTTCCCGGCGCACGAACACGCGAAAGCCGCGCATGGCCAGCGCGGCATCGCGGTCGCTGACGCCCGCGGGTTGCGCAACGACGGTGTCGCTGTGCGTCTTCGACTGCATGATGCGGACGGAAAGCCGCTCCGCACCGCGTTCCAGCCACCAGCGGCGCGCGTTGAGCAGCGCATCGCCGCCGCGACCGGCGTCGGCATGCGTCGCCACCTTGATCCAGCCCTTAAGGCCGTAGGCGTCGACCACCGCCCCGACCTCGACAGCATCGTCGGGCCAGGCTTGCGTCGCTTCGAGACCACCCTGTTCGGCAGCCTGTCCGGCGTTCGCGACAACGTCGCGCTCGACCGGCTTGCGGACGAATGCGCCGAATGACGCACGCCCGCGCCTTGCATTACCGGAATCGTGACCCGCCATCAACGCACCTCACAGCCGGCACGACCGGCACACCGTGCCATGTTAGGCAGCCGGTTGCGCCTTTTGCGCTTCCTTCACGAGACGCTGGACGGTCGGCGACAGTTGCGCGCCAACACCTTGCCAGTACGTCAGGCGGTCTTGAGCGATACGCAGCGATTCGCCCTTCGTAGCAACCGGGTTGTAGAAGCCGACGCGCTCGATGAAGCGGCCGTCACGACGGTTACGCGAATCGGTAGCAACGATGTTGTAGAACGGGCGCTTCTTCGAGCCGCCACGAGCCAGACGGATGATAACCATATGATGTCCTTCGGAAAACCGGGTTCGAAACTACTGAAACACGCGATTATAGCCGGAAACCAGAGGCACAACAAACACTTACGCGCAAAAAATCCACGGACGGCCCGTCCGCCGGGCATACAATCGTCGTGTCCAGGACGCTCCCGACCGTCATGCCGCTCCTTCGCGCCGCCCCGGCGCGCCACGCGCAGCACCGTTTCATGCCGCTGCTTGCCGGCCTTGCCTGCCTCGCGTTCGCAACGGCGTTCGCCGCGCCGCTACCGGTGGACGAACTCGTCGTGCCGCCCGGCTTCCACGTGGACGTGCTGACCGACGCGGTACCGACTGCGCGCGAAATGGCGTGGTCGCCGCGCGGCATCCTGTATGTCGGCACGCGGGAAGGCCGCGTCCATGCGTTCGAGATGCACGAGGGCCGGATCAGCGCGCGCCACGTGATCGCGTCCGGGCTCGACATGCCCGTCGGAGTAGCCTACCGCGACGGTGCGCTCTATATATCAGCCGTGTCGCGCATCCTGCGCCTCGATCGCATCGACGACCGGCTCGCCAAGCCACCGCCCCCTGTCGTCGTGACCGACGCGCTGCCGACCGAACACCATCACGGCTGGAAATTCATCGCGTTCGGCCCCGACGGCAAGCTTTACGTGCCGACCGGCGCACCGTGCAACGTCTGTCTCGCCGATCGCAGCCGCTACGCGATCATCGCGCGCATGAAGACCGACGGCAGCAGAAGCGAGGTTGTCGCCCGCGGCGTGCGCAATACGGTCGGCTTCGCATGGCACCCCGATTCGGGCGAGCTCTGGTTTACCGACAACGGGCGCGACATGATGGGCGACGACGTGCCCGACGACAAGCTCAACCGTGCGCCTCGCGCCGGCCTCGATTTCGGTTTTCCGTATTGTCATGGCGGCGATACGCCCGACCCCGAATTCGGCAGCGCCGACGTATGCCGTCGTTATGTGCCGCCCGTACTGAAACTCGGCGCGCACGTCGCGGCGCTCGGCATGCGCTTCTATACCGGGCCGATGTTTCCGGCGTCGTATCGCAATAATGTGTTCATCGCCGAACACGGCTCATGGAACCGCAGCACGAAGGTCGGTTACCGCGTGATGCGCGTGGTCGTGTCGGCGGACGGCAGCCAGGCGCGCCAGACCCCGTTCGTCACCGGCTGGCTGCGGCCCGACGGCACGGTGTGGGGACGCCCGGCCGACGTGCTGCCGCTGCCGGACGGTTCGCTGCTCGTGAGCGACGACTACGCAGGTGCAATCTACCGCGTAACCTATGCGGCACCTTGACGCAGGCCGGGGGTGACCGGGCCTGACCGGGCATCGTAGAATGCGTGCCGGGCCGCGCGCCCGCGCCGGCCCGCAGGCCACCCATGCCAACGACAATACGCCGCCATCCATGTCCAGCAGCACCGCACCGTCCCGCCGCTTCCGTTCCAAGACGCTCACCGCCGCCCTCGCATTCCTGTTCGGATCGCTCGGCGCGCACCGCTTCTATCTGTACGGCTTTCGCGACGTGTACGGCTGGGCGCACCTGCTCGCGACGATCGTCGGCATCCCGGGCTTCCTGCTGCTCGCCGCGACCCAGCGCAGTGCCGGTCTCGGCTGGTGGCTCGCGGTACCCGGCGCGATCTCGCTGCTGGCTGCGTTCCTCGCCGCACTCGTCTACGGGCTGCGCCCCGACGAAAAGTGGGACGCGCAATTCAACGCGGAAACGGGCAAGCACAGCCGGTCGGGCTGGACCGTGATCTTTGTCGTGATCTTCTCGCTGCTGATCGGTGCGTTCCTGCTGATGACCGCGCTCGCGCTGTCGTTCCAGACGTATTTCGAATCGCAGGTCGAAGCGGCAAAGCAGATTTCGCAGTAAGCGCAACGAACGCGACGCGCCAGTGCCGGCGGGCACCGGGATTGCGCGCCGCTTAGAACAGGTTCAACTGCATGTCGTCGCGCGACTTCGCGCCGGCTGCGCGAACTGCAACGCGCGGCGCGGGCACCGCGGCGGCCGGCGCGCCGCGAAACTGCGACAGATCGAGGATGCCGTTCGTGCGCTCGTTCAGCCCGAGCCGCTTGACGGCCTGGCGGAACCGCTGCCGCAACAGGTCGGCCCAGATCCCTTCGCCCTTCATCCGTTTCGAGAAATCCGAGTCGTAGTCTTTCCCGCCGCGCATGTCGCGCACGCGATTCATCACGCGCTCCGCGCGATCGGGAAAATGCGCGGCGAGCCAGTTCTTGAACAGCGGCGCGACCTCCCACGGCAACCGCAGGATGATGTAGCTTGCGTGCGTTGCACCCGCTTCCGCGCACGCTTCGAGCACGCGCTCCATATCGGGCTCGGTGACGAACGGAATCACCGGCGCAATGCTCACGCCGACCGGCACGCCCGCATCGCGCAGTGCGCGGATCGTGCGCAACCGGCGCGCCGGTGTTGCCGCCCGCGGCTCGAGCGTGCGCGAGAGATCGGCATCGAGCGTCGTGATCGTGACTGCCGCCATCACCTGCCCGCGCTCGGCCATCGGCGCAAGCAGGTCGAGATCGCGCTCGATCAGCGACGACTTCGTGATCGCGGCGAACGGCAACCCGCGATCGTGCATCACCTGGATCACGCTGCGCGTGATGCGCAGGTCGCGCTCGACCGGCTGATAGGCGTCGGTGTTGACGCCTAGCGCGATCGGCTCAGGCACGTAATGCTTGCGCGAAATCTCGCGCTCGAGCAGTTCGGCCGCATTGACCTTCGCGTAGATGCGGCTTTCGAAATCGAGCCCCGGCGACAGGCCGAGATAGCTGTGCGTCGGCCGCGCGAAGCAGTAGATGCAGCCGTGCTCGCAACCGCGATACGGATTGAGCGATACGCTGAACGGAATATCGGGCGACTGGTTGTGCGTCAGGATGCTCTTCGCACGCTCCTCGAACACCTGCGTGCGCAGTGGCGCGGGGAAGTCGGCATCGTCCGACTCGTGCGTCCAGCCGTCGTCGACCGCTTCGCGCTGAGCGAGCTCGTACCGCCCCTGCAGGTTGTCGACCGCACCGCGCCCCTTGCGGGGCACGGGCGGCGCTACCGGAAATTCGTTGTCGGACCGATCGTCCATGTGCCCACCCATTCGCCTGCGCCCAATACTGTACATTTATACAGTATTGGGCGCAGCATGCCAAGGGTGGGATAAGGGGCCCGGTAACGGGCCGCCGGCACGTCACTCGCCGACCGCGATCGTCAGCGTTTCCTTGATTTCCTCCATCACGACATAGCTCTTCGACTGCACGGCGCCGGGCAACTGCAGCAGGATGTCGCCGAGCAGCTTCCGGTAGTCGGCCATCTCGCCGATCCGCGCCTTGATCAGGTAGTCGAAATCGCCGGATACGAGGTGGCATTCGAGTACCTCGTCGATCTTCATCACTTCCCGACGAAATTGCTCGAACATGTTGCCGCCCTTGTGGCCGAGCGTGATCTCGACGAACACCAGCAGCGCGGCACCCAGCTGGCCCGGGTCGACCCGTGCGTGATAGCCGGTGATCACGCCGTCCCGCTCCATGCGCCGCACGCGCTCGATGCAAGGCGTGACGGTCAATCCGACCTGTTCCGCGAGGTCTTTCATCGCCATCCTGCCGTCGTCCTGGAGCAGTTTGAGGATGCGCCGGTCGAGCTTGTCGAGCGAGCGTACGGGCTGACGTTGCGTTCTCATTTGTTTCTGCTGAAAACCTGAAAAATACGATAACAAAACCTACACATTCGACAATACCATAGCTCAAAAAACTAGATCAGCTAGAGGTTACACGGAGCCGCGGGTGCGCCCGGCCTCGATCTGGTCCCTTCCATCTGGAGCAGCTATGCGAGTCGTCATTCTGGGCAGCGGTGTAGTGGGCGTGGCAAGCGCGTATTACCTCGCGCGCGCCGGTCATGAGGTCACTGTGATCGACCGGGAAGCCGGCCCCGCGCTCGAGACGAGCTTCGCGAACGCGGGCCAGATCTCCCCCGGTTATGCCGCGCCGTGGGCCGCGCCCGGCGTGCCGCTGAAGGCCGTCAAGTGGATGTTCGAAAAGCACGCGCCGCTTGCGATCCGTCTCGACGGCACGCGTTTCCAGCTCCAGTGGATGTGGCAGATGCTGCGCAACTGCACGACCGAGCGCTATGCAGTCAACAAGGGCCGCATGGTCCGCCTCGCCGAATACAGCCGCGACTGCCTGCAGGCGCTGCGCGCCGACACCGGCATCCAGTACGAAGGGCGCACGGGCGGCACGCTGCAGCTGTTCCGCACGCAGCAGCAACTCGACGGCGCGGCGAAGGACATCGCCGTGCTGCAGGAAGCGAACGTGCCGTTCGAACTGCTGTCGCCGGCTGACCTGAAGAATGCCGAACCGGCGCTCGCCGCCGTGTCGCACAAGCTGACGGGCGGCCTGCGCCTGCCGGGCGACGAAACGGGCGATTGCCAGTTGTTCACGACGCGCCTCGCGGCGCTCGCCGAATCGCTCGGCGTCAAGTTCCGCTACAACACGCCGATCGACGCGCTCGCGATTGCCGGCGGCAAGATCGCCGGCGTGCAGTGCGGCAGCGAGACGGTGCGCGCGGACGCGTACGTCGTCGCGCTCGGCTCGTACTCGACCAGCTTCATCTCGAACCTGATGAAGATCCCCGTCTATCCGCTGAAGGGCTATTCGATCACCGCGCCGATCGTCCACGAAGCGGCCGCGCCCGTGTCGACCGTGCTCGACGAGACCTACAAGATCGCGATCACGCGTTTCGACCAGCGCATCCGCGTCGGCGGCATGGCGGAAATCGTCGGCTTCGACAAGAACCTGCGCGCGGCACGCCGCGAAACGCTCGAGATGTGCGTGAACGACCTGTTCCCGGGCGGCGGCGACACGTCGAAGGCGACGTTCTGGACCGGCCTGCGCCCGATGACGCCGGACGGCACGCCAATCGTCGGCCGCACGCCGGTGTCGAACCTGTTCCTGAACACCGGCCACGGCACGCTCGGCTGGACGATGTCGTGCGGTTCGGGCCAACTGCTCGCGGACCTGATCTCGGGCAAGAAGCCGGCGATCCAAGCCGACGACCTGTCGGTGCACCGTTACCTGAAGGAAGTGGCCGGCCAGACGCGCCCGGCATACGCATAAGCCGCGGCGGCCCGCAGCAATGCGGGTCGGCCGGCATCGAAAAAAAAGGGGCGCTCGTAGCGCCCCTTTTTCCGTGTGCTTACCGCTGAAGCGTCACGCCGCGTCAGCCGAGCTCGGCCACGAGTTCCGGCACGAGCGCGAACAGATCGCCGACGAGGCCGTAGTCGGCCACGCTGAAGATCGGCGCTTCCGGATCCTTGTTGATCGCGACGATCACCTTCGAATCCTTCATGCCTGCCAGATGCTGGATCGCACCCGAGATGCCGACCGCGATATACAGCTGCGGTGCGACGATCTTGCCGGTCTGGCCGACTTGATAGTCGTTCGGCACATAGCCTGCATCGACTGCCGCGCGCGATGCACCCAGTGCCGCGCTCAGCTTGTCGGCCAACGGCTCCAGCACCTTCGTGTAGTTCTCGCCGCTGCCCAGACCGCGGCCGCCCGACACGATGATGCTCGCGCTGGTCAGTTCCGGACGGTCCAGCTTCGTCACTTCGCGGCTCACGAACTGCGACTTGCCTGCATCGGCCGCCGCTTCGATCTTCTGGACCGCTGCGCTGCCGCCTTCCGCTGCAACCGGATCGAAACCCGTCGCGCGCACCGTGATGACCTTGATCGGGTCGCTCGACTGCACCGTCGCGATTGCGTTGCCTGCGTAGATCGGGCGCTCGAACGTATCGGCACTGTCAACAGCCGTGATATCGGAGATCTGCGCGACGTCCAGCTTCGCAGCGATACGCGGCGCGATGTTCTTGCCGTACGCCGTCGCCGGCGCGAGGATGTGCGAGTAGTCCTTCGCGATGTTCAGCGCGGTCGCTTCGACGTTTTCCGCGAGGCCCGCTTCGAGCTGCGGCGCGTCGGCCAGCAGCACCTTCGAAACACCCGCGATCTTCGCTGCCGCGTCTGCAGCCGCTTGCGCGTTGTGGCCCGCGACCAGCACGTGAATGTCACCGCCGATCTTCGCCGCCGCCGCCACCGTGTTCAGCGTCGCGGCCTTGATCGACGCGTTGTCGTGTTCTGCAATCACCAGAATCGTCATTTCTTTCCGCTCCCTCTTACAGCACCTTGGCTTCGGTCTTCAGCTTCTCGACCAGCGTCTTCACGTCCGGCACCTTCACGCCGGCCGCGCGCTTCGGCGGCTCGACCACCTTCAGCGTCTTCAGACGCGGCGCGACGTCCACGCCCAGGTCTTCCGGCTTCACGATTTCCAGCGGCTTCTTCTTCGCCTTCATGATGTTCGGCAGCGTCACGTAGCGCGGCTCGTTCAGGCGCAGGTCGGTCGTGATCACCGCCGGCAGCGTCAGCGACAGCGTTTCCGCGCCGCCGTCGACTTCACGCGCAACCGTCGCCTTGCCGTCGGCAACCGTCACCTTCGACGCGAACGTCGCTTGCGGCAGGCCGGCCAGCGCAGCCAGCATCTGGCCCGTCTGGTTCGAATCGTCGTCGATTGCCTGCTTGCCGAGGATCACCAGCTGCGGCTGCTCCTTGTCGACCAGCGCCTTCAGGATCTTCGCGACGGCCAGCGGCTCGACGCTGTCGGTCGACTCGACCAGGATCGCGCGATCCGCACCGATCGCCAGCGCCGTGCGCAGCGTTTCCTGCGCCTGCGTGACGCCGACCGACACCGCGATCACTTCGGTCGCGACGCCCGCTTCCTTCAGGCGCACGGCCTCTTCAACGGCGATCTCGTCGAACGGGTTCATCGACATCTTCACGTTCGCGATGTCGACGCCCGTGTTGTCCGACTTCACGCGGACCTTCACGTTGTAATCGACCACTCTTTTCACTGGCACCAGGATTTTCATGCACACGCTCCAAAGTTACGAATACGACCAGAGGCCATTCTATAGCGAGGCCTCATGACTGCGCGGCCAAGCGGACCCATCCATCGTGGCTGTCGAGGATACCGCTTCTTGGCGACGCGCCAATGATAGCGAACGGTCGTTCTATTTTAAAAGAGAAAAAAACCGGACGCAAAGCCCGGGTTTTCGATCATCGACTCTAATCCCGCCGGGCGCCCCGTGCTCCGCCCGCTACCAGGCGGCGATGACCGCGCCGCCGAACTTGGCTTCGATGAACTGCTTCACGTCGACCGAATGATAGGCCGCGATCAGTTTCGCGACCCACGGCTTGTTCCGGTCCGCGTCGCGAATCGCGAGGATGTTCGCGTACGGGCCGTTCGGACCCTCGATCGCGATCGCGTCTTGTTTCGGTTTCAACCCCGCTTCCATCGCGTAGTTGGTATTGATCGCGGCCGCGTCGACGTCGCCGAGCGAGCGCGGAATCTGCGCCGCATCGAGCTCGACGATCTTCAGCTTGCGCGAATTGTCGACGATATCGAGCGGCGTCGCCTTCAGCCCCGCATCCGCGCGAAGCTTCAGGAGACCCTGCTTTTGCAGCAACAGCAGCGCACGGCCGCCGTTGGTCGGATCGTTCGGGACCGCGATGCGCGCGCCGGGCTTCAGTTCGGCCAGCGACTTCACGCGCTTCGAATAGATGCCCATCGGGAACGTGACGGTATCCGCGACCTTGATCAGCTTGTAGCCGCGATCCTTCACCTGCGCCTGCAGATACGGATCGTGCTGGTAGCTGTTCGCGTCGAGGTCGCCCGACGCGAGGGCCGCGTTCGGCTGCACGTAATCGGAGAATTCGACGATGCGGATCTCGAGGCCGCTCTTCGCCGCAACCTTCTTCACCGCTTCCATGATCTGCGCGTGCGGCCCGCCCGTCACGCCCACCTTGATGGTTTCGGCCTGTGCGTGCGCACCCGCGAACAGCGCGGCTGCGCCGAGTGCCACTGCGAACTTCAGCATGAAACGTCGTTGCATCGTCTCTCCCCTAATGGATCAATTTCGTCTTATTTGTGGCTCAGCCGGCGGACGAGCCAGTCGCCGAACGACTGCACGATCTGCACGAACACGATCAGGATCGCGACGACCGTCCACATCACTTCCGGCAGATAGCGCTGGTAGCCGTAGCGAATCCCGAGATCGCCGAGCCCGCCGCCGCCGATCGCGCCCGCCATCGCCGAATAACCGACCAGCGACACGAACGTGATCGTCAGGCCCGCCACGACGCCCGGCAGCGATTCGGGCAACAGCACCTTGAATACGATCTGCGACGTGGTCGCCCCCATCGATTGCGCAGCCTCGATCAGACCGCGGTCGACTTCGCGCAGCGCCGTCTCGACGAGACGCGCGATGAACGGCGCAGCCGCCAGCGTCAGCGGCACGACCGCCGCGGCCGTGCCGATCGACGAACCCGTGACGAGCCGCGTAAACGGAATCACCGCGACCAGCAGGATGATGAACGGCGTCGAGCGGACCGCGTTCACGATGCCGCCGAGCACGCGATTCACCGCGAGGTTCTGCAGCACGCCCTGGCGATCGGTCAGGTAGAGCAGCACGCCGAGCGGCAGACCGACGAGCGCGCCGACCGCCCCGGAGATGCCGACCATGATCAGCGTCTCCCAGAACGACTGCACGAACATATCGAACATCTCACTCAACATACGAAAGCTCCTCTACCACCACACCTTGCTCGCGCAGGAACGCGAGCGCCTGCCCGACCTTGCCCGGCTCGCCACCCGCGAGCACCGCGAGCGAACCGAATGCCTGCCCCTGGATCTCGTCGATCTGGCCGTGCAGGATGTTGAAATCGAGTTCGTAACGGCGGATCGTCTCCGACAGGATCGGCTGGTCGACACCCGAGCCCGTGAACGCGAGCCGCAGCAGATGCCCGCTGCCCGTCTTCAGCCGCTCGGCCACGCGCACCTTCAGCGCGGGCGGCAGTTCCTGCGCGATCACGTCGCCGATCAGCGCGCGCGTCACTTCGTGATGCGGCTGCAGGAACACGTCGATCACGCGGCCTTCCTCGACCACACGCCCCGCATCGAGCACCGCGACGCGATCGCACACCTGCTTGATCACTTCCATCTGGTGAGTGATCAGCACGATCGTCAGGCCGAGTTCGCGGTTGATGCGCTTCAGCAGGTCGAGGATCGAACGCGTCGTCTCGGGATCGAGCGCGGACGTCGCTTCGTCCGACAACAGCACCTTCGGCTGGCTCGCGAGCGCGCGTGCGATGCCGACGCGCTGCTTCTGTCCGCCGCTGATCTGCGACGGGTAACGATCCTTCTGCGCGGACAGCCCGACGAGGTCGAGCAGCGGCAGCACGGCGGCCTCGATGTCGACACGGCTTGCGCCGGCCAGCTCCAGCGGCAGTGCGACGTTGTCGAACACCGTGCGCGACGACAGCAGGTTGAAGTGCTGGAAGATCATGCCGATCTCGCGGCGCGCCTCGCGCAGCGCGCCGGCCGGCAGCAGCGTGAGATCGCGCCCGCCGACGACGACATTGCCTTCGGTCGGCCGCGTGAGCAGGTTGATGGTGCGCACGAGCGTGCTCTTGCCGGCGCCGCTTCGGCCGATGATGCCGAACACCTCGCCCTGCGGGATCGTCAGGTTGACGTTGTGCAACGCCTCGACCCAGCCGCTCGGCCCGGGGAAACGCTGCGAAAGATTGCGTAATTCGATCATGTAAACAAAACGGCGGCCGGCCGGCGAGCAGGCCCGCCAGTCGGCCACCGATGCATCTGGAATAGCCGGCGATTTTACCGCAAACCCCTCATTCCCCTTAATAATCGATTTCGATCTTTTCATAACCTCACGAAATTAGAGGGGCGCCGCTGGCCCGTCGCGACAATGCCGCGACTATGATCCGGAACACCGACCAACGCACAGGGGACACGCCAGATGACCGCCACCACCATGCCGGCCGCCGCGCCCGCCACCGCCGGATCGGCGCCTTCGTCGCCGCCCGCGCCGAAAATGGGCCGGCTGCGCACCGCGGACGGGCTCGAACTGGCGTCGTACCGCTGGCCGGCCGGCAGCGACACCGCGCCGCCGCGCGCGACGATCGCGCTCGTGCACGGCCTCGCCGAGCACGCGGGCCGTTATGCCGCGCTCGCAGGCAGGCTGAACACGGCCGGCATCGACGTGCTCGCGATCGATCTGCGCGGGCACGGCCAGTCGCCCGGCAAGCGAGCCTGGGTCGAGCGTTTCGACGGTTACCTGGACGATGCGGATGCGCTGGTCGCCGAAGCCGCGCGTGGCAATACGCCGCTGTTCCTGATGGGACACAGCATGGGCGGCGCGGTCGCCGCACTGTACGCGATCGAACGCGCGCCGGCCCGCGGCCATGCGCTGACGGGCCTCGTGCTGTCGAGCCCGGCGCTCGCACCGGGGCGCGACGTGCCGCGCTGGATGCTCGCGGTGAGCCGCGTCATCAGCCGCGCGTGGCCGACCTTTCCCGCGATCAGGATCGATGCGGCACTGCTGTCGCGCGACCCGGCCATCGTCGCGGCCAATCGCGCCGATCCGCTCGTGCATCACGGCGCGGTGCCCGCGCGCACCGGCGCGGAGATTCTCGACGCGATGGCGCGCATCGAACGCGGCCGCGACGCGTTGCGCGTCCCGGTGCTCGTCTATCACGGCACCGAGGACAAGCTGACGGAACCCGACGGCAGCCGCGCGTTCGGCGCGCACGTCGGCTCGCCCGATCGCACGCTGACGCTATACGAAGGCGGCTTCCACGAAACGATGAACGATCTCGAACGCGACCGCGTGATCGACACGCTGATCGCGTGGATTCACGCGCGCGTGCCGGCGCGCTGAGCGCGCACCCCCGCCGGCGGCGGCCGGCCGGTCAGATGCCGGCCAGCACGCGCAGGTGCGCGACGACGCTGCGCCCGAGCGCGGACAGGTTGTAGCCGCCCTCGAGACAGCTCACGATGCGGCCCTGCGCATGACGACGCGCCACGTCGACGATCTGCGCGGTCAGCCACTCGAAATCGGCCTCGACGAGACCGAGGTTGCCGATGTCGTCCTCGCGATGCGCGTCGAAACCCGCCGACACGAACAGCATCTGCGGCTTGAACGCGTCGAGACGCGGCAGCCAGAACATGTCCACGGCTTCGCGGATCGCCATCCCGTTGCTGCGCGCGGGCATCGGCAGGTTGACCATGTTCGGCGCCTGGTGATCGGTGCCCGAGAACGGATACAGCGGATGCTGGAAGAAACTGCACATCAGCACGCGCTCGTCGTTTGCAAACGCAGCCTCGGTGCCGTTACCGTGGTGCACGTCGAAATCGATGATCGCGACACGCTCGATGCCGTGTACGTCGAGCGCATGCCGCGCGGCGATCGCGACGTTGTTGAAGAAGCAGAAACCCATCGCGCGCGCGGGCTCCGCATGGTGGCCGGGCGGGCGGACACTGCAGAACGCATTCGCGTAGCGGCCTTCGATCACCGCGTCGGTCGCCGCGATCGCGGCACCGGCCGCGCGCAGCGCCGCGCGCCACGTGTCGCGGTTCATCAGCGTATCGGGATCGATCTCGACGTAGCCGTCGACCGGCGTCATGCCCCGGATGTAGTCGATGTGCGCCTGCGTGTGCACACGACCCAGCGCCACCTCGCTCGCGAACGGCGCGGTTTCGTGCACGATCAGGTCGTCGATGCGGCTCGCAATCAGCTGATCCTGGATCGCCGACAATCGGGCCGGGCATTCCGGATGCCATTCCCCCATCTCGTGCAGCATGCAGTCGGGGTGCGTATAGAAAGCGGTTGCCATAAGCTGTCATCCGCAGCGCGCGGTGCGCCGCAGGTCTCCATCAATGATGTCCATCGTCTGCCGCGAATTCGCCGCTAACTTACCACAACGGGCCCCCGCTTCGCCCCGGCACGCCTGATGCGTCGGGTATACTGCGCCGAACCCAATCGCCCCGTCCGCCCGCTTCGACATGAATTCCAGCAAGCCTGCCGCCCTTCTCTCCGCGCTGCTCCATATTCGCGCTCCGCTCGTCGTCGTCGCCGTCGCCGCAGCCCTCGGCGCCGCGCCTGCCGGCGCGCAGACGCAGCCTGCGAAGCCTGCCGGTACGCGCGTCGCACAGGCCCAGCCCCAGCAGCCGGCGCCGCAAGGCCAGACCTTCGAAGAGGAAATCGTTCCGCAGCGTTACGCGAACAACGCGAAGGTCGACGCGTTCATCGACGAGATGGTGAGCCGCAACGGCTTCGACTCCGCGAGCCTGCATACGCTGTTCTCGCGCATCAGCTATTCGGCGACGGCGGTCAAACTCGTGAAGCCCGCCGCGTCGCCGACGGTCAAGAACTGGCGCGTCTATCGCTCGCGCTTCATCGAGCCGATCCGCATCAATGCGGGCGTGAAGTTCTGGAAGGCCAACCAGGCGACGCTGCAGCACGCATCCGAGGAATTCGGCGTGCCGCCCGAGGTGATCGTCGGCATCATCGGCGTCGAGACGATCTATGGCCGCTACATGGGCAATTTCCGCGTGCTCGACGCACTGACGACGCTCACGTTCGACTATCCGGACACGCCGAATCGCGACAGCCGCCAGGCAACGTTCCGCAAGAACCTCGAGGATTTCCTGGTCTGGACCCGCGACAACCAGCTCGACCCGAGCACCGTGCTCGGCTCGTATACGGGCGCGATCGGGATTCCGCAGTTCCTGCCGAGCAGCATCCGCGAATATGCGGTCGACTTCGACGGCACGGGCCACGTCGATCTGCGCAGCAGTCCTGTCGACGCGATCGGCAGCGTCGCGAACTACCTGAAGCAGCACGGCTGGGAAACCGACCGCCCGGTGGTCTGGCAGATCACGCCCGATACCGGCAGCCTGGGCATCGCGCAGGCCGCCGCCGACGGCCAGCCCGAACCGCACTGGGCGCTGTCGCAACTGATGCGCGCGGGCATGACGCTGAACGAACCGGCGGTCAACATCACCACCGAAGCCGGCACGCCGGTGACCGTGGTCGACCTGCCGTCGCCGGGGCGCGCGACCGAATACATGCTCGGGCTCAAGAATTTCTACGTGCTGACGCGCTACAACCGCAGCTTCTTCTACGCACTTACCGTGTACCAGCTCGGCGAGGCCGTGAAGGCGCAGATGGAAGCGAGCGGCGCGCTGAAGCCGGCCAACGCAGACGAGCAAGCGCAGTAGGCAACGCACCCGCCCAAACAAAAAACGCCGCAACTGCGGCGTTTTTTTATCGCGTGCGGGCCGGGCTCATGCCGGAAACACGCCCGTGGACAGATAGCGGTCGCCGCGATCGCAAACGATGAACACGATCGTCGCGTTCTCAACCTGACGCGCGATGCGCATCGCGACTTCGCACGCGCCGCCCGACGAAATGCCCGCGAAGATGCCTTCGACAGCCGCCAGCCGGCGCGCCATCGTTTCCGAGGCAGCCTGACTCACGTTCTCGACACGGTCGACGCGGCTGCGATCGAAGATCGTCGGCAGATAGGCTTCCGGCCACTTGCGGATGCCCGGAATGCGCGAACCTTCTTCCGGCTGTGCACCGACGATCTCGATCGCGGAATTCTGTTCCTTCAGATAGCGCGACACGCCCATGATCGTGCCGGTCGTGCCCATCGCCGACACGAAGTGCGTCACGCGCCCGTCGGTGTCGCGCCAGATCTCCGGGCCCGTCGCTTCGTAGTGCGCAACGGGATTATCGGGATTTGCAAACTGGTCGAGGATCACGCCCTTGCCTTCGCGCTGCATCTGGTCAGCGAGATCGCGCGCCAGTTCCATTCCGCCCTTCACCGGCGTGAGGACGATCTCGGCGCCATAGGCCGCCATGCTCTGGCGGCGCTCGACCGACAGGTCCTCCGGCATGATCAGCACCATCTTGTAGCCGCGGATCGCCGCAGCCATCGCGAGCGCGATGCCCGTGTTGCCGCTCGTCGCCTCGATCAGCGTATCGCCCGGCTTGATGCGCCCGCGCGCCTCGGCCTTGCCGATCATCGACAGCGCCGGGCGATCCTTCACGGAACCGGCCGGATTGTTGCCTTCGAGCTTCGCGAGCACCACGTTGTTGCGCGCGCGAATCTCGTCGTCCGGCAAGCGGACCAGTTGCACGAGCGGCGTATTGCCGATCGTGTCTTCGATAGTTTTGTAAGCCATGGGTATACCGTGAGTACGAGGCCGATCAATCGGTCGATTGTAAACCAGCACCGCCGCTCGCGCCGGCAACCCCTTTGCGACGATGGAATACGCATGCCGCGCGATTCGCGATCGCCGCGCACGCGGTGCGCACGCAAAAAACCCGCGGCATGCCGCGGGAAGCCGTCGCAATGACGGCGACTGAAGGAGCTCTTTGTCGGTCGCGCGCGACGCGTTACTTCTGCGCGGTGCGGGCGGGCGCAGCGGCGGGCTTTGCCGCTGCCGCCTTGCCCGCGACCGGCGCGGCTGCAGTGCCCGAGCCGGCCGCGCCTGCGCCGGCCGCACCTACCGTCAGCCCTTCCTGCTGAAGTCGTTCGACGGTATGGCCGCCCATGCCTTTCACGCGTGACGCGAGATCTTCCGCACTCCTGAACGGACCGCGCGCGCCGCGTTCGTCCAGAATCGCCTTCGCCCGGGCCGGACCGATGCCCTTGATGCCGACGAGCGCATCCTCGTTCGCGGTGTTGACGTCGACGGCCGCCCAGGCCGACGCGACTGCGCCGAGCATGACCGCTGCGGCAAACCATTTTCTGATCATGTGCTGGATCTCCGTTGAAAACGGCCGGCGGCTGCCGACCGTGAGACCCAGTCTATCGATACAACGCTTCCGCTTAAACCTGGCCGGACAGCCAACGAACGTAGCGGTCGACGCCTTCCTGCACGGTCAGGAACGGTGCGTCGTAGCCGGCCGCGCGCAGTTTCGTCTGGTCGGCCTGCGTGAAGCACTGGTACTTGCCGCGCAACGCATCGGGGAACGGCACGTATTCGATCAGCCCCTGCTCGACCTGCTGCGCGAGCGTCAGCGGCGGCAGGTTGTCGAGCGCACGCAGCGTATTCACGACCGTCGACGCGATGTCGTTGAACGGCTGCGCACGGCCCGTGCCGAGATTGAAGATGCCCGACTTCTCCGGATGATCGAAGAAAAACAGGTTCACCTTCGCGACGTCCTCGACCGACACGAAGTCACGCGTCTGCTCGCCCGGTGCATAGCCGTTGTACTCGCCGAACAGCTTCACCTTGCCTTCCGCGCGGAACTGGTTGAAGTTGTGGAACGCAACCGACGCCATGCGCCCCTTGTGCGTCTCGCGCGCGCCGTATACGTTGAAATAGCGGAAGCCGGCGATCTGGCTCTTCGCGGTCGGCAGCACGCGACGGATCACCTGGTCGAACAGGAACTTCGAATAGCCGTACACGTTCAGCGGCGCCTCGACCTCGCGCTCCTCGACGAAACGCGTCGAGCCGCCGTAGATCGCGGCCGACGACGCGTACAGGAACTGCGCGCCCTGTGCGAGGCAGGCGTCGAGCACCGCGCGGCTGTAGCGGAAGTTGTTGTCCATCATGTAGCGGCCGTCGGTTTCCATCGTGTCCGAACAGGCACCTTCGTGGAACACCGCGCGCACCTTGCCGAAATCGCCGCGCGCGAAGCGTTCGACGAATTCCGTCTTGTCGAGATAGTCGTCGATCTCGCAATCGACGAGATTCCGGAACTTGTCCGCGCGCGTCAGGTTGTCGACCGCGATGATGCGCGTCTCGCCGCGCTCGTTGAGCGCCTTGACGATATTCGCGCCGATAAAACCGGCTGCGCCGGTGACGATGAGGGTCATGATCGTCCTGCCTGAAAAGTGCGAGCCACTCGTGCGACGCGCTCGTCGCGCCGCCGAATGCGCTCAGTGAAACAGTTCGTCGTAGTCCACCGTGGCCGTGCCGAGCTTGCCGACCACGATGCCTGCCGCGCGATTCGCGAGCACGACCGCGTCGACGAGCGGCACGCCTGCGCCGAGCATCGTCGCGACCGTCGCGATCACGGTATCGCCCGCGCCCGACACGTCGAACACTTCGCGCGCGAGCGCCGGTGCGTGCAGTTCGCCGGTGGCGGAAAAGAGCGTCATGCCCTCTTCCGAACGCGTGAGCAGCAGTGCGTCGATGCCAAGCTCGGCGCGCAGATTCGCGACACGCGCGCGCAGGTCGTCTTCCGATTTCCATTGCCCGATCACTTCGCGCAGTTCCGCGCGATTCGGCGTGATCAGCGATGCGCCGCGATAGCGCTCCCAGTCGTCGCCCTTCGGGTCGACGAGGACGGCCTTGCCTGCCGCACGCGCTTTCTCGATCATCGTCGTGACGTGCGTCAGGCCGCCTTTCGCGTAATCGGACATCAGCACGACGTCGTGCTGCGGCAGCAGCGCGTCGAAGCGCGCGAGCCCCGCGAGCAGCACCTCGTGCGTCGGCATCGCCTCGAAATCGACGCGCAGCAGTTGCTGCTGGCGTGCGAGCACGCGCAGCTTGATCGTGGTCGGCAATGCCGGGTCGCGCTCGAGATGCGGCGTCACGCCGCTGCTGCCGAGCAGCTCGACGATCCGCTCGCCGGGTTCGTCGCAACCGACGACGCACAGCAACCCGGCCTGGCCGCCGAGCGTCACGGCATTGCGCGCGACGTTGGCCGCACCGCCGAGCCGCTCTTCCTGACGCTGCACGTGCACGACCGGCACGGGCGCTTCCGGCGAAATTCGATCGACGTTGCCGAACCAGTAACGGTCGAGCATCACGTCGCCGACGACAAGCACACGCGAGCGCGCGAGCTGCGCGCGCGGCACCGGAACGATTTCGCGAAGAGTATTCATCGTGTGATCAGCCACGGGAGAACGACTGGGGATCGACATACGGCCGGCCAATCGCGTAGTAGTCGATGCCCAGTTCGGCCATCGCGTCCGGCTCGTACAGGTTACGCCCGTCGAAGATCACCGGCGCCTTCAGTTCAGCCTTCAGGCGCGTGAAATCGGGGCTCCGGAATTCCTTCCATTCGGTCACGATCACGAGCGCATCCGCACCGGTCACGGCGACGTCCTGCGTATCGACGAGCTGCAGCCGCGCGAGCGCGTCCGCATCGTCGCCGAAATCCAGCGCGAACACGCGCCGCGCCTCGTCGACCGCGACCGGATCGTACGCGCGCACGATCGCGCCGCGCTCGAGCAGCGCGGCGATCAGGCGGCGGCTCGGCGCCTCGCGCATGTCGTCGGTGTTCGGCTTGAACGCAAGCCCCCAGACCGCGAACTCGCGGCCGGTCAGGTCGGCGCCGAAGCGCTGCTCGATCTTGCCGATCAGCACGTCCTTCTGCGCATGGTTGGCTGCCTCGACGGCTTCCAGGATGCGCAGCGGCTGGCCGTTCTCGCCCGCGGTGCGAATCAGCGCCTGGACGTCTTTCGGGAAGCACGAGCCGCCGTAGCCGACGCCGGCGTACAGGAAGTGGTAGCCGATGCGCGGATCGGAGCCGATCCCGCGGCGCACGGCCTCGATGTCGGCACCGACCTTGTCGGCGAGATTCGACATCTCGTTCATGAACGAGATACGCGTCGCGAGCATCGCATTCGCCGCATATTTCGCGAATTCGGCCGAACGCACGTCCATGTAGATCGTCCGCTCGTGGTTGCGGTTGAACGGCGCGTAAAGCTTCTTCATCTTCTCGCGCGCGATCGTGCCGGTCTCGTCGCCGTCGACACCGATGATGATCCGGTCAGGGCGCATGAAGTCCTCGACCGCGGCGCCTTCCTTCAGGAATTCCGGGTTCGACACGACCGAGAAGCGATGCGCGACGCTGCCCGCGAGCCCGCGCGCGGCAAGCGCCTCGTCGACCACGCCGCGCACGCGCTGCGCGGTGCCGACCGGCACCGTCGACTTGTCGACGATCACCTTGAAGCCTGTCATGTAGCGGCCGATGTTGCGCGCGGCCTCGAGCACGTATTGCAGGTCGGCCGAGCCGTCCTCGTCGGGCGGCGTACCGACCGCAATGAACTGAATCTCGCCGTGCGCGACGCTCGCCTCGATGTCGGTCGAGAAGCGCAGGCGCCCCGCCGTGCGGTTGCGCGCGATGATGTCCAGCAGCCCCGGTTCGTGAATCGGCATCCCGCCGTTATTCAGGATGTCGATCTTGCGCGAATCGACGTCGAGACAGAAGACGTCGTGACCGATCTCCGCGAGGCATGCACCCGTGACGAGGCCGACATAGCCGGTGCCGATGATGGTGATTTTCATAGATGTTCCGGTACTTCCCGGTAATTGACTAACTTGGCCGCCGGGACGAACCCGGCGACAACCGCTGCGCGTTGGCTCCGCGTGCCGGGATCAGCTCGACATCGCAGGTTCGACGCGGCGCGGCGCATAGGTTTCCCAGCCGCTGCATCCGGGGCACTGCCAGTAGAAGAGCCGCGCCCGGAAACCGCAATTCTGGCACGTATACCGTGGCAGATTTTTCGTGCGCTGCTTGATCAGCGCACGCATCATTTCAAGTTCCTTACGACGCGGTTCGTCGGCCGCCGCGATCTGCGCATCGAGCAGGTGCAGCATCCCCGACAGGTTCGGCGACTTCTCCATCTGCGCGCGCGCGAGCGTGTGCGCCGCATCCTGGCCGCGCAACCCCGCGATATGCTGATAGGCGATGTCGAGCAGGTCGTTCGACGGATAGCGGTCGACATACCCCATCAGCAGCTCCGCGCCGTCGACGTTCTTGCCGAGCGCGACATAGGCCTTCATCAGCTTGTCGGCGACGAGCGGCAGATACGCCGGGTTCTGCGCTTCGACGCGCTTCCAGTGCTCGATCGCGGCCGCGTGATTGCCCTCCGCCTCCGCGGCATCGCCGGACAGGATCGTCGCGCGAACGTTCTGCGGGTTCACGGTCAACGCGAGCCGCAGTTGTTCCGCGGCCGCAGCCGCGTTCTTGCGCTGCAGCGCGTCCTGCGCGAGTTCGCAGTGAAACTGCGCGATTTCGGTGCCGAGCGGTTTGTCGCTCATCGACTCGATGCGCTTCGCGGTATCGATCGACTTGTTCCAGTCCTTCTCGATCTCGTAGATCGTCAGCAGCGCCCGCTGTGCGCCGAGCGCGTAATCGCCGTCGGCGAGCTTGTGGAACGCCTCCTCGGCGCGGTCGAGCAGGCCTGCTTTCAGGAAATCCTGGCCGAGCTCGTACAGCGCGTGGTCGCGCTCGTTGACCGGCAGGTCCGTGCGACTCAGCAGGTTCTGGTGCACGCGGATCGCGCGGTCAGTTTCGCCGCGACGGCGGAACAGGTTGCCGAGCGCGAAGTGCAGCTCGACCGTCTCGGGGTCGAGCTTGGCGACCTCGATGAATGCGTCGATCGCCTTGTCGGGTTGTTCGTTCAACAGAAAATTCAGGCCGCGAAAATACGATCGCGGCAGGTTGGCACTCTCCGACAGGAGATTCTTCAGGTCATAGCGTGACGCCGCCCAACCGAGCGCGAACGCGACCGGAATCGCGAGCAACCACCAGAAATCCAGATCCATGCGAAATATCGAAGCAGAGACGAAAACCGCGCGATTATCGCGCGGCGTCCGTGTTAAATGACGGGCGGCATCGGCGGCTGGTCGATGACGGCAGGCGTTTCGCGCGCCGCGCGCAGATCGCGCTTCAGGCGCCCGTTCTCGAGACGCAAACGGAAGATCGAAGGCAGCGCGGACAGCAGGCCGGCCACCAGCCCCACGGCGAAGAACGCGAGGCCGATCAGGATCAGCGGCGCTTGCCATGCATAGCCGGCAACAAAATTCAGCGTCGCGGTTTGCGTATTGGCCAGCGCGAGCACCAGCAGCAGTACGAACACCAATACCCGGATCAGCCAGACGATAAACTTCATGAAGCCCTCTCTTTGTTGAGGTTTGCCGCGGCGCGCGACTCCCCTTCGCCCACCGAATCGACCCGTATTGTAAAGGAAGCGTTTCAGCGGCTGCGCACATCCTGCTCGCCCCATTGCGCAGCGGTTGCCGGAAACGAAAAAAGCGCCCGCTAGGGGCGCTTTTTTCTTCAGCCTTTGCCGGACAGGTTCCGGGCAAACCGAACGACGCTCAACGCTCGTCGTCCGGATCGTCAGCCTTCAGTGGCTCACCGGCGCGGCCGTCGACGCGTTCACGCAATTCCTTGCCAGGCTTGAAGTGCGGCACGAACTTCTCGGGCACCTGCACTTTCTCCCCCGACTTCGGGTTGCGTCCGACACGCGCCGGGCGACGGTTGAGGCCGAAGCTGCCGAAACCCCGAATTTCGATGCGATGCCCTTTCGCCAGGGCTTCAGACATCGCATCGAGCATCGTTTTCACCGCGAAATCCGCATCCTTGAGGACAAGTTGCGGAAATCGCGATGCCAGCTGCGCGACCAACTCGGATTTGGTCATACTTCAGCAGACCTCGTGAGGCTTACTGGTTCTGGCCGTCGAGCTTCGCCTTCAGCAGCGCGCCGAGGTTGGTCGTACCGGTCGCAGCAGCGCTGGAGTCCGATTGCAGGCCGCGGATCGCTTCCTGTTGTTCGGCCGAATCCTTCGCCTTGATCGACAGGTTGATGCCGCGCGACTTGCGATCGATGTTGATCACCATCGCGTTGACCTTGTCGCCTTCCTTCAGCACGTTGCGTGCGTCTTCGACGCGATCCTGCGAGATTTCCGACGCGCGCAGGTAGCCTTCGATGTCGCCCGTCAGCGTGATGACCGCACCCTTCGCATCGACCGTCTTCACGACGCCGTCGACGATCGAGCCCTTGTCGTTCATTGCAACGTAGTTGCTGAACGGGTCGCCTTCGAGTTGCTTGATGCCGAGCGAAATACGCTCCTTCTCGACGTCGATACCGAGCACGATTGCTTCGACTTCGTCGCCCTTCTTGTACTTGCGAACGGCTTCTTCGCCAGCTTCGCTCCACGACAGGTCCGACAGGTGGACCAGGCCGTCGATGCCGCCCGGCAGACCGATGAACACGCCGAAGTCGGTGATCGACTTGATCGCGCCCGTGATCTTGTCGCCCTTCTTGAAGTTGCGGCTGAAGTCATCCCACGGATTCGGCTTGCACTGCTTCATGCCGAGGCTGATACGACGGCGGTCTTCGTCGATCTCGAGGACCATGACTTCGACTTCGTCGCCGAGCTGGACAACCTTCGACGGAGCAACGTTCTTGTTGGTCCAGTCCATTTCCGACACGTGGACGAGGCCTTCGATGCCCGATTCCACTTCGACGAATGCGCCGTAGTCGGTGATGTTCGTGACCTTGCCGAACAGGCGCGTGCCCGACGGGTAACGGCGCGAGATGCCTTCCCACGGATCGTCGCCCAGTTGCTTGATGCCCAGCGAGACGCGGTTCTTCTCTTGGTCGAACTTGAGGATCTTCGCGGTGACTTCCTGGCCAACCGACAGGACTTCGCTCGGGTGACGCACACGACGCCATGCGATGTCGGTGATGTGCAGCAGGCCGTCGATGCCGCCGAGGTCGACGAACGCGCCGTAGTCGGTGATGTTCTTGACCACGCCGTTGACGATCGCGCCTTCCTTCAGCGTCTCGAGCAGCTTCGCGCGCTCTTCGCCTTGGGTCGCTTCGATCACTGCACGACGCGACAGCACGACGTTGTTACGCTTGCGATCGAGCTTGATCACGCGGAACTCGAGCGTCTTGCCTTCGTACGGGGTCGTGTCCTTGACCGGACGCGTGTCGACCAGCGAACCCGGCAGGAACGCGCGGATGCCGTTGACCATCACGGTCATGCCGCCCTTCACCTTGCCGGTGATCGTGCCGGTGACGAGTTCGTTGTTGTCGAGGGCCTTTTCCAGCGACAGCCACGATGCAAGGCGCTTCGCCTTGTCGCGCGACAGGATCGTGTCGCCGTAGCCGTTTTCGAGTGCGTCGATCGCGACGGACACGAAATCGCCCGACTGCACCTCAACCTCGCCCTGATCGTTCAGGAATTCCTCGATCGGAATGTAAGCCTCGGACTTCAGGCCTGCATTGACGACCACGAAGTTGTGGTCGACGCGCACGACTTCGGCGGAAATCACTTCGCCGGCGCGCATGTCTTGGCGGGTCAGCGACTCTTCGAACAGAGCCGCAAAGGATTCGGTATTCGGGGTGGAGGTTTGCAGGTCGGACATAAAAATCTGATTGTGCATGGATCGCTGTGCCACGCCGGCCGGAATGGCAGGCTGAAAGGGCCAGATCGAATTCCACACGGGGTTAAGGGTTCGAAACACGCTCCGCGCTTGCGACGCGGAGCACCTACCGCTGCCCGCCTTCTCAGGCGGGCTGGCCGAGCGCCCGGTACCACTGCAGCACCTGGTCGACGGCTTCATCGACCGAAAGTGCCGACGTATCGAGCAGCTCGGCATCTGCCGCGGGCTTCAGCGGTGCGGCCGCGCGATTGCTGTCGCGCGCGTCACGTTCACGAAGATCCCGGAGCAAGTCATTTATATTAGCAGAAAAACCTTTTTGCATCAATTGCTTATACCGCCTGGCCGCACGCGCCTCGGCGCTGGCAGTCAGGAACACCTTCAGCACGGCGTCCGGGAAGATCACCGTCCCCATGTCGCGGCCGTCGGCAACGAGGCCCGGCGTCTTGCGGAACGCGCGCTGGCGCGCGACCAGCGCGGTGCGCACGGGCCCGTGCACGGCAATGGCCGACGCGCGATTGCCGACCGCTTCGGCGCGGATATCGTTCGACACGTCGACGCCGTCGAGTTGCGCGCAGCCTTCGCGAAACGTGATGTGGAGATCGTCGATCAGTTTCACCAGTGCGTCGATGTCCTCCGCCGCGATGCCGTAGCGCACGCTTGCGAGCGCCGCGAGACGGTACAGCGCGCCGCTGTCGAGCAGGTGGAAGCCAAGGTGCGCGGCAACGAGCGCCGCGACGGTGCCCTTGCCGGAGGCAGTCGGGCCGTCGATCGTGATGACGGGAGTCGGGTGAAAGGGTCGGGTCGATTTCATCGGAACAGTCGGGTCAGGCTTTGGCGAGCGCGGCGAAGCGGTCGAAATAGTCGGGGAACGTCTTGCCGACGCACTTCGGATCGTTGATCCGCACGGGCACGCCGCCCAGGCTGACGAGCGAGAAGCACATCGCCATCCGGTGATCGTCGTACGTGTCGATCGCCGCGTTCGGCGTGAGCTTTTCCGGCGGCGTGACGACCAGATAGTCGGGACCTTCCTCGACGGTCGCGCCGACCTTGCGCAGTTCGGTCGCCATCGCGGCGATGCGGTCGGTCTCCTTCACGCGCCAGCTCGCGATGTTGCGCAGCGTGCTCGTGCCGCTCGCGAACAGCGCCGCAACCGCGATGGTCATCGCCGCATCGGGGATCAGGTTGAAATCCATGTCGATCGGCTCGAGCTTGCCGTGGTCGTGGCCGATGCCGCGCACGTCGATCCAGTCATCCCCCATCGTCACGTTCGCGCCCATCTGCATCAGCGCGTTCGCGAAACCGACGTCGCCCTGGATGCTCGCCCGCCCTACGCCCTCGACACGCAGCGGGCCGCCGCCAAGTGCGCCGGCCGCGAGGAAGTACGATGCGGACGACGCATCGCCCTCGACCATGATCCGCCCCGGCGAGCGGTAGCGGACGCCGGCCGGCACGACGAAGCGCTGCCAGCCGTCACGCTCGACGACCACGCCGAAACGCTCCATCAGCCGGATCGTGATGTCGATGTACGGCTTCGAGATCAGTTCGCCGTCGACCTCGACGACGATCTTGCCGTCCTTCGCCTTCACGAGCGGCAGCGTCATCAGCAGCGCCGTGAGGAACTGGCTCGACACGTCGCCGCGCACGCGGATCGGCGCATCGACCGAGATCGTCGAGGGCCTGATCCGCAGCGGCGGGTAGCCTTCGTTCAGTTCGTAGTCGATCCGCGCGCCGATCTGCCTCAGGCCGTCGACGAGATCGCCGATCGGCCGCTCGTGCATGCGCGGCACGCCGTGCACGCGATAGTCGCCGCCGTTCACCGCGAGCGCCGCGGTCAGCGGCCGCACGGCCGTGCCCGCGTTGCCGAGGAACAGGTCGGCCGTCTTCGCGGTGAACGCGCCGCGCGCGCCCGTGACGACGCAGGTGTCGCCGTCGCGCGCGAGCTTCACGCCGAGCTTGCCGAGTGCATCGAGCATCACGCGCGTGTCGTCGGAGTCGAGCAGATTGGTGATCGTCGTTTCGCCTTCGGCAAGCGCCGCGAGCAGCAGCACGCGGTTCGAGATGCTCTTCGAGCCGGGCAGGCGCACGGTGCCCGATGCGCTGGAGTACGGGCCGAGATCGAGATAGTCCATGGGAATCGTCCTGTTATTTCTTGACCGGTTCGGCAGCGGGCGCGCCACCGCGCTCCTGCCATGCCTTGCGTGCGGCGCGCGAGCGCGTGAACACGGCTTCGAGCGCCGCGCCGTCGCCGGCGTCGATCGCCTCGCGCAGCCGCGCGAGCACGCGCGTGTAGCCGTCGAGCTCGTCGAGCAGCGCCGCGCGGTTGGCGACGCACACGTCGCGCCACATCTCCGGGCTCGATGCCGCGATGCGCGTGAAATCGCGGAAACCGCCCGCCGCGTACGAGAATTTCAGTTCCGCGTCCGCCTCGCCGAGGATCTGCTCGACGAGTGCAAACGACAGCACGTGCGGCAGATGGCTGATCGATGCAAACACGCGATCGTGCTGCTCGGTGCCCATCGTGCGCACGTCGGCGCCGGTCGCACGCCACATCGCGTCGATCCGCGCGACCGATTCGGGCGCGTTCTCCGGCAGCGGGCACAGTACGACGTTGCGGCCGACGTACAGGTCCGGCAACGCGGCTTCGACGCCGCTCGACTCGCGGCCGGCGATCGGATGCCCCGGCACGAACTGTGCGATCCGCGCGCCGAGCGCTTCGCGTGCTGCCGCGACGACATCGGACTTGGTGCTGCCCGCATCGGTGACGATCGTCGTTTCGGCGAGCCACGGCGCGATGCGCGCGAGCAACGGGCCCGTCTGCGCGACGGGTGCGGCCAGCAGCACGAGATCGGCGCCCGCAAGCGCGTCGCGCAACTGCGCGTCGTCGCCGAGCGCCGCCGCACGATCGATCACGCCGAGTGACAGCGCACGCTCGACCGATGCGCGCGAACGGCCCACGCCGACGATCTCGCCCGCGCCGCCCGGCGCGCGCTCGCGCAGCGCGCGGGCCAGCGATCCGCCGATCAGGCCGACACCGAAAATGACCAGTTTGTTGAATGCAAAGCCTGACACGACAAGAGCCAAGTTACGCGTGCGGAACGACGCCCCGCACACGGAATTCCAGATTCCGGGCAACGGGCCCGCACCCGGCGCAACCTGCACCGGATGCCGCCCGAACCCGCCTTCGGCAGCGCCGATCGGCCTGCCCTGCCCGCCTGGCCGCCGCGCCTGCGCGAGCAGGCGCCGGGCCGCCGCGCGTCAGCGTGCGCGCGGATACGAACCGAGTATCTTCAGGAACGCGGCCTTCTGGCCGAGTTCCGCGAGCGCGGCCGCGACCGACGCATCGTCGCGGTGCCCTTCGATGTCAATATAGAAGTAGTACTCCCACGTGCCGACGCGTGCCGGACGCGACTCGAAGCGCGTCATCGACACGCCGTGCCGCGCGAGCGGTTCGAGCAGCTTGAACACGGCGCCCGGCTCGTTCTTCACCGACACGATCAGCGACGTCTGGTCATGACCGCTTTGCCCGGCCGGCTGCTTGCCGACGATCACGAAGCGCGTGCGGTTGTGCGGATCGTCCTGGATCTGCGAGAACGCGATCTGCAAGCCGTAATGCGCGGCCGCGCGGTCGCCCGCGATCGCCGCGACGGTCGGATCGGCCGCCGCGAGGCGCGCGGCCTCCGCGTTGCTCGCCACGGCCTGCCGCTCGAGCTGCGGCGCATTCGCGGCGAGCCACTGCTGGCATTGCGCGAGCGCCTGCGCATGCGCGCAGACGCGCTTCACGCCATCGAGCGTGCCGCCTTGCGTGAGCAGGTTGTGGTGGATGGGCAGCGCGAGCTCGCCGCTGATCAGCAGTTGCGTCTGCAGCAGCAGGTCGAGCGTGCGCGACACGGCCCCTTCGGTCGAATTCTCGACCGGCGCGACGCCGAACGCGGATGCACCGGCCTCGACCGAACGGAACACCTCGTCGATCGACGGGCACGGCAGCCCCTCGATCGACTGGCCGAAATACTCGAACATCGCCTGTTCGGTATACGTGCCGACCGGCCCGAGGAACGCGACGTGGATCGTCTGCTCGAGCGCGCGGCTCGCTGCCATGATCTCGCGCCAGATTGCGCCGATGTGCTCGCTCGCGAGCGGCCCCGCGCTCATGTCCTGCAGGCGCGCGATCACCTGCAGTTCGCGCTCCGGCCGGAACACCGGCGCGTTGAAATGCTTCTTGACCTCGCCCACCTCCAGCGCCACCGCGGCGCGCTGGTTCAGGAGCGCGATGAGCTGCGCGTCGATCGCGTCGATGCGATCGCGCAGCGGTTTCAGGCGGGAATTCAGTTCGTCGTCCATGCGTTTTGCCGTGCTGTTTGAACAGCGCCGCCGTCAGGCGCCGCGCTGCTCGAAGTCCTTCATGTACTCGACGAGCGCCTTCACGCCCTCGAGCGGCACCGCGTTGTAGATCGACGCCCGCATGCCACCGACGGACTTGTGGCCCTTCAGCTGCAGCAGCCCGCGCGCCTTTGCGCCGGCAAGGAAGTCTTCGTTGCGCGTTTCGTCGGCCAGGAAAAACGGCACGTTCATCCGCGAACGCGCTGCCGGCTCGACCTTGTTCAGATAGAAGCTGCTCGCATCGATCGTGTCATAGAGCAGCTTCGATTTTTCGATATTGCGGGCCTCGATCGCTTCGAGGCCACCCTGCCGCTTCAGCCACTGGAACACGAGGCCCGCGATGTAGATCGCATAGGTGGGCGGCGTGTTGTACAGCGAGTTGTTCTCGGCGATAGTCTTCCACTCGAACGCGGACGGGCAGATCGACAGCGCGCGATCGAGCAGATCCTCGCGCACGATCACGACCGTCACGCCGGCCATCCCGATATTCTTCTGCGCGCCGCCGAACAGCACGCCGTATTTCGCGACGTCCATCGGGCGCGACAGGATGTGCGACGAGACATCCGCGACCAGCGGCACGTCGCCGAGATCGGGTATCTCGAACGTCTCGACGCCGTCGATCGTCTCGTTGGTGCACAGATGCACGTAGGCCGGATCGTCCGACAGTTGCCATTCGGCGCGCGCCGGCGCACGCGTGAAGCCGTCTTCCGTCTTGCCGGTTGCGGCGAGATGCGGCGTGCAGAATTTCTTCGCCTCGCCGAACGATTTCTGCGACCACGAGCCCGTCACGACGAAGTCGGCGGTGTTGCGCGACCCGAGCAGGTTCATCGGCACGATCGCGTTTTCCGCGATGCCGCCGCCCTGCAGGAACAGGATCCGGTGGCTTGCCGGCACGCCGAGCAGGTCGCGCAGGTCGGTCAGCGCAGCCTCGTGAATCGACATGAATTCCTTGCCGCGATGGCTCATCTCCATCACGCTCATGCCGCTGCCGTGCCAGTCGAGCATTTCGTCGGCGGCCTGCCGCAGCACTTCCTCGGGCATCGCCGCAGGACCGGCGGAGAAATTAAAGACGCGCATCGTGAAAACCTCGGGAGGGACGCGACCGGCGGCTTGCCGCCGCATGTCAGTTGCAAATGAGCCGCGCCAAAATAGGAATGGCCGCTTGCGCTCGCGCGCAAACGGCCATTATCGCACTGTCGTCAGGCTCCCGCCAAACCCGGCCGAACGGCCGGGGGCGTGCCGGGACGCCTTACTTGCCCGGCTTGACTGCTGCGACTTCCTTGTCAGCCTGCGTGCGCGTCGCCTGGATCGCTTGCGGCATGTACTTCTGCATCAGGCCGTTGACCACGTCGCGACCGACCTGATCCTGAACCTGGATGAACTTGCGGCCCGTCGGGCTCTTGTAGAACGTCGTCAGATCCTTGATCTCCGACGTGCTGTAGTACTTCGCGTATGCGTCGTACTGAGCCGACATCGCGTCGTTCTGGAACTGCTGCGTGCCGAACACCTTGCCCGCGCCGTCGACCAGCTTCGGCACCGCGTTCTTCTGCAGCGTCGGAACGGCAGCCTGCTTCTGCTTGTCGTTCAGCGTCTTGTTTTCCGACAGCGCGTCCGACAGGATCGCCGGCACGAGCTGCTTGGCCTGCATTTCGGCGCTGTTGCCGATTGCCGACACGAGCTTCGGCGCGTCGATCGCGTCGAGCAGATCCTTGATCGCTGCCTTCTTGTCGGCGTCGATCGGCGCAGCTGCCGCGGCGGGCGCCGGTGCGGAATTCGACAGCGCTTGCGCCATCGCGAACGTCGGCACCAGTGCAGCCAGCAGGACCAGTTGCTTGAATTGCTTTTGCATCATCACTCCCTTTTGGAAATATGAATGGTTGCTCGCCGGCCGCGGCGCTTCACGCCCGCGGCGGCCAGAGTCTCATCCGTTCTTCAGGCTTCGCCGTCCGACGCCTCGTCGGCCTCGCCATCGCCCTCATCGGCCTCCGCAATCTGCTGCAGGCCGGAGAGCTTGGTACCCTCATCGAGACTGATGAGTGTAACACCTTGCGTGGCACGCCCCATCTCGCGAATCTCGGAAACACGGGTGCGAATCAACACGCCGGCCGTCGTGATCAGCATGATCTGATCCTCGGCGTCGACGAGCGTCGCGGCCACGACCTTGCCGTTGCGCTCGGACGTCTGGATCGCGATCATACCCTTCGTGCCTCGGCCGTGACGCGTGTACTCGGTGATCGGCGTGCGCTTGCCGTAGCCGTTCTCGGTCGCGGTGAGCACGGTCTGCTCCTCGCTGCCCGCGACCAGCATCGCGATGACCTGCTGCCCGTCCTCGAGCTGCATGCCGCGCACGCCGCGCGCCTCGCGCCCCATCGGACGCACGTCGTTCTCGTCGAAGCGCACGGCCTTGCCGGCGTCGGAGAACAGCATCACGTCGTGCGCGCCGTCGGTGATCGACGCACCGATCAGGAAGTCGCCGTCGTCGAGGCCGACCGCGATGATGCCCTTCTTCATCGGACGGCTGAATGCTTCGAGCGGCGTCTTCTTCACGGTGCCGAGCGACGTCGCCATGAAGATGAACTTGTCGGCCGAGAACTCCTTGACCGGCAGCACGACGTTGATCTTCTCGCCTTCCTGCAGCGGGAACATGTTGACGATCGGGCGGCCGCGCGAGTTGCGCGAGCCCTGCGGCACTTCATAGACCTTGACCCAATACACGCGGCCGCGGTTCGAGAAGCACAGGATGTAGTCGTGCGTGTTCGCGATGAACAGCGTCTCGATCCAGTCGTCTTCCTTCATCTGCGTCGCCTGCTTGCCGCGACCGCCGCGCTTCTGCGCGCGGTACTCGGACAGCGGCTGCGACTTCACGTAGCCCGCGTGCGACATCGTAACGACCATGTCCTGCGGCGTGATCAGATCCTCGGTGTTCAGCTCGGTCGCGTTCAGCTCGATCTTCGAGCGGCGCGCGTCGCCGAATTCGGCCTTCACCGACGTGAGTTCCTCGCCGATCATCGTCGTGATCCGCTCGGGGCGCGCGAGGATGTCCAGCAGGTCTGCGATCTGCGCCATCACTTCGCGGTACTCGCCGATGATCTTGTCCTGCTCGAGGCCGGTCAGGCGCTGCAGGCGCATCTGCAGGATTTCCTGGGCCTGCGTGTCGGACAGACGGTACAGCCCGTCGCCCTGCATGCCGAACGCCGGGTTCAGGCCCTCCGGGCGGTACGCGGAGCGGCCGCCGGCCGCCGCGTTCTCGCTCTCGGCGCGCGTCAGCATCTCGCGCACGAGCGACGAATCCCACGGCTTCGCCATCAGCTCCTGCTTGGCGATCGGCGGCGTCGGCGCAGCCTTGATGATCGCGATGAACTCGTCGATGTTCGCGAGCGCGACCGCGAGACCTTCGAGCACGTGGCCGCGTTCGCGGGCCTTGCGCAGTTCGTAGATCGTGCGGCGCGTCAGCACTTCGCGTCGATGCGACAGGAAGCACTGCAGGATTTCCTTCAGGTTCAGCAGCTTCGGCTGGCCGTCGACGAGCGCGACCATGTTCATGCCGAACGTGTCCTGGAGCTGCGTCGCCTTGTACAGGTTGTTCAGCACCACTTCCGGCACTTCACCGCGCTTGAGCTCGATCACGACACGCATGCCGCTCTTGTCGGACTCATCGCGGATGTCGGAGATGCCTTCGAGCTTCTTCTCGTTGACGAGCTCGGCGATCCGCTCGAGCAGCGAGCGCTTGTTCACCTGGTACGGCAGCTCGTCGACGATGATCGCCATCCGCTGACCGCGGTCGATCTCCTCGAAGTGCGTGGCCGCGCGCATCACGACGCGGCCGCGCCCGGTGCGGTAGCCGTCGCGCACGCCGGCGACGCCGTAGATGATGCCCGCCGTCGGGAAGTCCGGCGCCGGGATGATCTCGATCAGCTCGTCGATCGTCGCTGCCGGGTTGTTCAGCAGGTGCTGGCACGCGTCGACGACTTCGTTCAGGTTGTGCGGCGGGATGTTGGTCGCCATGCCGACCGCGATGCCCGACGAGCCGTTGATCAGCAGGTTCGGAATGCGCGACGGCAGGACCGACGGCTGCATTTCGTTGCCGTCGTAGTTCGGCTCGAAATCGACCGTTTCCTTGTCGATGTCGGCGAGCAGCTCGTGACCGATCTTCGCCATGCGAATTTCGGTGTAACGCATCGCCGCGGCATTGTCGCCGTCGATCGAGCCGAAGTTGCCCTGCCCGTCGATCAGCATGTAGCGCAGCGAGAAGTCCTGCGCCATCCGCACGATCGTGTCGTAGACCGCGGTGTCGCCGTGAGGGTGGTACTTACCGATCACGTCACCGACGATACGCGCCGACTTCTTGTACGCGCGGTTCCAGTCGTTGTTCAGTTCGTGCATCGCGAACAACACGCGCCGGTGCACGGGCTTCAGGCCATCGCGGACATCCGGGAGGGCACGTCCGACGATCACGCTCATCGCGTAATCGAGATACGAACGGCGCATTTCCTCCTCTAGGGAGGTGGGCAGGGTCTCTTTGGCGAATTGATCCATGTATCCGTATCGTTTCGGAGCGAAGACGGCGAACGCCTTTCGCGTGGGCGCTGCATGCGCAACGCAACGCGAGATTCTAACATGCGCCCATCAGCCGCAAATTCGCCTCCCCCTCTATATATAAATAGCGAAAATCGCGGCGGCCGCGAACCGGCCGGAATCGCATGCGACTCGACGCCACCGTTGATCGCGCCCGGTTTACCGGCGATCCCGCCCGGTTTGTTTCACGCGCGCGAGTAAACTGATGCACGCATCCGCGCAATTTCGCCGACACGCCCTTGACAATCTCTAAAAGTTGCGGCAGGCGGGTGTTGCGCATGCACCACAAAGTTGAGGGGATCTTAGGGTGGGGAGGATTTTTTTTCGTAGGAAGGGAACGATATGGCAAAATGCCAACGCACTGAAAGTTAGACGCTGCTCGAAGTCTACACAGAGCGGTGCCGCGTTTTTTGTGCCGCACCAATGTTATACTTCGAGCAATGTATGACTTGTCACCGTCAACAGGCTCGCAGTAAACCTGCGGTAATCTCAATTTCGAGAGGAGAAATATGAATAAACTTTCAAAGCTCGCGTTCATTGCAGCTACCGCAGTTATGGCTGCATCCGCTTCGGCACAGTCGGTGCCGGCGTCGCGTCAAGCCGTCAATGACAACTGGGTGAACGGCACGGGCGAATGGGTGTGGATGAACGGCACGAACGAGCTCTGCTGGCGCGATGCGTTCTGGACGCCGGCCACCGCCAACGCGAAGTGCGATGGCGCACTGGTCGCCCAGGCACCGCAGCCGCCGGTCGCTCCGGTCGCTCCGGCCATCACGAGCCAGAAGATCACGTATCAAGCTGACGCCCTGTTCGACTTCGACAAGGCAACACTCAAGCCGCTGGGCAAGCAGAAGCTGGACGAACTGGCTTCGAAGATCCAGGGCATGAACACGGAAGTGGTCGTCGCAACGGGCTACACGGACCGCATCGGTTCGGACAAGTACAACGATCGTCTGTCGCTGCGCCGTGCGCAGGCTGTGAAGTCGTACCTGGTCAGCAAGGGTGTGCCGGCCAACAAGATCTACACGGAAGGCAAGGGCAAGCGCAACCCGGTTACGACTGGCTGCAACCAGAAGAACCGCAAGCAGCTGATCGCCTGCCTCGCACCGGACCGCCGCGTGGAAGTCGAAGTGGTTGGTACGCAAGAAGTCCAGAAGACGACCGTTCCGGCGCAGTAAGCCGCGGTTTTCGACTGCTTCAAAGCCCCGCTCCGGCGGGGCTTTTTCATTGATGCCCGTCCGGGCGCTCGCTGGCCTCGTCGTCCGCCCGCTTATATACTCGGGGCTGACGAACCGCAGCACAGCCCTCCTTCCGTAGCCCGTTTGCCGACATGACCAACGCCGATCCGCACGAACTCCAGAAATTCAGCGACCTCGCCCATCGGTGGTGGGACCCGAATGCCGAATTCAAGCCGCTGCACGACCTGAACCCGGTCCGGCTCGGCTGGATCGACGCGCATGCGCACCTGGCCGGCAAGCGCGTGCTCGACATCGGCTGCGGCGGCGGCATCCTGTCCGAATCGATGGCCGGACTCGGCGCCCAGGTGAAAGGTATCGACCTGTCGACCGAAGCGCTCGGCGTCGCCGACCTGCACAGCCTCGAAAGCGGCATCGCGGTCGACTACGAGGCGATCGCCGCCGAAGCGATCGCCGCTCGCGAGCCGGGCACCTACGATGTCGTCACGTGCATGGAGATGCTCGAGCACGTGCCGTCGCCCGGCGATGTCGTCGCCGCGTGCGCGACGCTCGTGAAGCCCGGTGGCTGGGTGTTCTTCTCGACGCTGAACCGGAACCTGAAGTCCTACCTGTTCGCGGTGATCGGCGCGGAGTACATCGCGCAAATGCTGCCGAAGGGCACGCACGACTACGCGCGCTTCATCCGCCCGTCGGAACTGGCCGGCTTCGTGCGTGCGACGGATCTGCACGTCGCGGAGATCAAGGGCATCACGTATCACCCGATCGGCAAGCGCTTCGCGCTGTCGAACGACACCGACATCAACTACCTCGTCGCGTGCCGCCGCGGCGCATGACCCTCCGACCGGCATGACGACTCCCCTTTCGACCGCGCGAGCCGCACTCGACGAACCGCGCCTGCTGCACTGCGATGCCGTGCTGTTCGACCTGGACGGCACGCTTGCAGACACGGCACCCGATCTCGCGGCTGCCGTCAACAAGATGCAGCGCGCACGCGGCCTGCCCGAAACGCCGCTCGACGTGCTGCGGCCGCTGGCCTCGGCCGGCGCGCGCGGCCTGCTCGGCGGTGCGTTCGGCATCGATCCGCGCACGTCCGGCTACGAAGCGATGCGCGACGAGTTCCTGGCCAACTACGCGACGGATATCTGCGTGCAAACGACGCTGTTCCCCGGCATCGGCGACGTGCTCGACGAACTCGATGCGCGCGGCGTGCGCTGGGGCATCGTCACGAACAAGGCGATGCGGCTCACGGCGCCGCTCGTCGACCTGCTCGGCCTTGCTCCGCGCGCGGCCTGCGTCGTCGGGGGTGACACAACACCGCACTCGAAGCCGCACCCCGCTCCGCTGCTGCACGCGGCCGACCAGTTGACGCTGGCGCCGGCGCGCATCGTCTACGTCGGCGACGACCTGCGCGACATTCAGGCCGGCAGCGCCGCCGGCATGGCGACGGTCGCGGCCGCGTACGGCTACTGCGGCGACGGCGCCGCGCCGGCCGACTGGCAGGCCCAGCATCTGGTCGACACGACGCAGGAACTACGCGAACTGCTGCGCGATGTTGGGCTATAATGATCAATCTGATCCGCGGGGGCGACCTGGTTTCGACAGGGGTTGTGAAGCGGCTAGGGCATGTCGAGGACCCGTCACCTCGTTAATCAATGGGAAAATCGTAACTGCAAACGACGATACGTTCGCACTGGCAGCCTAACGGCCGCCGTCCTCTGCCTAGTTCACTGACGGGCTAGTGTCGCAAGACCGGTAGCAATACCGCCAGAGGTCATTTACGTCAGTTAAGCCCTGTCGGCGTCGCGACGCCAGGGTCGAAAAACTAGTGAATCGCCGTAGTGCAGCGTGTTCGTCCGCGTCGCTGCGGTTAAATCAAATGACTGAACTAAACATGTAGAACTAGTCGTGGAGCGCTTCTGGACGCGGGTTCGATTCCCGCCGCCTCCACCAAATTCCGCGCTCGCCGCACGAACCCCGCATGACGCAAGTCTGCGGGGTTTTTTGTTGCCGGCGAAACGCTCACGCCGCTCTCCTTCCGAAAAAGCGCCCAGCCACGGACGGGCCAGGCGGAATGCCGCCGGTGTTCCGGCGACAGGAGGTGACGGATGTTCTACCGCGCCCGCGCAATCATCGGTCGTGCCGGGCAGCGGCCAGCCCGATTACCCGGCGCAGCGCGCGACTTGTCGTCGCACCCTGCGCTCAAGCACACCGGGCAATGCGCGACTTAGCTGCCGCGATACAGCGACTTCATTTCTTCAGCGCTGGCCGGACGCACGCCTATTGCATGCGAACCCGATGCCGATGCGCCCTGTGCCTGCGCGCCGTACCCGCTGGCGTCAGCGCCTTGTGCTTGCGCCAGTGCGCTGCGCTGCTGCTCCGCAACACGCGCCGTTGCGGCCTGGACTGCTTCCGGATAGTGCGGATCTTCGCCGCGGGCGGAGTTGTAACCGGCCTGCTGGAGCTGAACCAGCTCGGCACGGACCTGCGCGCGGGTGATCGTCGAACCCGATTGGGCAAACGACACGACCGGGGCAACGAGAGCGGCGGCAACGACAACAGCTTGAACGAGCGACTTCATGATGACCTACCTCCAGATTTGCCTGTTTTCGCGCTGAACACCTTGTTCAGCGCCGACAAACCGAAGTTTATGTAGGCGGATGCTTAAGAATAAGGCAGGTTTCTGGAAGACATCCTTCCTGATTTACGGGTTAACCCTAGATAACCTGCCGGGCCGGCGATTCGCGAACGCTGCTTCATCCGGCATCGCGCCGCATGACGACTCGCCTGAAAGCACGAGCCCCGCGAAGCGACAACGCTTCGCGGGGCTCGAATGGTATTGCACGGGATTCATGCATTCGCGCCGGTCAGACGGTCAAGCCGATATGCGCGTGCCCATCACCACCCGCCTACCGAGTCAGCGCCGCACGACGACGGCGCAAACACGCCTGCCCAAGCGTTACTGAGTATCCATCGGGCACTTCAGGTTGCAGCCGTTCGGGTCGCCCAGGTCGCCCTTGCGACGCAATGCCGATTTCTTGCTGCCCTGGTATTTCTGCGACGGCGCCGATGCCGCGAACGGCATCTGCGGATGCTCGTTCAGGCGAAACTGTTCGCTCAGGATGCCGCCGGGCACGCCCGGGGAATTCTGCGCGAACGCAAACGGCGAAGCAGCGACCAGAAGCCCCGCGGTCAACGCTGCCGCGGTGAGGGAAACGGAAAATTTCATGGCGGGATGACGCCTGAACGGCGTGCTTGTTGGAACGTTGATCAAACGCCAAGCGTAGCGCAAATCCCCCGCTGCTGCAGCGCGCTTCGATCGTGTCCCCGTTACCGGGAATTGCCGTCCGGCGCGCTCGTGCCGTCGCCGCCGGCCAGCCCCGTCGCAATGCTCGTCAGCGTCCCGCATGCGGCCGGATCGTAGCCGTCGAGATGTGCGACGCGCTCGACGAAGCGTGCATCGCGCAGCAGTGCCAGCACGCCGGCGAGCGGCCGCGCGTCGAGCCGCGCGCGTTCGCACGCGAAGTAATAGTCCTCGTCGACAACCGGGATGAAATCGAGCCCGAAATGACGGGCGGCCGGCTCGACGCCGAAGCCGAGATCGGCCATCCCGCTCGCGACGAACGCCGCAATCGCCGAATGCGTGAGCTCGGCCGACGCATAACCGTCGATGCGCTCGGGATCGATGCCGATCGCACGCAGCGCGAGATCCAGCAGCATGCGCGTACCCGACCCCGGCTGCCGATTGACGAAGCGGATGTCATTGCGCGCGAGGTCCGCGAGCCCGCGGACCTGCTTCGGGTTGCCGCGAGACACGAACAGCCCCTGCTGGCGGCGCGTCAGGTGAATCAGCACGTGGCGCGTGTCGTCGAGCCACGGCCGATAGATCTGCGCGCACTGAGCGCGAAACGCGCCGCGCGGCAGATGGAAACCGGCCAGGTCGCATTCGCCGCGTGCGAGCGCCTGCACGGCCTCGACGCTCTCGCGATACTTGATGTCGACGGCCGCCTGCGTATCGACGAGCGCGGACACGAGCGTCGCGACCGCGTAACCGTGCGACGCATGGATACGCAAGGCGCCGTCACGCTGCGCGAGCCGCCGGTTCAGATCGCTGGCCACCTCGGCCGCGAGCGCACGCAGGCTCCCGTCGAGGCGGCTGCGCGCAAGGCGCTGCGCGTCGACAACCGCCTGCCCTAGCGCCGACAGCGTCGATCCCTTGCCGCGCGCGGTTTCGATCAACTCCCCGCCGATGCATGCTTCCAGCGCGCGCAGCATGCCCCACGCGTGCCGGTACGACAGCCCCTTTGCCTGGGCAGCCTGCGCAATGCTGCCCGTATCGGCCACGAGTTCCAGCAAGGGCGCGACGTCCGACAAGCTGGCCGTGCGACCTTCCGTGTCGCGTACGGTCAGATACGCGTCGCATTCGATTCGAACCAATTATGTACTCCGATTTCCTATTGCGACTGCGAAATCTTCCGCTTATCGTTGATGAAAATCAATCTGAACGAAGTCGCGATGCACACTATATGAATAGTGAGCGCATATGAGACTTTGGAGGAGCATAACCGATGTCCCCGAATTCCCATGCGCCCGACGCGCTCGTCGAGCGCCATGCGCGCACCGGCCGGTCGCTGGTCGCGATCCTGCATGCGATCCAGGACGACGCGGGCTACGTGCCGCCGGGCTGCGTCGCGCCGCTCGCCAGGGCGCTGAACCTGTCGCGTGCGGAAGTGCACGGCGTACTGACCTACTATCACCACTTCCGCACGGCGCCGCCCGCCCGCGTGACGATCCAGATGTGCCGCGCCGAAGCGTGTCGCAGCATGGGCTGCGAAACGCTCGCCGCGCACGCTGAAGCCCGCACGGGCTGCCGGTTCGACGCAGCGCACGGCGATGCCGCGGATGCGCACGCGCCGGACGCCGTCGCGCTCGAATCGGTCTACTGCCTCGGACTGTGCGCGCAGTCGCCGTCGCTGACGGTCAACGGCGTGCTGCATGCGAAGGTCACGCCGGAGAAATTCGACGCACTGCTGGCCGATGCCGTCGCCCACACGCCGGAGGCCGCATGACGACCCGCATCTATGTCCCGCGCGATTCGTCCGCGCTGGCCCTCGGCGCAGACGCGCTCGCCGCCGCGATCGTCGCGGAAGCCGAACGGCGCGGCGTCGCGATCGAACTGGTCCGCAACGGCTCGCGCGGGCTGCTGTGGCTCGAGCCGCTCGTCGAGGTCGGCACGGCCGCCGGCCGCGTCGGCTATGCGAACCTGTCGGCCGCCGACGTGCCGGCCCTGTTCGACGCAAACTGGCTCGAAGGCGGCGCGCATCCGAGCGGCGTCGGCGTCGTCGACGCGCTGCCCTATCTCGCGCGCCAGCAGCGCCTCACGTTCGCGCGCATCGGCCTGACCGATCCGCTGTCGATCGACGACTACCTGCAGCATGAAGGCCTGGCCGGCCTGAAGAACGCGCTCGCGCTCGACGGCGACGCCGCGTGCGAAATGCTGATCGAATCGGGGCTGCGCGGCCGCGGCGGCGCGGCATTCCCGGCCGGCATCAAGTGGCGCACGGTCCGGCACGCGAGCGCCACGCAGAAGTACATCGTCTGCAACGCGGACGAAGGCGATTCGGGCACGTTCTCCGACCGCCTGATGATGGAATGCGATCCGTACTGCCTGATCGAAGGGATGATCATCTCCGGCATCGCGACGGGCGCGACGGTCGGCTACATCTACGTGCGCAGCGAATACCCGCACGCGATCGCGACGCTCGAAGCCGCGATCGTCCGCGCGCGCGAAGCCGGCTGGCTCGGCGAACGCGTGCTCGGCTCCGCGCACGCATTCGAGCTGCACGTCGCGAAAGGCGCGGGCTCGTACGTGTGCGGCGAGGAAACGGCGCTGCTCGAATCGCTCGAGGGCAAGCGCGGCGTCGTGCGCGCGAAGCCGCCGCTGCCCGCGCTCGCCGGCCTGTTCGGCCAGCCGACCGTGATCAACAACGTGATCACGCTCGCGACGGCGCCCGTGATCTTCGCGCGCGGCGCCGCGTTCTACCGCGATTTCGGAATGGGCCGCTCGCGCGGCACGCTGCCGTTCCAGCTGGCCGGCAACATCCGTCACGGCGGCCTCGTCGAACTCGCGTTCGGCGTCACGCTGCGCGAGCTGCTGTTCGACTTCGGCGGCGGCACGGCAAGCGGCCGGCCCGCACGCGCCGCGCAGGTCGGCGGCCCGCTCGGCACCTACCTGCCCGACCATCAGTGGGACGTGCCGCTCGACTACGAGGCGTACACGGCGATCGGCGCGGTGGTCGGCCACGGCGGCATCGTGCTGCACGACGACACGTCGAACCTCGCCGAGCTTGCCGAATATGCGATGAAGTTCTGCGCGATCGAATCGTGCGGCAAATGCACGCCATGCCGGATCGGTTCGACGCGCGGCGTCGAGACGATCGCGCGCATCCGCCACGGCGACACGTCGGAGCGGCAGGTCACGCTGCTGCGCGACCTGTGCGACACGATGCTGGCCGGTTCGCTGTGCGCGATGGGCGGGATGACGCCCTACCCGGTGCTGTCCGCGCTCGACCATTTCCCCGAAGATTTCGGGCTCGCTGGCGGCAAGGATGCCGCGTCGAGCCCGGTCAAGGCTGCGGCCTGACCCAGAAGGAGCCCTGCATGTCCCTCGACACGAACAACGTCCGCCAAGGCGGCTGCGGCTCAGGCCAATGCGCATGCAAGAGCGCCGCACAGGCGCGCGCCCGCGACCCGTTCGACGATACCGACTACGGCACGCCGCAACGGCATGCCGATACCGACGTCACGCTCGAAATCGACGGCCAGCCGGTGACGGTACCGGCCGGCACGTCGGTGATGCGCGCGGCGATCGAAGCCGGCGTCAACGTCCCGAAGCTCTGCGCGACCGATTCGCTCGAGCCGTTCGGCTCGTGCCGGCTGTGCCTCGTCGAGATCGAAGGCCGGCGCGGTTATCCGGCGTCGTGCACGACGCCGGCCGAAGCGGGCATGAAGGTGCGCACGCAGTCGGACCGGCTGCAGTCGCTGCGCCGCAACGTGATGGAGCTGTACATCTCCGACCATCCGCTCGACTGCCTCACCTGCCCCGCCAACGGCGACTGCGAGCTGCAGGACATGGCGGGCGTCGTCGGGCTGCGCGAAGTGCGCTACGGCTTCGATGGCGCGAATCACCTCAACGACCGCAAGGACGAATCGAACCCGTACTTCACGTACGACCCGTCGAAGTGCATCGTCTGCAACCGCTGCGTGCGCGCGTGCGAGGAAACCCAGGGTACGTTCGCGCTGACGATCGCCGCGCGCGGCTTCGAATCGCGCGTCGCCGCGGGCGAAAGCGAATCGTTCATGGCATCGGAATGCGTGTCGTGCGGCGCCTGCGTCGCCGCATGCCCGACGGCCACGCTGCAGGAAAAATCCGTCGTGCAGCTCGGGCAGGCCGAACACTCGGTCGTCACGACCTGCGCGTACTGCGGCGTCGGCTGCTCGTTCAAGGCCGAGATGAAGGGCACTCAGGTCGTGCGCATGACGCCGAACAAGAACGGCCTCGCGAACGAGGGCCACGCGTGCGTGAAGGGACGCTTCGCGTGGGGCTACGCGACGCACAAGGACCGCATCACGAAGCCGATGATCCGCGAGAAGATCACCGACCCGTGGCGCGAAGTGAGCTGGGACGAAGCGCTCACCTACGCGGCGACGCAATTCCGCAAGCTGCAGCAGAAGTACGGCCGCGATTCGATCGGCGGCATCACGTCGTCGCGCTGCACGAACGAGGAAACCTACCTCGTGCAGAAGCTCGTGCGTGCCGCGTTCGGCAACAACAACGTCGACACCTGCGCGCGCGTGTGCCATTCGCCGACCGGCTATGGCCTCAAGACGACGCTCGGCGAATCGGCCGGCACGCAGACGTTCGCATCGGTCGACCAGGCCGACGTGATCGTCGTGATGGGTGCGAACCCGACCGACGGCCACCCGGTGTTCGGCTCGCGGCTGAAGCGGCGCGTTCGCGAAGGCGCGAAGCTGATCGTGATCGACCCGCGCCGCATCGATGTCGTCGACGGCCCGCACGTGAAGGCCACGCATCATCTGCAACTGCGCCCCGGCACCAACGTCGCGATCGTCAACGCGCTCGCGCACGTGATCGTCACCGAAGGGCTCGTTGCCGACGCGTTCGTCGCCGAGCGCTGCGAGACGCGCGCGTTCGAGCAATGGCGCGACTTCGTGTCGCGCGACGACAATTCGCCCGAGGCCACCGCCGACGTGACGGGCGTGCCGGCCGAGCTGGTACGCGCCGCCGCGCGCCTCTATGCAACGGGCGGCAATGCCGCGATCTATTACGGGCTGGGCGTCACCGAACACGCGCAAGGCTCGACCACGGTGATGGGCATCGCGAACCTCGCGATGGCAACCGGCAACATCGGTCGCGAAGGCGTCGGCGTCAATCCGCTGCGCGGCCAGAACAACGTGCAGGGTTCGTGCGACATGGGCTCGTTCCCGCATGAACTGCCCGGCTACCGGCACATCAGTGACGAGATCGTGCGCGCGCAGTTCGAACAGGCGTGGTCGGCCAAGCTGCAGCCGGAACCGGGGCTGCGCATCCCGAACATGTTCGACGCCGCGCTCGACGGCAGTTTCAAGGGGCTCTACTGCCAGGGCGAGGACATCGTCCAGTCCGATCCGAACACGCAGCACGTCGCGGCCGCGCTGTCGGCGATGGAATGCATCGTCGTACAGGACATCTTCCTGAACGAGACCGCGAAATATGCGCACGTGCTGCTGCCGGGCTCGACGTTCCTCGAGAAGGACGGCACGTTCACGAACGCGGAGCGCCGCATCTCGCGCGTGCGCAAGGTGATGCCGCCGCTCGCGGGCTACGCGGACTGGGAGGTGACGCTGCTGCTGTCGCAAGCGCTCGGTTACGACATGCACTACACGCACCCGTCGGAAATCATGGACGAGATCGCGCGGCTCACGCCGACCTTCTCGGGCGTGTCGTACGCGAAGCTCGACGCGCTCGGCAGCATCCAGTGGCCGTGCAACGAGCACGCGCCGGAAGGCACGCCGACGATGCACATAGACGAGTTCGTGCGCGGCAAGGGCCGGTTCGTGATCACCAAGTTCATTCCGACGCCGGAAAAGGTCACGCAGCGCTATCCGCTGATCCTGACGACGGGCCGCATCCTGTCGCAATACAACGTCGGCGCGCAGACGCGCCGGACCGAGAACGTCCGGTGGCATGAAGAGGATCGCCTCGAGATTCATCCGCACGACGCGCAGGATCGCGGCATCCGGACCGGCGACTGGGTCGGCATCGAATCGCGTGCCGGGCAGACGGTGCTACGCGCGCTCGTGACGGAACGCATGCAGCCGGGCGTCGTGTACACGACGTTCCACTTCCCCGAATCGGGCGCGAATGTGATCACGACGGAAAGCTCCGACTGGGCGACGAACTGCCCTGAATACAAGGTGACGGCCGTGCAGGTGCTGCCGGTTGCGCAGCCGTCCGAATGGCAGCGCGCATACGCGCGCTTCAACGCGGAGCAGATCGACCTGCTCGAGCGCCGCGCGAGCACGCCCGACACCGTGACGACAGGCAAGTGAGGCTGCGATGGACAACGACCACCTGATCGACATGGCCAACCAGATCGGCGCATTCTTCGAATCGATGCCCGATCGCGACGAAGCGCTGACCGGTATCGCCGAGCATATCCGGCGCTTCTGGGAGCCGCGGATGCGCCGCGCATTGCTCGCCGCGCTCGACGATCCGTCGGGCGAAGGCGCGCAACGCGCGGCACCGATCGTGCGCGACGCGATCGCCGCGCACCGCGCGTCGCTCGTTCCTGCCGCGGCGACCGCCTGACGACGCTGCTACCCGGACACCGACATGCCCGCGAACCAGTTTTCGCAGTGGCGCAGCAGCGCGTTCGCGTCGGTCACCGTGCGCCCGCGCGCGGCGACGTACCCGTCGGGCCGCAACAGATAGAACGACGGCCGCGAACGGCCGTACTCCTGCGCCAGCCCGGCGGCACCGTCGCCTTCGGCATCGGTCATCCGCCACACGCGCACCGCGCCCGGCATGATCCGTTCGAGCCCCTGCACGAGCGCCTGCGCATCGGCCGCCAGCGGCGGCGCAGCGCCGGTGTCGGCATTCGCCGGCTCTTCCAGCAGCAGCAGCGTGAAGCTCGCCGGATCGTGCAGATCGTATAGCCGCGCCGTTCCCGGCGCCTGACCGAGCGGGCCGTCGAGCACGTGAACGAGTGCGTCGGGTGCCCGCTCGCCCGCGCGCGGGCCGCCGTCGAGCACGCGCTCCAGCGTGAGCGGACTCTTCCGGTACTGCACGCCGAGCTCGCTGACCGTACGCCGCACCGCGTCGCGCATCGGCCCGAACGACACCAGCAGCGGCACGACATGATCGCGCAGCAGCTTCATCGCGCCGCGGTCCGCCTCGACGATCTGCGTAATGAAACCGGTCTGCCGCAACACGTCGCGCTCGATCGGATGACGCTCGGCGTGATACGTGTCGAGCAGCCGTTCGGGCGTGCCCGCACCGAGCACGCGCGCAAGCTTCCAGCCCAGATTGAACGCTTCCTGGATGCCGGTGTTCATGCCCTGTGCGCCGGCCGGGCTGTGGACGTGCGCGGCGTCGCCCGCGAAAAACACGCGGCCGTGACGCAGCCGGTCGACCATCCGGCTGTGCAGGTGGAAATAGGACGACCACGCGAGATCGCTCGGTGCGATCGACGCGCCGACGCGTGCGCGCACGATCGCCTCGCAATCAGCAAGCGACGGGGTCGGCGCATCGGGCGACGCATCGCTGCCGGGCGGCCGGTCGGCGACGAGCCGGTAACGGCCGCCGCCCATCGGAAACAGGCCCGCCATGCCTTCGGGCGTCGTGAACAGGTGGATCTCTTCGTCCGGCCAGTCGGGTATCGCCGCGAAATCGGCGAGCAGGAAAGTCTGTTCGAACGCCTGCCCGGTAAAGCCCAGGCCGAGCAGATGCCTGACCGTGCTGTGCGCGCCGTCGGCGGCGATCAGGTACGACGGCGCGAACGATTCGTCGCGACCGTCGGCGCAGCGGATCGTCACGTCGAGCGACGTGCCGCCTGCATCGCACGCGGTCAGCGTCGCGCCGCGCTCGACCGTCACGCCGAACCCGGCCAGGTGCTCGGCGAGCAGCCGCTCGGTAATGCTCTGGTCGAGAAACAGCAGATACGGGTAGCGCGTTTGCAGCGGATCGAAGTCGAGCCGCGCGATCACGCGGCCGTCGGCATGCAGCGCGGCCGCATGCGCGCGATGGCCGAGCGCGAGAAACGGCTCGACCGCGCGATGCTGCTCCAGCAGTTCGAGCGTGCGTGCCTGGATGCCGATCGCGCGCGAATGCGGCGCGGGCGCGGCGAGACGGTCGATGATGCGCACCGGCACGCGGGCCCGCGCGAGGCTCATCGCCGCGGCAAGGCCGGTCGGCCCCGCGCCGACGATCAGCACGGGCGGGATATCGAGCAGTGTGCCAGCCATGAGAACCTCGATGACCTCGATGACACGCGACCCTGCAAGTCTACGCCGCTACGCGTCACGGGGCCATATGCCGACCGGCCAAAGCGCGACACCCATGCGCGGTGTGGGAAAATACGCGCTTTCCGCCAGTTTTCGCGTCATGGATTCCGCATTCGACCGAGCGTATGCAGCACACCGCGCGGGCCGCCTCGCCGAGGCTGAGCACGGCTATCGCGCCGCGCTCGCCACCAACCCCGCCGACGCAGACGCGCTGCATCTGTTCGGCGTGCTGCGGCACCAGCAGGGCCAGCACGCCGAGGCGGCCGATCTCGTCGGCCGCGCTGTCGCGCTGCGTCCGGACGATGCCGCGCTGCAGCTCAATCTCGGCAACGCGCTGAAGGCGCTCGGCCGGCTCGACGATGCGATCGACCGCTTTCGCAACGCGCTGACGCTCGCGCCCGAATTTCCGCTCGCGCACTACAACCTCGGCAACGCGTATGCGGCGCTGCAGCGCCACGAGGATGCGATCGACGCGTTCGGCCGCGCGCTCCGGCTCACGCCCGACGACGCATCGATCCACAACAATCTCGGCAACGCGCTGAACGCGCTCGGCCGCCACGACGACGCGCTCGCCGCGTTCCGGCGCGCGCTCGAGCTGCGGCCCGGGCATGCGGGCGCGCACAACAACCTCGCAATGGCACTGAACGCGATGGGCTGCGCCGATGACGCGATCGCGCACTTCCAGGCCGCGATCGCCGCGCAGCCACGCTTCGTCGCCGCGCATTTCAATCTCGGCAATACGTTCGATGCGGTCGGCCGGCATGCCGAGGCGGCCGCCTCGTTCGAAGCCGCGCTCGCGCTGCATCCGCCGTTCCCGCTTGCGCTGTTCGGGCTCGCGAACGCACTGTGCGCGCAGGCGCGTCACCGCGACGCGCTGCCCTACTACGAGCGCGCCGTCGGTCTCGATCCGTCGTTCAGCCTGGCGTGGCTGAACCTCGGCAACGCGCATCACGCGCTTTGCGCGCACGAGATGGCGCTGCGCGCATTCGACCAGGCGTTGCGCGTCGAACCCGATCTCACGCTCGCGCGGCTGCACCGCGCGGTCACGCTGCTGACGCTCGGCGACTTCACGCGCGGCCTGCCTGCGTACGAAGCGCGCCACGAGACGCCAGGCGCGATACCGCTCGGCACGCTGCCGCGCTGGCAAGGCGAGCCGATTGCGTTGCGCACGCTGCTGATCCGCGCGGAACAGGGGTTCGGCGACACGCTGCAGTTCGTCCGCTTCGTGCCGCTTGCCCGCGCACGCTGCGCGCGCGTCGTGCTCGAAGTCCAGCCGGAACTCGTCCCGCTGCTGGCGCCAGCCGCATCGCGCTGGCGCGTGACGCTCGTCGCGCAGGGCGCCGCAAGGCCACCGGAAGCAGACGTCGCCTGCACGCTGATGAGCCTGCCGTTCCTGCTCGGGCTTCAGCCGGCGGACATCGTCGGCGGCTCGCGCTACCTCGACGCGCCCGACGGCGCTCGCCGGCGCTTTCGCGGCTCGCTCGGCGGGCAATCGAAGCGCAAGTTCGGCCTCGCGTGGTCGGGGCGCCGGCAGGCGCAGGAAAACCGCTCGATGCCGTTCGACGCGCTCGCGCCGCTGCTCGCGCTGCCGGACATCGACTGGATCGTGCTGCAGCCCGCGCTCGACGACGACGAACGTGCGCGTGTCGACGCACATCCGCGCGTGCATCGCCTCGACGGCCGGCTGAACGACTTCGCCGATACGGCCGCGCTGATCGAGCGGCTCGATGGCGTCGTCACGATCGATACGGCAGTCGCGCACCTCGCGGGCGCCCTCGGCAAGCCGCTGTGGGTCATGCTGCCGTTCGCACCCGACTGGCGCTGGTTCACCGGCGACGACTGCCCGTGGTATCCGCAGGCCAGGATCACCCGCCAGCCCGCACCGGGAGCATGGCCCGACGTGGCGGCCGCGGTTGCCGGCAAGCTGCGCGAAGCCTGAACGCAGACGAAAAAAGGGAGCGCAGCGCGCTCCCTTTTTCAATGCGATGCATGCGGCCGGCGCCGCGCGATGTGCGGGCGCCTGTCAGGCCGCCTTGTACTGGTTGCGCGCGTCGGGCGTGCGGTACAGCACGAGCGTCGCGATCAGCCCGCAGATCGCGGCGACGCTCAGCCACAGCCCCGGCGCCGCCTTGTTGCCCGTCTGGTGGATCAGCAGCGTCGAGATTGCCGGCGTGAAGCCGCCGATCGTCGTCGCCAGGCTGTACGCAAGCGAGAAGCCGGCCGTGCGCACATCGGCCGGCATCACTTCGGTCAGCGCGACGACCATCGCGCCGTTGTACGACGCGTACAGGAACGACAGCCACAGCTCGACCGCGAGCAGCCGCAGGAACGACGGATCGCCGACGAGCCAAAGCACGGCCGGGTAAGCCGACAGCAGCGTCAGCACCGTGAACGCGATCAGCACCGGGCGGCGGCCGATACGGTCGGACAGCGCGCCGGACAGCGGCAGCCACACGAGGTTGGAGATGCCGACGCAGACGGTCACGACGAGCGCGTCGAGCGACGACAGGTGCAGCACTTCCTTGCCGAACGTCGGCGTGTACGCGGTGATCATGTAGAACGACACCGTCGTCATGATCACCATCCCCATGCCGGCAACCACGATGCCCCAGTTGTCGAGCATCGAGCGCATGATCTCGCCCATCGACGGGCGGTGGCGCTTCGCGAGGAACTCGTCCGTTTCCTTCAGCGAACGACGGATCAGGAACAGGAACGGCACGATCAGGCAGCCGATCAGGAACGGAATGCGCCAGCCCCACGCGGTCATCTCCTCGGCCGGCAGCGCGCGGTTCAGCAGCACGCCGACGAACGCGGCGAACACGACGGCTACCTGCTGGCTGCCCGACTGCCACGACGTATAGAAGCCCTTGTGGCCCTTCGTTGCGATCTCCGACAGATAGACCGACACGCCGCCGAGTTCGACGCCCGCCGAGAAACCCTGCAGCAGCCGCCCGAGCAGCACGAGCACCGGCGCGAGCACGCCGATCGTCGCGTAGCCGGGTATCGAGGCCACCGTGAGCGTGCCGAGCGCCATCAGCCCGAGCGTCAGGATCAGCCCTTTGCGGCGGCCGTGATGGTCGATGTACGCGCCGAGCACGATCGCGCCGACCGGCCGCATCAGGAAGCCCGCGCCGAACACCGACAGCGACAGCATCAGCGACGCGAATGCGTTGCCGCTCGGGAAGTAGGTTTTCGCGATGGCCGACGCGTAATACCCGTAGACCATGAAGTCGTACATTTCCAGGAAGTTGCCGCTGACGACCCGGAATACGGTGCGGAATTTCGATTCCTGTGCGATGGCGTGTGACGCTGTGGACATGTTTTTCTCACTCAGCTCGGATGGCGCGAATCCGCGCCGCATGAATCCGACGACGCTCGCGGCGCCGGGCCGGCGCACACGGGCATCGCTGCCCGCCGGCGGCGCGCCGCACGACGACGCGCGCACCGGCATGGTCCGCGAATGATGCCACGCCAGGCCGACATTTGCCTTGTGATGCCCTGCTGCCGTCGCCGCGGCATTCGACTCGTACGAGTCGCCCCGAAACGGACGCGAAAATCAGATTGATCTGATCGACCAGTTCTCGCCGGCTGACCACAATGTCACGATTTGCGACGAGATTCCCGCGCCGCGACCGGCACGGTTACCTGTGTCGCACGGCGCACCGCCCTCATGACCCCATCGCCCCTTGTCCCCGTCGAAGGCGCGCTCGCCCGCCCTCGCGCAGCCCCGCTCGATCACGTACCGCCGTTCGGTCGCGAATGGACCTTTCGCGGCGCGCCCGGTGCACGGCCCGGCAAGCACTGCCTCGCCACACTGACGACGTCCTGCATCGACGTCGACCGGCCGCACCGCGCGTGCCGATGGCAACCATGGCCCGTAGCGGCGGCGTTGCCGAACTCGGCAGGGGCACCGGTCATGCCGGCTGCCGTTGCCGGCACGCGCTTCCGGCGTACCGTCCCAGGCTCTCGCGACCGACGCGCGATGTACGCAATCTGCTGGAGCATCGGCGCGTTCGGCATCATCGGCTGGCTGATCGCCGCGCACGAACCGCCCACGGTCTTCGAGCCTGCGCACACGATCCAGATGGTCGGCATTGCAACGGACCACGCCACGTCATCGACCGGTACCGTGCGGGTTGCCGCGGTTCAGTCCGATACGTCGACAGACACTTCACCGCAGCGCACGGTGGCGACACCTGTCGCGAAAACTGCAGAATCTCCACCGGCCACGCACCACGCCGCGCCTCGTCCTGCGTCGCTTCGCCCGAAGGCAACGTCCGACGTGCAGCGCACCGCCACTGCATTGCCACGTCGAACAGGCATCACGCGCACGACGGTAGCACCGACCCGGTCACCGACCATGCCGCGGTTGGCTGCACGTCCGCCAGCCCTGAGCGATACAGCCAACGCCCGCACACGCGATCTGCTCGCCTCACCGCCGCACGCACCGCACGCACCGGACACACGCGATGCGCGCGACACGCTCGACGATCCGCTCCCGCTGATCGCAATGGCAAACGCGCTGCGCGGCGCGCAGCCTGCCCGTCCGGCGCCTGCGCCGGCCGCCGGCTTCGACTGGACGTCGCAACTGTCCCACCGCCGCGTGACCGACGCACCGGACGCGTTCGCGCGCTGACGGCCGCCCAACAAAAAACCCGGCGAAGATCGCTTCGCCGGGTTTCGCTCGTCTATCTCGCCGTCCGTCTGACGAATCGTTATTTGTGCGAGGGCAGCCCCGTCTCGGTCTGCTTCTCGAGTTGCCGCACCTGCTCCTGCAGATCGCGCAACTGCATCTGCGCGGCCCGCTTCTCGACCTGCAGCGCCTGCGCCTGCTCCTGTGCCGACTTCTGCCGCTGCGCGACTTCGGCCTGCTGGCTGCGCGCCACGCTCAGATCGGCCTGCGACTGCTGCGCACGATTCGCCTGCAGCGCGATTACGCGTTCGAGAAACACCTTCTGCGCCTGCAGCTCGGTACGGCGGATCTCGATATCCGCGAGCTGCACGGTCTGCTGGACGAAGTTCGCATACACCATCTCCGCGCGACCCTTCTCCTGCGACCGGATCACGCGCCACAAATGCTTGTCCTGGAACAGCGCGACGTAGTACGTCATCTCGCGCGGATCGAACATCAGGCTCGCGCCGTAGCTGCCGTTGTACGTCGTGCGCATCTCGACGATCCGGCCGTCGTGCAGCATCTGCGTCAACTCGGCGACGTTGCCTTGCGCGCTTGCGTCCGACGCGGATGCCGCCGGCGCCGCATCGCCGCTCAGGCTCGTGACCGCCGGGCGCGTACCGGCGACCGGCGCGGTCGCGTCGGCGGACCAGGCCGCACCCGCTTGAGCGCAGGCGGCCAGTGCAACGATCCACGTTGCGCATCGTGCAGGGGAAAAATTTCGGAAAGCCAACGTCAGACTCCGGCGAACGAATCGGGACTCGCGATTATCGTTCAAAACGAAACGGCCGCATCTCGAATTTATCGGGATGCGGCCGGCCTTCGTGCGATACGAAGAACGTGGCGTGCTACAGGCGGGTTTCGCGCGCCGCGCGCAGGAACGCATCGAGCAGCGGCGTGCAGTCGAGCAGCTCCGAACCGCCCGCGCGATGAAACTCGGGGTGCCATTGCACGCCGACGACGAACGGCGAACGCCGATGGCGAATGCCCTCGATGATCCCGTCGCCGGCCGACACGGCCTCGATGTTCAGATCTCGGCCGAGATCGCGGATCGCCTGGTGGTGGATCGAGTTGACGATCGCTTCGCTGCGCCCGGGAAACATGCTCGCGAGCGTCGACGAGTCGGGGAAGCGGATGGCATGGCGATGCTGGTCGTAATGCTCGCTCACGTGCGCATTCGCGGTCGGTACATCGGTGGCGATGTCCTGGTACAGCGAGCCGCCGAACGCGACGTTGATCAACTGGCAGCCGCGACAGACGCCGAGAACGGGTTTGCCGGACTCGACGAACTCGTGCAGCAGCTCGAGCTCATACATGTCGCGCACGCGGTCGCCCGGCCATTCGGGGCGGGCGTCCGACGCCGCGTAGGTTTGCGGCGACACGTCGGCGCCGCCTTGCAGCAGCAGGCCGTCGAGATGCTTCGCGTAGTCGCGCAGGCGGATGTTGCTCGGGTGAATCATGCCCTGGTGGCCGACGGTCGGAATCATGAACACGAGCACGTCGCGCGACATCACCCAGTGTGCGATCGATTCCTCCAGATACTGCAGCGTCTTGCCCCGCAGCCCCTTCGCGCCCGGTTCCGGATGGAAGATCCGCGCCGACACGCCGATGCGCAGCGTGCGCTGCGTGATGCGCTGGCCCGCGCGGTCGAACAGCCGACGCGCGCGCGCCGCGATGATCCGGCCGAACACCGACCACGGCGTGTCGCTCTGCTTCAGGTAGGCCGGCGGCGCATTCTGCGCGCTCGCGGGCGGCGGCCGCGGCGTATCGAAATCCGGCGGCGCGCCGAACCCGGGCGGCGGCGAGCCGGGCTTCGGCGGCGCAGCGGCACCATCGCCGGCGGCACCCGTCGCGCCCGGCGCACCGGGCTCGGATGCGGCCGTGACCGGCGACGCGCCGTCCACGTCAACGTTTTGCGCGGCGGCCTGCGCTACCGGCGCACCGGGCGTTTTCGCCGGATCGGGACGGGGAGAATCGGAAGAAGCGGAAGAGGTGCCGGGCAGACCGGCCGGGGAAAGCGTGTTTTCGCTCATGACGATGGTCTGGTACGTCGCTCACGCGTATGGATAAACGAGGATTCATTATGCTTCAGCGCACGATCGCGCGGTAAACCTGCAACATCCTGTCGATATTGTTGCAAGTCGGTGGCAGGCCGCACCGGGGAGCGCCCCGTTCGCGTGCCGGCGCCACCACCCCGTGGCCGCGTGCACTGGACATCAGTGATATATCACAATAATATCCACGCATCGTCCACGCTTCCCGATCGCCCGCGCCATGATCGCGCCCCGTCCGGCCGCCGCGCCGCAACCCCCATGAATGCCCTGACCGAGGTCACCCGCGACCGGCCCGCCGCGTCGGCGATCAGTCTCGCCGACCGCGCCTACGCGCTGATCCAGCGCGACATCATCACGATGCGCCTGAAGCCGGGCGCCGCGCTCAACGAAGCCGACCTCGTCGCGCGCACGGGGATCGGCCGCACGCCGGTACACCAGGCCGTGCACCGGCTCGTGCTCGAAGGATTGCTGTCCGTGATGCCGCGCAAGGGGTTGATGGTGCAGCCGCTGTCGCTCGACGACATCGTCGCGGTGATCGACGTACGGCGCATCAACGAAGCGCACTGCGCCGAACTCGCCGCGCGCCATGCGACGCCCGACGATCTCGCGCGCATGGCCGCGCTGCTCGACGACGGGCAGGCCTGCGTCGACACGCACGACGTCGAGGGCATGATGGAACTCGACCGTGCGTTTCATCAGGCGATCGCCGCGGCCGCGCGCAACGCGGTCCTCGCCGAGATCCTGCGCGCGCTGCACGAGCGCTCGCTGCGCTTCTGGTTCGTCACGCTGTCCGAACCTCACCATCTCGCCGACGTCCAGCACGAGCATCGCGAACTGTTCGAACGGCTTGCCGCGCGCGACGCCGCCGGCGCGCGCGCGGCCGTCGAAGGCCATATCGATTCGTTCCGCTCCACGCTTCTTCAACATCTTCGCCCCTGAGCCGCCCATGACCACGTTCACGCCCTTCCCCCCGCTCGCCCAGCTCGCCGCCGACCTCGCCGCCGGGCGGACCACGAGCCGCGCGCTCGTCGACACCGCGCTCGACCGGATCGCCGATCCGTCGGGCCAGGGTGCCGTCGTCTTCACCGAAGTCGCTGCCGACAACGCGCGCGCGGCCGCCGACGCGCACGACCGGCTGCGCGCCGCGGGCACCGTGCTGTCGCCGCTCGCGGGCATTCCCGTGTCGGTGAAGGACCTGTTCGACGTCGCGGGCCAAGTGACGCGCGCCGGTTCGCGCGTGCTCGACGGCGCGCCGGCCGCGCGCACCGATGCGGTCGCCGTCGCGCGGCTCAAGCGTGCGGGCGCCGTGCTGGTCGGCCGCACGAACATGAGCGAGTTCGCGTTCTCCGGGCTCGGGCTGAATCCGCACTTCGGCAACCCGCGCTCGCCGTACCATCGCGACGTGCCGGGCGATGCCCGGATTTCCGGCGGCTCGTCGTCGGGCGCGGCCGCGTCCGTCGCCGACGGGATGGCCGCCGTCGCGCTCGGCACCGACACGGGCGGCTCGATCCGCATTCCTGCCGCCCTGTGCGGGCTGACAGGCTTCAAGCCGACCGCGAGCCGGATCCCGACGCAAGGCGGCGTGCCGCTGTCGACGACGCTCGACTCGTTCGGCCCGATCGGCCTGACGGTCGCCTGCTGCGCGCTCGTCGACCGGATGCTCGCGGGCCTCGAGCCGCACGTGCCGGCCGCGCGGCCGCTCGAAGGCGTGCGGCTCGGCGTGCTGACGAACTACGTGACGGATGGCGTCGATGCCGACGTCGCGGCCGCGCTCGACGCCGCGCTCAAGCATCTCGAAGCCGCCGGCGCGATCGTCACGGAAGTGCGCTTCTCCGCGCTCGACCGGCTGCCGGACATCAACCGCTTCGGCTTCTCGCCGATCGAGGCGTACGCATGGCATCGCCCGCTGCTCGCGCAGCACCGCGACCGATACGACCCGCGCGTGCTGACGCGGATCCTGAAGGGCGAACCCGCGAGCGCGGCCGACTATCTCGACCTGCTCGCCGCGCGCGCCGCGATGCTCGACGAAGCCGCGCACACGGTCTGGTCGCGCTTCGATGCGCTCGTCGCGCCGACGGTGCCGGTGGTGCCGCCGCGCATCGCGGAACTCGAAGCGGACGACGCCGCGTTCACGCGCACCAATGCGCTGATCCTGCGCAACCCGAGCGCGTTCAACTTCCTCGACGCGTGCGCGTTGTCGCTGCCGTGCCATCCGCGCGACGCGGCGCCGGTCGGCCTGATGCTCGCGGCGGCGCCGCATCGCGACGACGCGCTGCTCGCGATCGGCCAGGCGGTCGAGGCCGTGCTGAACACGATCCGCTGACCGCGCCAGCCGATCGACGGCGGGCGATGCGCGCGGTGCGGCAGGGTGCCGCACGCGCGCTGTCAGTTTCGTGCCAGACCGTTCGCGCTAAAATCGCGCGATTGTTTTCCGGACCGACCCACGAGGAACCCCGCCGACATGAACGACTACACGCTTGCGCTACGCCGCGAACGCCGCCTGCTGATGCTGCTCGGATGGGTGTGCATCGCCCTGCTGGCCGGTGCGCTGTACCTGCAGTACGTGAAGAACGAGGATCCGTGCCCGCTGTGTATCATCCAGCGCTACTTCTTCGCCGCGATCGGGATCTTCGCGTTCCTGGCCGCCGGGATCCGCAACTGGCGCGGCATCTGGGTGCTCGAGCTGCTGATCGCGATCGCCGCGGCCGGCGGCGTCGGCACGGCCGCACGGCACCTGTCGATCCAGATGAATCCGGGCTTCAGCTGCGGCTTCGACACGCTGCAGCCGATCGTCGACAGCCTGCCGCCCGCGCAGTGGTTCCCCGGCATGTTCAAGGTCGCCGGGCTGTGCGAAACCGTCTACCCGCCGATCCTCGGCATCCTGCTGCCCGGCTGGGCGCTGATCGGCTTCGCCGTGATCCTGATTGCGGTCGTCGCAAGCCTCTGGCGCCATCGCCGCAAGCTCGCGGCCTGACCCGGCCAGCCGCAATGGCGGCGCCCTGCGCGCGCGGCCCGATCAGTCGGGCCACGCGCCGCCGGTCCGTCGTCGCCCGGCCCTGCCGGACGCTTTCGCAAGCCGCACCTGGCCGGCCACACGTAAACCCCTACCCTGCCGCGGCCCGGCGTTCCGGGCGAACGCGCGTCGCGCGACTGCGGCGCCCGCGCCCCGCCGCGCCTGCGTTTCGGTCCGACGTGCACGCATCGGCGCCCCGATGCCGCGCGGCGGGCCTATGATCGACATGATCGCCTCCTGATAGCCCGGATCACTGCCCGGCGATGTTCCCGTTGCCTTGCGGTGCTATCTTCGTGGCTGGATGGCGATCTACGTGCGCGAGGCCAGGCGGTCTCACCGCCCACTGCGTAACGCGCGCCCGATCCGCAATGTCGAATGGATTCATCATGACAACGCAAACCATCCGCATCCGTCTCCCTCATGGCGTCCGCGTATCCGGCGGCGCCGCCGTTCGCACGCGCGTTCCGCGCGCTGCCGCCGCACTGCATCGGCCGTGCGGCCGGCCTACCCCGCTCCCGTCCGTCCTCGCTGCCGCCGCGCCCGCCAGCCCGCGCCGCGTGTCGTGCCGCGTCGTCCCGAACGGAGCGTGCTGATGGAAGCCTGGCTCGGCGATCTGCAGCAACTGCTCGCGCACGGCGAAGCGGCCGTGCTCGTGACAGTCGCGCACACCGACGGCTCCGCGCCGCGCGAAGCCGGCACCAAGATGCTCGTCACGCGCGACATGGCCCGCCATACGATCGGCGGCGGTCATCTGGAATGGAAGGCGATCGAGATCGCGCGGCATCTGCTGAAGGACGGCGCGCACGTGCCCCACGCGCGCAGGCTCGAACGGCTCGCGCTCGGCCCGAGCCTCGGCCAGTGCTGCGGCGGTGTGGTCGTGCTCGCGTTCGAGCGGCTCGACGTCGGCGATCTCGGCTGGATCATGTCGCTCGCGAAGCGCGTCGCGGCCGGGGCCGCGACCGTGCGTAGCGTATCATTCGGCCCCTCGCCGGGCGCGCCGCTGTTGAGCGAGCCCGAATCGGAAGCCGCGCGGGCCGACTGCCTGCTGTGGGAAACCGGCGGCGTGTCGCTGATGACCGAAACGATCGCGCCGTATGCGTTCCCCGTCATGCTGTTCGGCGCCGGGCACATCGGCACCGCGCTCGTGAAGGTGCTGGCGACGCTGCCGTGCCAGGTGCGCTGGATCGACGGGCCCGATGCGGTGTTTCCGCCGGCCGACGTGCTCGCCGGCATCGGCAATCTCGCGATCGAGGCGGCCGCCGCACCGGCGGACGCCGTCGACACGGCGCCGCCGCAGTCCTACTTCGTCGTGATGACGCACGACCACGCACTCGATTTCGTGCTGGCCGAGCGCATCCTGCGACGCGGTGACTATGCGTACTTCGGAATGACCGGCTCGCACGCGAAACGCGTGCAGTTCGATCATCGCCTCGCGGCCATCGGCATCGACCCGTCCCAGGTCGCGCGGATGCGCTGCCCGATCGGTGTCGAAGGCATCATCGACAAGGCCCCCGAAGTGATCGCGATCTCGGTGGCCGCGCAATTGCTGCAGGCCGTCGAGGCGAACGCGAACGCGCAGGCTTCCCCTACCTACTGACCGACCAAGAACGACGCCATGACCCCGACATTCAAGGACAAGATTGCCCGTGCGCCGAAAGCGGAGCTGCACATCCATATCGAAGGCTCGCTCGAGCCCGAACTGATTTTCGCGCTCGCGCAGCGCAACGGCGTGAAGCTCGCGTACGACTCGATCGACGCGCTGCGCGCCGCGTACGCGTTCACCGACCTGCAGTCGTTCCTCGACATCTATTACGCAGGCGCAAGCGTGCTGCTGACCGAGCAGGATTTCTACGACATGACGGCCGCGTACTGCGAACGCGCGCTCGCCGACAATGTCGTCCACACCGAACTGTTCTTCGACCCGCAGACGCACACCGAACGCGGCGTGCCGATCGAGACGGTCGTCGCGGGCATCGAGCGCGCACTCGCCGATGCCGAGCAGCGCGGGCTGTCGAGCAAGCTGATTCTGTGCTTCCTGCGCCACCTGCCCGAAGAGGACGCGCTCGCGACGTTCGAATCCGCATTGCCGCTGTTCGAGCGCTATCGCCATCGCCTGATCGGCGTGGGCCTCGACTCGTCCGAGCTCGGCCATCCGCCGACGAAGTTCGCGCGCGTGTTCGAAAAGGCGCGCGCGCTCGGGCTGAAGCTCGTCGCGCACGCGGGCGAGGAAGGCCCGCCGGCCTATATCTACGAAGCGCTCGACGTGCTGAAGGTCGACCGGATCGACCACGGCGTGCGCAGCATCGAGGACGCGGCGCTCGTCGAACGCCTCGCGCGCACGCGCACGGCGCTCACCGTCTGCCCGCTGTCGAACCTGAAACTGTGCGTGTTCGACGACATGGCGAAACACACGCTGAAGGCGCTGCTCGACCGCGGTGTCGCGGTGACGATCAATTCGGACGATCCGGCCTATTTCGGCGGCTACGTCAATGAAAACTACTTCGCGACGGTCGCGGGGCTGCAGCTCACCGATGCCGAAGTCCAGGCGGTGATCCGCAATGGCTTCGAGGCGTCGTTCGTCGACCCTGCGCAGCGCGACGCACTGATCGCGCGCCTCGACGCGTACTGGCAGGCCGCGTGACGGCCGGCATCGAGGTGCGCTAGACAGATGAAACACGGCAACGGCATCCGCTTCGCGACTCATGGCCCGGCCTTGCGCCGCGCCGATCGCACGCATGCGCCCGGCGCAAACGGGTGCAGCGCGTTCGTTGCCCGCGTGGCGGCGGCGCTGTCCGTCGCCGCCCGCCGGCGCGTGCGGTCGCGGCTTGCCGTCCCGTGCGCCGCCGCAGCGGGCGCGATCGCCAGCGCTGCGCGGTTCGCCGGCAGCCACGCGACGGCGGCCGCGGCCGCCACGAGCGCCTGCGCGATCGCATCCGGCCGCGCGTCGCGCAGTGTGTCGCGGCGATTCGCGAAGTGCCGTCCCGCAACCGCGCGGGCGGCGCCATCCATGCCGTCGCCCGCGCGGCGTCGATCGCTTTCTTCTGTTCGCCTTACCTTGATGCAGGACCATTCGTCATGACGCAAACCGCTTTTCGTTCCCAACTGCTGACCTTCAACGGCGACCCGGCGCAATCGAGCCAGGCCGCGAACTACGAGACCGACGGCCTCCTGATCGTCGCCGACGGCAAGGTCGTCGCGGCCGGCCCGTATGCACAGCTCGCCGCGACGCTCGCGCGCGACGCGATCGTCCATGACCTGCGCGACAAGCTGATCGTGCCCGGCTTCATCGACACGCACATCCACTATCCGCAGACGGACATGATCGCGTCGCCGGCGCCGGGCCTGCTGCCCTGGCTCGACAAGTACACGTTCCCGACCGAGCGCCGGTTCGGCGATCCCGAGCATGCGCGCGAAGTCGCCGAATTCTTCGTCGACGAACTGCTTGCCTGCGGCACGACGAGCGCGCTCGTCTACTGCACGGTGCACAAGCAGTCGGCCGACGCGCTGTTCGCGGCGAGCGACGCCCGCGACCTGCGGATGATCGCGGGCAAGGTGCTGATGGACCGCAACTGCCCCGAATTCCTGCGCGACACCGCGCAATCGGGTTATGACGACAGCGCCGAGCTGATCGGCCGCTGGCACGGCAAGGGCCGCCAGATGTATGCGCTCACGCCGCGCTTCGCGCCGACGTCGACCGAGGCGCAGCTCGAAGCGTGCGGCGAGCTCGCTCGCCGCCATCCGGACGTGTTCGTGCAGAGCCACGTCGCGGAAAACGTCGACGAGGTGAAATGGGTGGCCGAGCTGTTCCCCGGCCATCGCAGCTATCTCGACATCTACGACCGCTACGGGCTGCTGCGTCCGCGCGCGGTGTACGGCCACTGCATCCACCTCGACGACGAGGACCGCCGCCGGATGGCCGAGACGCGCACCGTCGTCGCGCACTGCCCGACGTCGAACTTCTTCCTCGGCAGCGGGCTGTTCGATTTCGACAAGGCCGGCGAATACGACGTGCCCGTCACGCTCGCCACCGACGTCGGCGGCGGCACGTCGTTCTCGATGCTGCAGACGATGAACGAAGCGCACAAGGTCGCGCGGCTGTCGGGCCACCACCTGTCCGCGACGCGGATGTTCTGGCTCGCGACGGCCGGCGCCGCGCAGGCACTCGACCTCGCCGACACGGTCGGCACGCTCGCGCCGCGCACCGAGGCCGACTTCGTCGTGCTCGATCCGCAGGCCACGCCGCTGCTCGCACGCCGCACGAAGCGCGCGGATTCGCTCGAGGAACTGCTGTTCGCGTTCGCGCTGCTCGGCGACGACCGCGCGGTGTACCGCACCTATGCGGCCGGCACGCTCGTCCACGAACGCGGCGCGGCCCGCCGCGCGGCCGCGGCGTAACTGCCCGCCGGGTGTCCGTCCCCGCATGCGCGGCGACGCATCCGCCACCGCGCATGCCGGGTAGCCGAAGGCGCCACGCGCCGATCGTGTCCCGGCGCGCCTCGCAGCCCTGCCCGGCCGCATTCCCACGCGCGACACACCGTGCTAGAATTCGCCGCTCATTGGGGAGTAGCCGCTCCGCTCGATGCCTCGCGCCCCCGGCGCGCATCGTGACGGAGGCGTCCGTCAACAGACTTGGCCGTTCGGCCATGGCGGACGCAGCCACCTAGGCCTGGCGAGACCGATGGTTCACAGTGCGCCGCATCAGGGCCCGGCGCGCCGTGGATCGTCGCTCGCACGCACAACATCGGCCCGCGGAACCCCATACGTGTCCCAAGCCTTCCTGATTTCCACCGGCGCCGTCGCCCTCGCTGAAATCGGCGACAAGACCCAACTGCTTTCCCTCGTTCTGGCCGCGCGCTATCGCAAACCGGTGCCGATCATTCTCGGCGTGCTCGTCGCGACGCTCGTGAACCACGGTTTCGCAGGCGCGCTCGGCGAATGGCTCGGCGCGCTCGTCACGCCGTCGATCATGCGCTGGGCGCTCGCGTTCTCGTTCATCGCGATGGGATTGTGGATCCTCGTGCCGGACAAGCTCGATGCCGACGAAGCCAATGCCAACCGTTCGCGGCTCGGCGTGTTCGGCGCGACCCTCGTCGCGTTCTTCCTCGCGGAAATGGGCGACAAGACGCAGATCGCGACCGTCGCGCTTGCCGCGCGCTTCCAGGACTACATCGGCGTCGTGGCCGGCACGACGTTCGGGATGATGCTCGCGAACGTGCCGGCGATCCTGCTCGGCGACCGCTTCGCGCACCGTTTGCCGACGAAGCTCGTGCACGGCATCGCGGCCGTGCTGTTCGTCGTGCTCGGCGCGCTGGCGCTGCTGGGCATCGGGGCCTGACGGACGAAGGTGGCCGGCGCGGCCGCGCCGTTGCTGGCGCCGCGTTACTTCGCGAGCGCCGCGCCCGAAGCCGGCGCAGCCGGCACCGCGCGCTCGTTGGCGGCCGGCGCCGCCGGCCCGCCGTGCTTGTCGACCGGCAGCCGGACCGAGCGGACCGCGCCGTTCGACAGCGGGAAATCGGCGAGTGCGCTGCGCGCAAGGAACGGCATCGCGTACAGCAGCGTGCCGTTGTCGCCGGTCGTGCGCGCGGACACGTTGTAGACCTCCTTGCCCGTCGCGCGCTCGGTGATGCGGATGCCGAGCGTGTAGTCGAACACCTGGTATGTCTGCGCGACGTAGCCGGCCGGCATCGGCCCCCAGGGCCCCCACGGGCCCCACGGCCCGTGCCGCCAGTACGGCCCCGGCCCGACGAACCAGGGATCGTAGTAGACGGGTTGCGGCACCGTCACGAGATCGCTGCCGACCGCATAGGTCAGCCCGACGAGATACCGCGCCTGCGCCAGCGGCACCTGCCGGAACGCATACGCCGACAGTTCGCTCGCGACGATCGGCTCGTAGGTCGACTGCTCGATGCTGTTCTTCTGCGCGTCGCTGCGCGTGAACGCATAGGTGCGTGTCGCGTCGCTGCCGCTCCAGTCGGAGAAGGCCGTGACCTGGGTCGTCACGTAGCTGGTGCAGCCGGTCAGCAGCGCCACGCACAGCGCCGCCGCCCAGCCCGCACCGCGAAAAATCCATTCGCGTTTCATGTTGATCCTCGTCGATCCGTCACCCGTTCGTCGCACCGCGCGAATCGCACGGGATGCCGATAATACGCGGACTGCCGAAAGCGGTAAAAAGTTCGCGCGGCACGCAGCCGCAAGGCTTTGTACAATGGCCCGGTTCGCCTGGCCCGTGCCGCGGGCCCGTCCCCCACTCCACCGATCTCGACGACCATGTCCGACAACGCCTCCTCCACCGTGATCCGCCGCGCCGACTACACGCCGCCGGCCTTCCTCATCGATTCCGTCGCGCTCGAATTCGATCTCGCGCCGGCCCGCACGATCGTCAGGAATACGATGCGCGTGCGCCGCAATCCGGACGCCGCGTCCGCGCCGCACCTGGAGCTGCTGGGCGAAGCGCTCGAATTCCTCGGCGCACGGCTGGATGGCGCGCCGCACGGCGCCGTGCGCGCGCACGAACACGGGCTGACCGTCGAGAACGTACCCGAGGCTTTCGAGCTGACGCTCGAAAGCGCATGCGCGCCCGACCAGAATACGACGCTGTCGGGCCTGTACGTGTCGAGCGGCAACTTCTTCACGCAGTGCGAAGCCGAAGGCTTCCGCCGCATCACCTACTTCCTCGACCGCCCCGACGTGATGGCGTCGTACACGGTCACGCTGCGCGCCGACAAGGCCGCGTACCCGGTGCTGCTGTCGAACGGCAACCTCGTCGATTCGGGCGACCTGCCCGACGGCCGCCACTTCGCGAAATGGGAAGACCCGTTCCGCAAGCCGAGCTACCTGTTCGCGCTCGTCGCGGGCACGCTCGTCGCGATCGAGGAAAAGATCACGACCGGCTCGGGCAAGGAAAAACTGCTGCAGGTGTGGGTCGAGCCGGCCGACCTCGACAAGACGCGTCACGCGATGGATTCGCTGATCCACTCGATCCGCTGGGACGAAAAGCGCTTCGGCCTCGAGCTCGATCTCGACCGCTTCATGATCGTCGCGGTCGGCGACTTCAACATGGGCGCGATGGAAAACAAGGGGCTCAACATCTTCAACACGAAGTACGTGCTGGCGAACCCCGAGACCGCGACCGACACCGACTTCGCGAACATCGAATCGGTGGTCGGCCACGAGTACTTCCACAACTGGACGGGCAACCGCGTGACCTGCCGCGACTGGTTCCAGCTGAGCCTGAAGGAAGGCCTGACGGTGTTCCGCGACCAGGAATTCTCGGCCGACATGGCCGCGGGCGACGAAGTCGAATCGGCGGCCCGCGCGGTCAAGCGCATCGAGGACGTGCGCGTGCTGCGCCAGTTGCAGTTCGCCGAGGATGCAGGCCCGATGGCGCACCCGGTGCGCCCGGAGAGCTACGTCGAGATCAACAACTTCTACACGATGACCGTCTACGAAAAAGGCTCGGAAGTCGTGCGGATGTACCAGACGCTGTTCGGCCGCGACGGCTTCCGCAAGGGGATGGACCTGTACTTCAAGCGCCATGACGGCCATGCGGTGACCTGCGACGACTTCCGTCACGCGATGGCCGACGCGAACGGGCGCGACCTCGCGCAGTTCGAGCGCTGGTACAGCCAGGCCGGCACGCCGCGCGTGTCGGTGCGCACCGCGTACGACGCAGCCGCGCGCCGCTATACGGTGACGCTCGCGCAGGGCTACGGCGACGCGTCGCCGGCCGCGCGCGAAACGCAGCAGGGGCCGCTCCTGATTCCGTTCGCGATCGGCCTGATCGGCCGCGACGGCCGCGACCTGCCGCTGCGCCTCGACGGCGAAGCCGCCGCATCGGGCACGACGCGCGTGCTCGACTTCACCGACGCCGAGCAGACCTTCACGTTCGTCGACGTGCCCGAAGCACCGCTGCCGTCGCTACTGCGCAACTTCTCGTCGCCGGTGATCGTCGAGTACGACTACAGCGACGACGACCTTGCCTTCCTGCTCGCGCACGACAGCGATCCGTTCAACCGCTGGGAAGCCGGCCAGCGCCTCGCGACGCGCGCGCTGCTGACGCTCGCCGCGCGTGCCGCCGCGAACGAGCCGCTCACGCTCGGCGAAAACTTCGTCGCCGCGTTCCGCCGCGTGCTGACCGATGCGACACTGTCGCCGGCGTTCCGCGAACTCGCGCTGACGCTGCCGTCGGAAACCTATCTCGCCGACCAGATGGCCGAGGCCGACCCGGCCGCCGTGCATCGCGCGCGCCTGTTCGTGCGCCGCCGGCTCGCGACCGCGCTGCGCGCCGACTGGCTCGCAGCGTACGAGCAGCACCAGACGCCCGGCGCATACGAGCCGACGCCGGAGGCCTCCGGCCGCCGCGCGCTGAAGAACCTCGCACTCGCGTATCTGGCCGAACTCGACGACCCGGCCGACGCCGTGCGCCTCGCGACCGCGCAGTACGACGCGGCGAACAACATGACCGATCGCGCGGCCGCGCTCGGCGCGCTGCTGTCCGCCGCGGCCGCGGGTGCGGACGAACCGGCCGAGCATGCGCTCGACGACTTCTACCGTCGCTTCGAGAAGGAAGCGCTCGTGATCGACAAGTGGTTCGCGATGCAGGCGGCGCAGCGCGGCACGCCCGCGCAGCCGACGCTCGCGAAGGTTCGCAAGCTGCTCGCGCACCCCGCGTTCAACCTGAAGAACCCGAACCGCGCGCGCTCGCTGATCTTCAGCTTCTGCGCGGCCAACCCCGCGCAGTTCCATGCGGCGGACGGCTCGGGTTACGCGTTCTGGGCCGAACAGGTGCTCGCGCTCGACGCGATCAACCCGCAGGTCGCGGCGCGCCTCGCGCGTTCGCTCGAACTGTGGCGCCGCTTCACGCCTGCACTGCGCGACCGGATGCGCGCGGCGCTCGAGCAGGTTGCCGCCGGCGCGAAATCGCGCGACGTGCGCGAGATCGTCGAGAAAGCGCTCGCCTGACGCAAGCGAGCGCATCGCGCCCGCGCGATAAAGCCGGTGCCGCCTGACGCGACGCCGGCTTTTTTATTTTGCGCGAGTGCGATTGGAACCGGGCGGAATCGCGGGGTCCGATCGCGCAATTTGCCGCCGCTGCGACGCGCACCCCGCCCGTCGCCGCCCCCGGAAACCGGGCCGATCCGACCGCCCGGCCTTGTAACCGGACGAAAAAAGCCGGCGGCACGCGAGGCGCGACGGGTAAAATTGCGGCAATTCAAGGATTCTTTGGCCTTTCGGAGTCTGTTATGTCCATTGCCCGCCGCACCACGCTGTCGAAGTTCCTGATCGAACAGCAACGTGAGACCAACAACCTCCCCGCCGACCTGCGCCTGCTGATCGAAGTCGTCGCCCGCGCGTGCAAGGCGATCAGCTACAACGTGTCGAAGGGCGCGCTCGGCGAAGCGCTCGGTACCGCCGGCAGCGAGAACGTCCAGGGCGAAGTGCAGAAGAAGCTCGACATCCTGTCGAACGAGATCCTGCTCGACGCGAACGAATGGGGCGGCAACCTCGCCGCGATGGCGTCGGAAGAAATGGAAACGTTCTTCCCGATCCCCGCGAACTACCCGCGCGGCGAATACCTGCTCGTGTTCGACCCGCTCGACGGCTCGTCGAACATCGACGTGAACGTGTCGATCGGCACGATCTTCTCGGTGCTGCGCTGCCCGGACGGCAAACAGGCCACCGAAGAATCGTTCCTGCAGCCCGGCACCGAGCAGGTCGCCGCCGGCTATGCGGTCTACGGCCCGCAAACGGTATTCGTGCTGACGACCGGCAACGGCGTGAACTGCTTCACGCTCGACCGCGAAGTCGGCTCGTGGGTGCTCACGCAGAGCAACATGCAGATCCCGGCCGACACGCGCGAATACGCGATCAACGCATCGAACGCGCGCCACTGGTACGACCCGGTCAAGCGCTATGTCGACGAGCTGAACGCCGGCAAGGACGGCCCGCGCGGCGACAACTTCAACATGCGCTGGATCGCATCGATGGTCGCCGACGTGCACCGGATCCTGAACCGCGGCGGCATCTTCATGTACCCGGCCGACAAGCGCACGCCCGATCGTCCGGGCAAGCTGCGCCTGATGTACGAAGCGAACCCGATGTCGTTCATCGTCGAACAGGCGGGCGGCGCCGCGACGACCGGCACGCAGCGCATCATGGAAGTGCAGCCGACGGGCCTGCACCAGCGCGTGCCCGTGTTCCTCGGTTCGAAGAACGAAGTCGAGCGTGTCACCGGCTATCACGACGAAGCCGAATAATTTGCACTGCAGCACTGGACGGAGGTGCGCGACGCAAGTACAATCGCGCCTCGCGATGTGGCCCTGACCGGCTGCATCGCAGTGAAGTGAAAGCGGGAAGTCCGCCGGATCGATGGTTTCGCGAAGCAGCAGCGGTAGCAAGCTGAAAAAAAATCGCAAAACCTATTGCCAAGATCTCGGATTTGACCATATAATTTCATTTCTCTGCTGCCGGTGTAGCTCAGTTGGTAGAGCAGCGCATTCGTAATGCGAAGGTCGTAGGTTCGACTCCTATCTCCGGCACCAAGACATAAAGGTCTGACAAGCATCGCTTGTCAGACCTTTTCTCTTTTCCGGCGCCGAAATCGTGCGCCCGCTCTCCCCGCGCCACGTCCGCTTGCGGGCATCTCCCGAGTCACGCGCCGCGCACCGCCGATTACAATCGCCGGACCACACCGCCCTCTCCCCGCATCATGCGCACCTGGCGTCTCGAGCGACCGAACCTTACCGGGCAACTGGACGTGTCCCGCGCGACGCGCCTCGTCGCCGCGATCGGCGGCAACGAACCGAACGCATTCGCGGCCGAAGTCCTGAAGCTGTTCGACGACGCGCTGTCCATCACGCAGTGCACGATCTTCGCGTACGAATTCGGCAACCGCCCGCGCACGATGTCGGTCGCCGATCATCGCGGCGGCCGCTACCTGCGCGACCTCGCCGACACCTACGCACGACATTTCTACGCACTCGACGGCAACCAGCAGATCGTGTCGACCGCACATCGCGGCGCACGCCGCCACGACCTGCTGCTGCACCTGCAGGCCGGCGACGAGATCGGTCACGAAGCGTATCGCGCGGCCTGCTACCGCGGCCCCGACGTGTCCGACCGGCTGGCGCTGCTGATGCAGCCCAACGATGCGAGCTGGCTGTCGATCAACCTGTACCGCGCGCATCGCAGCGGCGCGTTCCAGCCGCGCGAGATCGCGGCGATCGAAACGCTCGCGCCGCTGATCGCGCAAGCCGCGAAGCATCACTACGCGCTCGCCGGCGCGACGCAGGTCGGCATCCCGCAAATGATGCTCGCACGGCTGCGCAGTGCGTGCCCGGCGTTGTCCAAGCGCGAACTCGACGTGCTGCGCGGCGTGCTCGAAGGCCAGACCGCGCACGACATCGGCGACACGATCGACGTGAAGGCATCGAGCGTCGTGACCTACCAGAAGCGCGCGTACCGGCGCCTCGGCATTTCGGGCCAGCGCGAACTGTTTGCGCTGTGCCTGCGACCTTGAACCGTCCCGGCTCGCACTGAGCCCGTCGCGGTCACGCCTGCAACCGGTCGCTGTACCCGGAATGGGGACAACGACGGCACGGCCGGCTTCCATACTGCAGCGACCTGTTGCCCGCATCGCATCGCCGATGCGCAAGCGTCGAACCGGATCACCCTGGAAGCCAACGATGGACATCGAATTCAAGCCCTACCCGTTCGTCGCCGAACGCCATCCCGCGCGTCTGCCGGACTGCGTCGACGGCATCGATACGCGCCGGCATCGCGTCGCGATCGTCGGCGGCGGCCCCGTGGGTCTCGCCGTCGCGCTCGGTCTTGCAAACCACGGCATCCGCAGCGTGCTGATCGAGGCCGACGACTCGGTCTGCCACGGCAGCCGCGCAATCTGCATCTCGCGGCGCAGCCTCGAGATCATCGAACGGCTCGGCGCGCTCGACGACTTCCTGCGCACGGGGTTGCCGTGGGTCGGCGGACGCAGCTTCTACCGTCGCGACGAAGTGCTGCATTTCACGATGCCGCAGGACGAGAACCAGAAGCTGCCTCCGATGGTGAATCTCGCGCAGTACCACATCGAGCAGTTCCTGCTCGACGCGGCGCTGCGCCGCCCCGAGCTCATCGATATCCGCTGGCAGACGAAGGTCGTCGGTGTGACGCGGCAGCCGGACGGCGTGCGCCTGGACGTCGACACGCCGCTCGGCGGCTACGCGCTCGACGCCGACTGGGTCGTCGCGTGCGACGGCGGACGCAGCACGATGCGCGACACGCTCGGACTGTCGCTCAAGGGCACGAGCTACGAGGGCCGCTACGTGATCGTCGACATTGCGCTCGACAGCGACCGGCCGACCGAACGGCTCGCGTACTTCGATCCGTCGTCGAACCCGGGTTCGACGGTGCTCGTCCACAAGCAGCCCGACAACGTGTGGCGGATCGACTACCAACTGCGCGACGACGAGGACGCCGAAGCGGCCGTGAAACCCGAGAACGTGATCCCGCGCGTGCAGAACCTGCTCGACATCATGGGCGAGCGCGGTGCGTGGTCGCCGATCTGGATCACGATCTACAAGGCGAACGCGCTGACGCTCGAACGCTACCGGCACGGCCGCGTGCTGTTCTGCGGCGACGCCGCGCATCTCGTGCCGATCTTCGGCGTTCGTGGCGCGAATTCGGGCATCGACGATGCCGACAATATCGCGTGGAAACTCGCGTACGTGATCCTCGGCGTCGCAGCAGACACGCTACTCGACAGCTACTCGGACGAGCGCGTGTACGCGGCGCACGAGAACCTGCGCTACGGCACGAAGAGCACCGAGTTCATGGCACCGCCGTCGTTTGCATTCGAGCTGATGCGCAAGGCCGTGCTGACACTCGCGGTCCGGCATCCGGCGCTGCGTTCGCTGATCAACCCGCGCCAGACATCGGCAATCGCATATGCGGCGTCGCCGCTCAACGCGGCCGAACGCGACACGTTCGCGGCCGGCCCGCCGCCCGGCACGGTGCTCGCGGAATGCCCGCTGACGCTGTACGCGACGCACGACAGCGACACTCGGCGCGGCCATCTGATCGATCTCGTCGCGCCACGCTTCACCGCGTTCTGCTTCACGCGCGACGGCGTGCCCGATCCGTCGCTGGCCGATCTCGAACGACGCCTGCAGGATGCGCGGATACCGTTCGCACTCGTCACGCTCGCACGGCGTGCGGCGCCGCGGGCACCGGCCTGCGGCGGCCATGACGACGACGGCCGGCTGTTCGACATGTACGGCGCGCGCGACGGCACCGTCTATCTCGTGCGTCCGGACGGGCATGTACTCGGCCGCTGGCACGACGCTCGCGCCGACGACGTGGCCGCGGCGCTGGAACGCGCGCTCCATCCGCGCGCATCAACCGATCGTCAGGAGACCGCATGATCACCGACGCCGAGCGCGACACGCTCTACACCGACCTGTGCCGCACGATGACCCGTATCGGCGAAGCCGGCACATCGCTCTTTCTCGCCCGTTTCGCCCTGCTGTCGATCGAGGCGATCGGCGACACCGCGACCGTCACACGGCTGATCGCCGACGCAAGCGACGGGCTGCCCGATGCGGGCATGCAAGCATCGGCGCACGGCGGCGAAGGTTCCTGACTGACGGACTTCATCGTCGACCATTTCTTACAAATTCATTTCGGCACACATCGTCCGCGCGCGAGCCGTGCCATGGGCAGGCAAATTCCCTGGAAAATCCGCTTAAGGGTGCATAACATTACTTAACGATTCTGACCCGCCTATCGCGTTACATTGCGTGGGCGGCGCGGCGGGTCGCAATGCCGCCTTCACCCAGCTTGCGGCGCGACAGCCGAAGTCCGGTCATTTCGACTCAACACAAGGAGAGGACCACCATGACTCATGGCTTGATTATGTGGCTCATCATCGGCGCGATTGCCGGCTGGCTTGCCGGCCTTCTCGTCAAGGGCGGCGGCTTCGGGCTGATCGTCGACATCATCGTCGGGATCGTCGGCGCGGTGATCGGCGGCTGGCTCGCCGGGATGCTCGGCATCAGCATCGGCAGCGGCTTCATCGGCTCGGTGATCGTCGCGGTCGTCGGCGCGGTGATCCTGCTGTTCGTGATCCGGCTATTCAAGCGAGCGGCCTGACGCTTCTCTCCACGCGCCTTCGGGCGCGTTTTCGCATCAGGCCGGCGCGCGGCCCGTTCGCCGCGCGCCACCGGCCCGTTCAGCGCTTCGCGCGCTGCGCCCAGCCGGTCGAGCACGTCGGCCGTCAGCAATCCGCTGCGCGCCTCGCGTGTGCCATCGCGCCCGATCCACACGGTGCGCGGCATTTCCCCTAGCCATCCCACATCGAGCACCGCGCGCAGACGCTCGGGCATCGGTTCCGCGTTCGCATATTGCGCGACCTGCGGCGCAGGTTCATCTGCGCGAGCGCCGTCGACATGCTCATGTGCGCGGCATGCGGCTCGGCGGCCTTCGACACGTCACGCATCGTGCGCGCCGGCGGGCGACAGCGCCGCGAGCCCACAACGCTCAGCCGGCCGCGAACGATTTCACAGCGACCACTTCAGTTCTCCATAGAAAGTTCGGCCCGGATACGGATGGAACACGTAGTAGCGGCGGTCCGTCAGGTTGTCGATGCCGACCGACGCGGTCCAGTGACGGTCGAAGCGGTAGCGTGCCTTCAGGTCGACGACCGTGAACGAGCTCGTGCTGCCGTAAACGTCCGGATTCACGTCGCTGTTGTCGAGCGTGTTGAACTGGCGGCCCGAGTAGCGAACGCCAACGCTCGCGAGCCAGTGTTCGTCGAAGCGATACGACGCGAGCAGATTCGCACGCATGCGCGGAATACGCGGAAAGCGCGAGCCGACATAAGCGGGATTCGCGGCATCGGCAAGGATCTGCGCGTTGCTCGCCGACACGTTCGCGTCGATCGCGAGCCCCTTCAGCCCGACGTTCTCGCCGCTGAACGCGAGTTCGACGCCGCGCACGCGCACGCGGTCGACGTTCGAGATGTTGGTGACGGTCGACGCGCCCGACACGGTCGTCTGGCTGTAGATCGAATCGCGCAGGTCGCTCTGGAACACGCTGGCGCGCACGACGCCGACACCCACGTCCCGTTCGGCGGTGAAGTCCCAGTCGATCGCCTTTTCAGGCCGCAGGTTCGGGTTGTTGTTGACGATCGCGTTGTTCGAGATCGTGCCCTGGAACAGTTCGCCGACCGTCGGGAAACGTGTGCCGGTCGCGAACGACAGCCGGAAGCGCCAGACGTCCGTCGCGTCCCATTGCAGCGCGACTTTCGGCGACAGCGCGTTCGCGCCGCGGTCCGCATAGCCGAGCGTGCCGGTCGCATTGCCGAGCGCGCCGCCGTACGCATCCCAGCGCTCGTAGCGCAGCCCGAGCGTCGCGAGCCAGCCCGGCGCGAAGCGCCACGCATCCTGCGCGAACAGCGCCTGCGTGCGCGTATCGCCCCGATAGACGCTCGCGAGCGACGTGGTCGGCCCGGCCAGCCAGTCCGCCGTGTTGTACGTGACGTTGCGCAGGAAGTAGTTGTCGAAGTGATAGCCGAACGTGAACGTGTGGCCCTTCACTTCCGGCGCCTCGGCCTTCAGGTCGAGCGTGCGCCAGCCCGTGCCGTCGCCCTGGAACAGCGTGCCCGCGCCGCCCCGCACGGCCGACGCCACGCGCAGCACGTCGCGCGACACGTCGTACGCGGACACGACGCCCGACAGCCGCCAGCCGGAATCGAGCCGGCCGTTCAGGCCGAGCGCATACAGCCAGTTCTCCTGGTCGCCGTGCTGCGGCGCGAACGCATTCGGCGCGACGGTCATGTTCTGGCCGCCGATCGACACGTTGCCACCGTAGACCGGATTGCCGGCCGCATCGCGCAGGAAGGATTCGCCGTGCTGCCGGTAATGGTTCTCCCAATGCCCGAGCGTGAGGGTCGCGTCGACGTGGTCGGTGAACGCGTAGCCCATCCGGACCGTCTCGTTGAGCTGCTCGGTCCGCTCGATCGTCTGCGCGCCGACGATCGTCCGCGGCTTGCCGTTGGGCCCGATGTCGGTCGCGGCGCCCGTCACCGGCACGGCGGCGCCCAGCTTCGGGTTGTAGGCCGAATTGGGGCTTGCGTACTGCATCGGCTGCCCGTTGTTTTCCAGCCGGTCGAGCGACAGCGCGAACCAGAACCGGCCGACGCGGTTCGCGATCCGCGCGGTCTGGTGATTGCCGCCGAAGCTGTCCGCGAACCCGTAGCCGTCGTGGTAGCGCTGCGTAAAGAACTGCGTCGACAGCGACGCCTCGAGTTTTTCCGGGCGGCGCGTCGTGAGCAGCACGGTCGAGCCGATCGAATTGCCGGGATACAACGCGGAAAAGGGGCCATAAAGCACGTCGACGCGTGCGATGTCGTCAGGTGGAATCAGCGACCAGCGCGGCGGGTACGCATAGCTCGAGCCGAGCAGGTTCGACAGCAGCACGCCGTCCGCGTAGACGAGCCCGCGCGCGCTCTGCAGTTCGTTGAAGTCGCGGCCCGCAAACACGCTGTTGCGGTCGCCGATATAGCGCTTGCGAACCATCAGGTTCGGCGCGTACTTCAGCGCATCCTCGGTGGTGACGTTGGTGTGCGTATCGATCTGCTCGCGCGTGATCGACTCGACGACGGCCGGCATATCCGGATCGACGGGTTGCCGCTGCGCGGTCACGCTGACGGCGGTCAGCGTATCGCCGGCCGTGGCAGCCGGCACGGCTGCGACAGCGGAGGCCGGCTCGGCACCGGCGGATCGATCGATACCGCTGCGGGCCGGATCGTTGCGTGCATCATCCGGCGAGGCCGCGTGGGCGGCCGGCCATGCGAAAGCGGCCGCGCATGCGAGCGCGAGCCGGCCGCGCGACGACCGCGCGGCGAAGGTAGACGACATGAGTGAATTCCTGAAAACGTGATCGGACGCCGCCGGACACGAGCAGGCGCGCCGCGCACGAGCGGCGCGGCACGCGGACCCGGCCGCGGGCGGCACGCGCGCCACCGGGGCGCGCGGACGACATCAATCAGATCGGCGCGTTTTCAGGCGGGGCGCGCGGCTGCGCGAGGCGGATCCCCTTGCGGGGGAAATCGGGAATGGCCGGGGCGGCCGCACGGTAGGCGAACGTCCGCACGAAGCCCGGCATTGCGGGCAGGCTCGTGCCGAGCGCGACGTTCGCCGCGAAGCCCGGACAGTACACGCAGTGCGGCACGCCGGCATGGTCGAACGACGACGCGTCGCGGTCGTCGCCCGACTGCGCGAGCACGACCTGGCGAGCGCCCGCTGCACTGCACAACTCGAGCGTGAGCTCGCCGGAACCGCTCGACGCAAGACGCGCGTAGCCGATGACAGGCGACAGTACATTCAGTACCAGCGCCAGCCACACAAGGCCGATCCAGCGCGTCGTTCGTTTCATCGCGGTCCAGGAAAAAGTGCGCGCAAGTATAACAAGCGGCCCGATTGTTGCCGATTGCGCAGGACGCAATAGTCGGCATCACACCTCGTCGCACTTCGCATCGGAGCGCATGTGCCGTTAATACAACAGAGACAAAATCTAACGATTCGCCTCTGGCATAAATCCAAGCACGAGGTTGATAATTATCGAACCTGCTGGAGAAACCACCATGGACGAAAGACCAACTCGCATGCCACCGCCCGAGCAAGTGATGAGCCCGGATCCGGAACCCGTCGGCGTGGAATTCCTCGCCGAATTGCCCGAGCACGTCCGGGCATTCTTCGACGAGCAGCACAAGCTGTACTCGCCGAAGTGAACGTCTGTTCGGTTCTGTAACCGCCACGTGTCGATCATCGCTATCGTGCGGTTCATCGCTGCGCATCGCGCGCAATTCGCCTCGCACCCGGGCCGCAACAGCCTGACGGTGCCGGATCAGTTCGCCTGCTGATTCTCCTGTCGCGTCGCTACGCCGCGCGACTGTCTTCGTCTATTCTTCTGGTTTTCCACGTCCGGCCTGCCCGGCTCTCCCGATCATTCCGATGAAACAAGCCATTCGTGCCAGCATCGCTGTCGCCGCGCTCGGCATCGCCCTCTTTTCGTCGCCGCGCATCGCCAGCGCAGACGGCGACGACACCGCACTCACCAACGTCGTCGCGCTCGCGTCGCAGCGCCTCGCACTCGCCGAACCGGTCGCGCGATGGAAATGGGCGAATCACAAGGCGATCGAGGACCAGCCGCGCGAAGCGGCACTGCTCACGTCGGTCGAGAAGCGCGCGGTAGAGGCCGGCGTCGATCCTGCGTTCGCACGGACGTTCTTCGAGGATCAGATCGCCGCGAGCAAGGACGTCCAGAACGCGCTGTTCGCGACCTGGCGCGCGACGCGGCCGCCCGAGGGCACGCCGCCCGATCTCGCGACCAGCACGCGCCCGGCGCTCGACCGGCTGACGCAGAAAATGCTCGCGGGCCTCGCGCAGGTCGCGCCGCTGCGCGATGCGCCCGATTGCCAGGCGCGGCTTGCGCGCAGCATCGCGAACTGGAAGACGCTCACGCGCTATGACTCGACGCAGACGCGGGCGCTCGACACCGCGCTGTCGCATATCTGTTCAGCCGGCGGCGCAAGCGCGATCGGCTGACGCGGCAGGCACCGCTGGCGCGGATTGCGCCGCTGCGCTCAACCCGCGGGCGTCAGCGCGGCAAGCGGAATCAGTTGAAGCCCGCGCGCGAGATGCGTCTGCAGCAGGCGATGGGTGAAGGGTTCGAACGTGCCGTCCGCCGCGTCGGCCACGAGCCGCGCGGCCGCGTCGAGCGATTCGGCCGAACCGAGGTAGCGCCAGCCGTCGATCACATGAAACAGGCGACGCTCGCCGTTCGCCTCGAACGCAACGGCGCCCTCGAACGGCCAGGGCGCACCTCCCGCACGGGCTATATCGGCCGCCGGACGCCGGTTGTACGACGGGCGCAGCCGGGCGATCCATTGCGCTTCTGCCAGCATCGCGCCCAGTTCATTACCGGTCTCGCACCATTCGACACGCCGCACCTGCCGCGCGAGCCGCATTTCCTTCGACGAGCGCCGTTCGCCCGTCAGCAGCGCGCGCAGCCGCTGCCGCACGCGCACGCTGCGGCCGACATACAACGCTTCGTCACCCTCCCCGAACAGCGCGTACGCACCGCACCCGGCCGGCGCGGTGTCGAGCCAGGCTTCGGTCAGATCGCCGGCCAGACGGAAGTGGCGCGTCGTGTGAGCGATCTGGTCGCGCAGCCGCTCGAGCGGCACGATGTCGTGCAGCTGGCGCCAGAACTGCCAGAGCAGGTCGGCATCCGCGAGCGCCCGGTGGCGCGCGGCCGGAACGAGGCCATGCCGTTCGATCAATGCGTCGAGCCCGTGCCGCGATTCGCGCGGGAACAGCGCGCGTGACAGCCGCACCGTACACAGCACATCGGGATTGAACGCAAAGCCGGCGCGCTCGAATTCGGCACGCAGGAAACCGCGGTCGAAACTCGCGTTGTGCGCAACGAACAGCTTGCCGTCGAGCCGCTCGAACAGCGCAGGCGCAAGCGACGCGAACGACGGCGCGTCGCGCACCATCGCGTCCGAAATACCCGTCAGTTGCTGGATGAACGGTGGAATCGACTGGCCCGGATTGACGAGCGTCGTCCACGTCGACACGCCGAGCGGGCCGATTTCGACCACACCGATTTCGGTGATGCGATGCTCGGCGGACGAGCCGCCGGTGGTTTCAAGGTCGACGAAGACGAGCGGTTGTTCGCTGGCGGGATCGGATAGACGGGAATCGGACATGAAAAGACACGGAAACGATGCTTCCGTGAGTATGCACCGGCACGCGTGTTCGCGGCCAGCACGGACGAAAACGATCCGCCCCCGGAAAACAAAAAGCCCCCGCCATGCGGGGGCTGGACGTGATCTGTAACGCGTGGCGCGTCAGACCGCCTGGATATTCGCTGCCTGCTTGCCTTTCGGCCCGACTTTCACTTCGAACGAAACACGCTGGTTTTCCTTCAGCGTCTTGAAGCCGTCCATCCGGATTTCGGAAAAGTGCGCAAACAAATCTTCACCACCATTGTCCGACGTAATAAAGCCGAAACCTTTAGCATCGTTAAACCATTTCACGATACCGGTATCCATGTCTTCGTTCCCCACTCGATTAGATCAAAAAAGCTATTTTTATAGCCGTTTCCCGAAATCCCGAAACATTGCGCCAGCACCCGCACCAGCACGCCGCCCGAGGACGGAGTGCTGACTTTATAAATTGGACAATCCAGGTGCGTCAAGAAAATTTTTGGCGACCTCTTTATCAAAAAAGCGCTAATACCACTGGAATCGGTACACCGTCGCCTTTGATTAATTGATTCGCATCAAAAACCTGTCATTATTACCGGGATCGGATCACCAATAATCCCGACCACGAAAATCCTACCGGGGACAAATCGACTCGGTAAAATCCTCGGGTTTTTTCCGGGTTGCGGAAATCCGGGGACGTTGCGATGCTGGTGTAACGCCGAAAGGAAGGAGAGGGTCATGTGGCTGGACGAAATCAAGCGCTTCGCGAGCCGGCTCGGGCGCGTACGCCGCAAGTCCCGCGCCCTGGCCGAGTCCGCTCGCGAAGCGCCGTGCGATACCGAGTTCGATACGACGTGGCACGGTGATCACTGGCAGAACCTGCTCGCGTCGCCGCTGGATGCCCGTCACTACGTGATGGAAGACTGGACCTACACGCCGCCGCACACCGAACCCGAGGAAGCCGCGCCGACAGGCAAGCGCAAGCGGCGCTCGTACGCGCAATAGCACACGGAGAAGCGGGGCAAAAAAAAGCGCGACTGGGAAGTCGCGCCGACAAAGGTTTGGAGATCTTTTCCGTCAACGAAAAAGTCTGCTTCGGAAAGCAGAGACCGCAGTATAGCGAGAGAACCACCTTTCATTATTCATGCTCCACACAAACCTCTATTGCCGATGCGTCAATAATCGCGCTAAGGCTGCCGCCGCCTGCTGATCGCCTGTCGCGATCACGCAACGCCCGTTACGCAGTCCTGATCGCCATTTCCCTTCGCCGCACTGCCGCAAACCCTTGATGGGTAACGGCTTCCGCATGTTTTTCGATCTTTGCGGATTCCAAAATACACTATTGCTTAAAGCGTGACCCTCCCCCGCTTCGCGCACTCCGTACACTGCAAGTGGCTTTCTGATACGCGCACCGTCGCTCTGCCGGGCCGGTCACAGCGTCACCCAAACATGCCGGTTCGGCAGCAGGTTCGATCGACATCATCCTGTTTGGAGACAGATCCATGAAAAAAACTCTGATCGTCACCGCGTTGTCGGGTGTATTCGTTACGGCAGCACACGCACAAAGCAGCGTTACGCTATACGGCCTGATCGACGCAGGCATCACCTACACGAACAATCAGCACGGCCACAGCGCCTGGCAGGAAACGAGCGGCTCGATCAACGGCAGCCGTTGGGGACTGCGCGGCACCGAGGATCTGGGCGGCGGCCTGAAAGCGATCTTCACGTTGGAAAACGGCTTCGGCATCAACAACGGCACGCTGAAGCAGAACGGCCGCGAATTCGGCCGGCAAGCGTTTGTCGGCCTCGCGCACGACAGCTTCGGTTCGCTGACCTTGGGCCGGCAATACGACAGCGTCGTCGACTATCTCGGGCCGCTGTCGCTGACCGGCACGCAGTACGGCGGCACCCAGTTCGCGCATCCGTTCGACAACGACAACCTGAACAACTCGTTCCGGATCAACAACTCGGTCAAGTACCAGAGCGCGAACTACAACGGGCTGAAGTTCGGCGCGTTGTACGGCTTCTCTAATTCGTCCAGCTTCTCGAACAACCGCGCGTACAGCGTCGGCGCGTCGTACAGCTTCATGGGCTTCAACGTCGCGGCCGCGTACATGCAGTTGAACAACAACATCAATTCGCTGGCGCTCGCGGCGACCGATCCGGGCGCGGTCGCCGGCGACTGGACCTTCGCGGCCAGCCGCCAGCGCACCTGGGGCGGGGGCCTCAACTACACATTCGGGCCGGCGACCGCGGGCTTCGTGTTCACGCAGACGCGCCTGACCGATTCGGCCGGCATCAGCGCGGGCCAATCCGGCGTATCGGGCGGCATTCCGCTGGCGGGCGGCACCCGCTTCAACAACTACGAACTGAACGGCCGCTATGCGCTCACGCCGGCGTTGTCGCTCGCGGGCTCGTACACGTACACCGACGGCCGTCTCGACGGCCAGAAGCCGAGCTGGCATCAATTCAACCTGCAGGCCGACTATGCGCTGTCGAAGCGCACCGACGTGTACCTGCAGGGCGAATACCAGCGGGTGCTGGCGGACGGCCTGCCGATCGGCGCCAACATCAACGGGCTGGGCGCCGCATCATCGACCAACAAGCAGATCGCGGTCACGGCCGGCCTGCGCCATCGCTTCTGAGCGACCGGCGCATCCGCTGCTTCACGCCGGATGACGAAGCGCCCCGCCGGGGCGCTTTTCTTTGCCGGAATACGTGGGCCGCCGCTCAGGCGCCCGGTGCCGGATAGCGGACGTCGAGTATGTCGATCGGCTGCGGGCCGGCCGGCGTCATCAGTGTGACGGTATCGCCGATCTTCGCCTTGATCAGCGCACGCGCGACCGGCGAAATCCAGCTGACGCAGCCGCGGTCGAGATCGACCTCGTCGATCCCGACGATCGTGACCGTATGATCCTCGCCGTCCGGCGTCTCGTAATCGACCGTTGCGCCGAAAAACACCTGGTCGACATTCTCCTGACGGCTCGCGTCGACGACTTCGGCGAGATCGAGCCGCTTCGTCAGGAAGCGGATGCGGCGATCGATCTCGCGAAGCCGCCGCTTGCCATAGATGTAGTCACCATTCTCCGACCGGTCGCCGTTCGACGCGGCCCACGACACGAGCCGCACGACCTCGGGGCGCTCGACGTCGATCAGGTTCAGCAACTCGTCCCGCAGCCGCTTGTGGCCGGCCGGCGTGATGTAGTTCTTCGCGCCCGCCGGAATCGCGGGTTGAGCCTGGTCGAGATCGTCGTCGTCACCGTCCGACTCTTTGACAAACGCCTTGTTCATGATGCAGATTCAACACGTGGATGACTGATGCTCCAAGGGTACACGAAGGGCGCGCCGCAAAGGTCGCGCCACGTAATTCGCGAATAAGGCTTCCCTTTTTATACAACCCTGCTATAATTTCGCTTCTGCGTGCGGCTGTAGCTCAGTTGGATAGAGTACTTGGCTACGAACCAAGGGGTCGTGGGTTCGAATCCTGCCAGCCGCGCCACCTTTTCGAGGGCCTTCCAAACCGAAGGCCCTTTCAGTTCGAAGTAGTAGCATTTTGTTTTGCGTGCGGCTGTAGCTCAGTTGGATAGAGTACTTGGCTACGAACCAAGGGGTCGTGGGTTCGAATCCTGCCAGCCGCGCCACTTTTTTGGGGGCCTTCCCATCGCAGAAGGTTCCGACAGTTGAAGCAGTACCGTTTTGCGTGCGGCTGTAGCTCAGTTGGATAGAGTACTTGGCTACGAACCAAGGGGTCGTGGGTTCGAATCCTGCCAGCCGCGCCACCTTAAAAGGGCTTTCCTCCGGGAAGGCCCTTTTTCTTTTCCGCCCCCCTCTCCCGTCACTCGCGCCCGATTTGCGAGCGCCCGACGCGCTTCGGCAGAGCGCCGGCAAGGCCGCACCTTCGCTCCACGACACAAATGAAAACGGCGGCCATCGGCCGCCGTCGAACCATCGCCCGCAAGAGGGGTACGCGTCAATAATCCTGCCGCTCGCGCTCGATGCGCATGCCGCCATCGTGGCGCGCATGCGCGCCGTCGTCGGTCGAGCGCTCGCGCATGATCCGCATCACGTCCGGATTGGTTCGCACGCGCCGCATCACGTTCGCGAGATGCACGCGATCGCTGACCTGGATCACGAAGCGCAGCACGGTCGATTCGTGCGTCAGATCCTCGTCCATCGCGATATGAACGATGTTCGCGTCGGCCGACGTGATGTCCGCCGCGACGCGCGCGAAGATGCCCTTCGTGTTCTTCACGAGCGCCTTAACCGCGACATCGAACAGCCGGCCCGGCTGCGGCGCCCATTCGACGTCGATCCAGCGGCCCGGATCGCGGCGATGGATGCGCTGCGCGACGCGGCAATCTGTCGTATGAATCGCCATCCCCAGGCCGATGCCGATGTAGCCCATGATCGCGTCGCCCGGAATCGGCCGGCAGCATGCCGACAACTGCACGGACATCCCTTCGGTGCCGGTAATCACGACCGGCGGCGCATGATGCGCCGGATGCCGCTCGGACTTCGGCAGGTCGTCGTCCGCGTCGCGGCCGCTCATCAGCACTTCGATGCGCTTGGCCATCACCGCTGCGACGCGGCGGCCGAGGCCGATGTCCGCGAAAATTTCCTGACGGCTCTTGTTGCCCGTCCACTGCACGAGCTTTTCCCACACTTCCGGCGCAACGTCGGCCAGCGCGAGACCATAGCCCTTCAGGCTCTGGTCGACGAGCCGCTCGCCAAGCTGCACGGATTCGTTCAGGCGCATCGTCTTCAGGTAGTGACGAATCGCCGAGCGCGCCTTGCCGGTACGCACGAAGCCGAGCCACGCGGGGTTCGGCTTCGAGTACGGCGCGGTGATCACCTCGACGATATCGCCGCTCTTCAGTTCGGTACGCAGCGGCAGCAGCTCGTTGTTGATCTTCACGGCCACGCACTGGTTGCCGAGATCGCTGTGGATCGAATACGCGAAATCGAGCGCCGTCGCGCCGCGCGGCAGCGCCATGATCTTCGACTTCGGCGTGAACACGTAGACCGCGTCGGGGAACAGGTCGATCTTTACGTGCTCGAGGAATTCGCTCGAATCGCCTGCTTCGCTCTGGATGTCGAGCAACGATTTCAGCCACTGGTGCGCGCGCTTCTGCACGTCGCTGAGATCCGCACTGCCGTTCTTGTACAGCCAGTGCGCGGCAACCCCCGCCTCGGCAATCTCGTGCATCTTGCGCGTGCGCACCTGGAACTCGATCGGCGCGCCGAACGGGCCGACGAGCGTCGTGTGCAGCGACTGATAGCCGTTGATCTTCGGGATCGCGATGTAGTCCTTGAACTTGCCGGGCACCGGCTTGTACAGCGAGTGCAGCGCGCCGATGCACGTGTAGCAGTCGAGCGCGCTCTCGACGACGACGCGAAAGCCGTACACGTCGAGCACCTGCGAGAACGACAGCTGCTTGTCGCGCATCTTGCGGTAGACGCTGTAGATCGTCTTTTCGCGGCCGGTGATCTCGGCGTCGATCTTCGCGTCGGCCATCGCGCGCTGCGCGGCCTCGAGGATCTTGCTGATCACTTCGCGGCGGTTGCCGCGCGCGGCCTTCACGGCCTTCTCGAGCGTCGCGTAGCGATGCGGGTTGAAGTTCGCGAAACTCATGTCCTGCAGCTCGCGATACGTGTTGTTCAACCCGAGCCGGTGCGCGATCGGCGCATAGATGTCGAGCGTTTCCCGCGCGACGCGGCGGCGCTTTTCCATCGGCACCGCGCCAAGCGTGCGCATGTTGTGCAGGCGGTCGGCGAGCTTGACGAGGATGACCCGCACGTCGCGCGCCATCGCCAGCAGCATCTTGCGGAAGTTTTCCGCCTGCGCTTCCTCGCGGCTGCGGAATTCCATCTTGTCGAGCTTCGACAGGCCGTCGACCAGTTCGGCGACCTTCGGGCCGAACCGTTCGGCCAGCTCGTTCTTGGTCACGCCCTGGTCTTCCATCACGTCGTGCAGCAGCGCGGCCATCACGGCCTGCGCGTCGAGCTTCCAGCCGGCGCAGATTTCCGCGACGGCGACGGGATGGGTGATGTAGGGTTCGCCGCTCTGGCGATATTGACCGAGGTGGGCTTCGTCGCTGAAGTGGAACGCCGCCTTGACCTCTTTGATTTCGTCCGGGGCGAGGTACTCGGCAAGCGCGGCCGTCAGTTTCGCGATCGAAACGACGCCGTGCTTGCGCGGCTGCTCCGGAGTGGCGGTCGGCCCGAACAGATGCCGGAAGGACTGTTCGAGGACCGCATCGATGTACTGGCGCGCAGGCGACTGGGCCGTGGTTTCGGTGGTCGAATCCGCGGAGGCGGACGATGGGGTGGTGCTCATATTCGCCTCCAGGTCGAGTCGTTGCGCGCGTGGACTACATGGCTGGAACGGGCCGGATGCGCGTTAGACCGGCACCTTCTTCAGCATCTCGACGCCGACCTGGCCGGCGGCGATTTCGCGCAGCGCGACGACGGTCGGCTTGTCGCGGCTTTCGATCTTCGGCGTATGGCCTTGCGCGAGCTGCCGCGCGCGATAGGTGGCGGCGAGCGCCAGTTCGAAGCGGTTCGGGATTTGCTTCAGGCAGTCTTCGACGGTAATGCGAGCCATGTTGGTAATTCCTTCTGAATATAGTGCTTATTCTACCTTATGTCCCTCGTCCCCCGCGTCATTCCGCGTGGGGCAGATGGATGCCGAGTTCGATGAACAGCTCGGCGTGTCGCGCGTACTGCGAAGCAAAGCGCAGGCGCGTCGCCGCGACGATGCATTCGAGCTCCGCGAGCGCACGCTCGAAATTCTCGTTGATCACCACGTATTCCGCTTCCGACGCGTGCGCGATCTCGCTGCCGGCGGCAAGCAGACGCCGCGTGATCACGTTCGGCTCGTCCTGGCCGCGCTTCTTCAAACGCTCCTCGAGCGCGTCGAGCGACGGCGGCAGGATGAAGATGCCGACCGCGTTGCGGAACTGCTTCTTCACCTGCAATGCGCCCTGCCAGTCGATTTCGAGCAGCACGTCGTGGCCGTTCTTCATCTGCTCTTCGATCCAGACGCGCGACGTACCGTAGTAGTTGCCGTGCACTTCCGCGCTCTCGAGGAATTCGTGCGCCGCGTGACGCGTGCGGAAATCCTCGACGGTCGTGAAGTGGTAATGCTGGCCGTCCTGTTCGCCCGGGCGCGGCTTGCGCGTCGTGTACGAGATCGACAGGCAGATGTCGCTGTCCTTCGACAGCAGCGCATTCACGAGCGTCGACTTGCCGGCGCCCGACGGCGCGACGACCATGAACAGGTTGCCGGGATAGACGCCGCCGTGCAGCGAATGCGCGGCGTGGCCGTCGTGAGTGGGTTGGGTCATGTTGCGTTACTCCAGGTTTTGCACTTGCTCGCGCATCTGCTCGATCAACAGCTTGAGCGCCATCGACGCGTCGGCCAGTTCCTTCGCCGCCGCCTTCGAGCCGAGCGTGTTCGCTTCGCGATTCAGCTCCTGCATCATGAAGTCGAGACGCTTGCCGACGCGGCCGCCCTTCTCGATCACGTGACGCGTTTCGTTCAGGTGCGCGGTGAGCCGCGACAGCTCTTCCGCGATGTCGATCCGGATCCCGTACATCGTCACTTCCTGACGAATGCGCTCCGCGGCTTCCTCGCGCGTCACGATCGGCGCGCTGCCTTCGGGCGCCGCGATGCCGAGCGCTTCCTGCAGCCGCTCGACGATCTTCTGCTGATGCTTCGCGATCAGCTCCGGCACGAGCGGCGTGATGCGCGCGACGATCGCTTCCATCTCGGCGACGTTCGACAGCAGCATCGTCGCCAGTTGCGCGCCTTCGCGCGAACGCACGACGACGAGCTCGCCGATCGCTTCCTTGCCGCACGCGAGCACCGCGTCGCGGATCGCGTCGGCCGACACGCCACTTTCGGCGATCACGCCGGGCCAGCGCAGGATCTCGCCCGCACGCAGGCGGCCGACGCCCGGGAACGAGTCGAGCACCGCGCGTTCGAGATCGGCAAGCTGGCCGAGCGCCGACTGGTTCAGCGCGCCCGCGCCGATGCTCTGTTCGCCACGCTGCAGGTTGATGCGCACGTCGACCTTGCCGCGCGACAGCTTGTTCATCAGCATTTCGCGCAGCGCGGGTTCGCACGCGCGCACGTCGTCCGGCATCCGGAAATTCAGGTCGAGGAAGCGCGAATTCACGGTGCGCAGTTCGACCGACACGCTGGTGCCACCGTTGCCGGTGGCCGTCGCGAGTTCGCGCGTCGCGCTCGCGTAGCCCGTCATGCTGTAGATCATGGTTCGTCTCGCCGTCTGGGTGCCCTCGCGGGCGGAGGATATGTCGAGGCGCCCGGCGCATCGGATAAGCGCGGGGCGGGAAGCGCGCATTATCCCATTTTTGCGGACCACCCCGCCGGGCAAGCCCGCCGTTCGGCGCTAAAATCGCGGTTTCCCCTCCTTCCGCGATTCCCACATGACGTCCTCCCTTTCCCGCCCGAGCGGCCGCCGCGCCGACGAACTGCGCAAGGTCGCCCTCACGCGCCACTACACGAAACATGCCGAAGGCTCCGTGCTGGTCGAATTCGGCGACACCAAGGTGCTCTGCACCGCGAGCGTCGCCGAACGCGTGCCCGAATTCCTGCGCGACCGCGGGCAAGGCTGGCTGACCGCCGAATACGGGATGCTGCCGCGCGCGACGCACACGCGCAGCGACCGCGAAGCCGCGCGCGGCAAGCAGACGGGCCGCACGCAGGAAATTCAGCGCCTGATCGGCCGCGCGCTACGCGCGGTGTTCGATCTCGAGGCGCTCGGCCCGCGCACGATTCACATCGACTGCGACGTAATCCAGGCCGACGGCGGCACGCGCACGGCGAGCATCACCGGCGCATTCGTCGCCGCGCACGACGCCGTGTCGAAGCTGATCGCGGCCGGCAAGCTCACGCGCTCGCCGATCACCGACCACGTCGCCGCGATCTCGGTCGGCGTGTACGAAGGCGCGCCGGTGCTCGATCTCGACTACGCGGAAGATTCGCAATGCGACACCGACATGAACGTCGTGATGACGGGCGCCGGCGGCTTCGTCGAAGTCCAGGGCACGGCCGAAGGCGTGCCGTTCTCGCGCGCCGAGATGAACGCGCTGCTCGACCTCGCGCAGGGCGGGATCGCCGAGCTCGTGCAACTGCAGAAGGACGTCCTGGGCGCCCGCCATGCCTGACGATCGCACCATCGCGCCGCTGTCGCGCATCGTTCTCGCGTCGAACAACCCCGGCAAGCTGCGCGAATTCACCGCGCTGTTCGCGACGGTCGGCATCGAGATCGTCCCGCAGGGCGACCTCGAGGTGCCCGAGGCGGACGAGCCGTTCGGCACGTTCATCGAGAACGCGCTGACGAAGGCGCGGCACGCGTCGCGGCTCACCGGGCTGCCGGCGATCGCCGACGATTCGGGTCTGTGTGTGCGCGTGCTGCGCGGCGCGCCGGGCGTCTATTCGGCGCGCTACGCACAGCGCGCGGGTCGCGACAACGGCGACGCGGCGAACAACGCGTATCTCGTCGAGCAGTTGCGCGGCGTCGACGACCGGCGCGCATACTATTGCTGCGTGCTCGCGCTCGTGCGCCATGCGGACGATCCCGAGCCGCTGTTCGCCGAAGGGCGCTGGGCCGGCGAGATCGTCGACGCGCCGCGCGGCGAGCACGGATTCGGCTACGACCCGTATTTCTACCTGCCGTCGCTCGGCGCGACGGCAGCCGAACTCGAGCCGGACGTGAAGAACACCCACAGCCATCGCGCGCTTGCGCTGAAGGCGCTGCTTGCGCGGCTCGCGGAGGAAGCATGACCGTGCCCGATACCCAACCGCTGCGGGAGGCCGCATGAGCCAGGCCGCGGAAACCGGCGCGCGCGTCGTCGCGACGTTCACGTCGCCCGGACAGGTGCGACTCACGTCGCTGCCGCCGCTCGCGCTGTACGTGCATTTTCCGTGGTGCGTGCGCAAGTGCCCGTACTGCGATTTCAACTCGCACGAGTGGAAAGGCGAACGATTCCCTGAAACCGAGTATCTCGACGCGCTGCGCGCCGATCTCGAGCAGGCGCTGCCGCTCGTGTGGGGACGGCAGGTGCATACCGTGTTCATCGGCGGCGGCACGCCGAGCCTGCTGTCGGCGGCGGGTCTCGACCGGATGCTGTCCGACGTGCGCGCGCTGCTGCCGCTCGACGCCGATGCCGAAATCACGCTCGAGGCGAATCCGGGCACGTTCGAGGCCGCGAAGTTCGCGCAGTTCCGAGCGAGCGGCGTGAACCGGCTGTCGGTCGGCATCCAGAGCTTCAACGAGGCGCACCTGAAGGCGCTCGGCCGGATTCACGACACCGCGCAGGCGCGTGCGGCCGTCGAGATCGCCGCGAAGAACTTCGACAACTTCAACCTCGACCTGATGTTCGCGCTGCCGAACCAGACGCTCGACGAATGCCGCACGGACATCGAGACCGCACTGTCGTTCGCGCCGCCGCATCTGTCGCTGTATCACCTGACGCTCGAGCCGAACACGCTGTTCGCGAAGTTCCCGCCCGTCGTCCCCGACGACGACGCATCGGCCGACATGCAGGAATGGATCCACGCGCGCACGGCCGAGGCCGGCTACGGGCGCTACGAAGTCTCCGCCTACGCGAAGCCGAATCATCAGTGCAAGCACAACCTGAACTACTGGCGCTTCGGCGACTATCTCGGGATCGGCGCGGGCGCGCACACGAAGCTGTCGTTCCCGAACCGGATCCTGCGGCAGGCACGCTACAAGCATCCGGCAACCTTCATCGAGCAGGCGATGGCCGGCGCGGCGGTGCAGGAAGAACGCGAGGTCGGCGCACGCGACCTGCCGTTCGAGTTCATGCTGAACACGCTGCGGCTCGTCGAGGGCTTCCCCGTGCACAGCTTCGCCGAACGCACTGGCCTGCCGATGAGCACGATCGAGCCGGCGCTGAAGGAAGCGGAACGGCGCGGGTTGATCGAGCGCGATTTCACGCAGATCGCGCCGACGCCGCTCGGCCAGCGGTTCCTCAACGACCTGCAGGAATTGTTCCTGCGCGACGATTGATGCGATGAATGCGAAGCATGGGACCGCGAACAGGCGCTGACGTGCCTGCTGCGGTCAACCGCGAAGCATGAGACCGGAGTAAGCACTGAAGTGCCAACTCCGGTCGACAGACACGGCATTTCGGTTACAATGCCGCCTCGCGTGGAAGCGTGGCCGAGCGGTTTAAGGCACTGGTCTTGAAAACCAGCGACGGGAAACTGTCCGTGAGTTCGAATCTCACCGCTTCCGCCAGGAAATTCGCCAAACCCCGTCCATTCGCTGAATGACGGGGTTTTTGTTTGCCCGCACGCCCCTGCCCCACGTTCCGACGCATCGCGCCGGATGCCGTTACAATCCCGCGCTCCGATTCGCGAAACGGGAAACCCACGTCATGAAGCCCTTCCTCGCCTCGTCGCTCGTCGCCATGCTGGCTGTCGTCAGCACGCACGCCGCGGCCGATACCGCCTCCGGCAGCGGCGCGCAGGCGTCGTGCGCGATCGCGTACGTGACTGGCGTCGGCGGCTCGCCGCGCGGCCTGAGCGAATACCTCGCGAGCCCGTCGCCCTACAACTACCTGAAGGACAACGATCTCCAGTGCAAGGTGTCGGACGACGGGCGCACGTCGAACTGCACCGGCGTGACCTACCTCAGGAACGAACAGGTCAGCGTATACGACGATTCCGATCCGGCAACGCTGACCGTCGTGGCGCGCGTGGAACTCGACCACGGCCAGAAGTACCCGGTGATCGTCGTCGTGCAGCGAAAGGACGCGCGCTGCAAACAATGACGCAGCCACGCGTGCGCGCCCGTCCGTCGGGACGGCACGCGCGCTCGCGGCAGCGCACAACCGAATCCGCGTAACGGCCGCTGTCGCGCCGCGCCGGAAGCCTCCCGGCCCGCCCCGCGATCACCTAGAATTCGTTCAACACGGCGACACGACCGCCGCCGCGTACTCGATGCCGCACGCGCCACCCCTGCGCGCGGCACACGGAGATCGCCATGACCGAACTGTCGACACCGACGGGACACGTCGATTACGAAGGCTTCGAGATCCATGTCGTGCCGGCCACCGCGCCCGGCAGCGACACGCGCTACACCTACACCGGCTACGTGTGCCATCCGGGCGCGAATCCCGCGCTGCCCGGCCACGCGGTACCGTTCCACGCCGACGGCGAGGAAAGTTTCGCGAGCATCGACGAGGCGGTCCACGAAGCCGTGCACATCGGCAAGAGCATCATCGACGGCACGCACCCCGACCTGTCGGTGCTGTCGCTCGTCACGCACGGCTTCTGAACCCGGCGGTCGGCATCGCAAGCGATTGTGCGGACGTCGGTCGCGGTGCCGCACTCGGCGAACGCTGCGTGCAGCCGGACGATCGTCGCGAGCCTGCGCGTGACTCGCGCGCCGCGCCTTTCAAGCTTTCAAACTTGCAACATGTGCACCGACCTGCGCATGCGCTGCCGTGACGTGAGCGAGTCGAGCGCGCTGTCACATGTCACGTCACATCGCGACGTGCGGTGCGGCGCCCGGCCGTCATCATCAGCGATCGCAACGTCCCGCATCGCGCGTTATGCGTTTCTCCCGATATCGACTTGCGTGCGCACGCCTATCATTTTTTTATAGTCACTTCTGGCTATCTCCCATGCGCCCCGTTCTTACTCCGCGCGTCGACCGGCTGCGTACTGCTGCGCTGGCCGTCGTCGCCATGCTTGCGGCGTGCACGATCACGCCACCGCCGTCACTGCATTCGGTCCTGACGATTCCGTCGATCTCGCGCACCGCGAGCCGCGACCAGTATCGCGTCGAGGTCGCGCATCGCGTTGCCGAACGCAATCCGTCCGACATGCTGCACGGCACACCGCAGGCGATGCTCCGCTCGCTCGTCGTCGTCGCATTCACCGTCGATCGCAACGGCCGCCTCGTCCATGCCTCCGTCTATCGCAGCAACGGCGACAGCGAAGCGGAAGCGCTCGCGCTCGCGTCGCTGCGCCGCTCGGCGCCGCTGCCGACGCCGCCGTCGCGACTGCTCGACGGCAACGGCCAGATCGAAATGATGGAAGGCTGGCTCTTCAACGACGACGGCCACTTCCAGTTGCAAAGCACTGCGTCCGCGCAGGCGCAATCGCTCGACTGACCGCCCGCCGCGCCGCGATTGCCGGTGTGCGGCGGCGCTGGCTATAATTTTCCGCAATCGCGCGGCCATCACGCCGCGCGCGCGTTCGCGCGCCCCACCCGGCATGCGAGCCGACCACGCCGGCACCGGACGGCGGCGACATACCCGTCTCCATCGTCGACCGGCGGGTGACGTTCGCGCCACGGCGCGCGTCCACGCCGCCACCGCATCATCCGCTCGGCTGCCCCCCGGCAGGCGTCCGCCTGCCCGAGCGCACGCACCGCCGACCGCCCCAACGACAAAACGGAGACATCCATGTCCGCATCCCCCCCGGCCGTTGCACACGCAACCGGTTCGGCCGGCGCCGTCAGCCACCGGCGCATCGTGTTCGCGAGCTTCATCGGCACCGCGATCGAGTTCTACGATTTCTACGTGTACGCGACGGCCGCCGCGCTCGTCATCGGCCCCGTCTTCTTCCCGCACGGCTCCGCGACCGCGCAGGCGCTGTCCGCATTCGTCACGTTCGGCATCGCGTTCATTGCGCGCCCGATCGGCTCGTTCCTGTTCGGGCATTTCGGCGATCGCATCGGCCGCAAATCGACGCTCGTCGCGTCGCTGCTCGTGATGGGCGTGTCCACCACCGCGATCGGCTTCGTGCCCGGCTACGATGCGATCGGCACGCTCGCGCCGGTGCTGCTGTGCGTGCTGCGCTTCGGCCAGGGGATCGGCCTCGGCGGCGAATGGGGCGGCGCGGCGCTGCTCGCGACCGAGCACGCGCCGCAGGGCAAGCGCGGCTGGTTCGGGATGTTCCCGCAGCTCGGGCCCTCGGTCGGCTTCCTGATGTCGAACGGGCTGTTCTTCGCGCTCGCGCTGTCGCTGTCCGACGAGCAGTTCCGCAGCTGGGGCTGGCGCATCCCGTTCCTGGTCAGCGCGGTGCTCGTCGCGCTCGGCCTGTACGTGCGGCTCAAGATCACCGAAACGCCCGCGTTCCAGGCGGCGCTCGACCGCAACGAGCGCGTGCGCGTGCCGGTCGCGACGCTCGTCACGCAACACTGGCAGCCGACGCTGCTCGGCGCGCTCGCGATGGTCGTCTGCTACACGCTGTTCTACATCTCGACGGTGTTCTCGCTGTCGTACGGCGTGTCGGCGCTGCATATTCCGCGCCAGAGCTTCCTCGGCCTGCTGTGTTTCGCGGTCGTGTTCATGGGGCTCGCGACGCCGCTTTCCGCGTGGGCGTCGGACCGTTTCGGCCGCAAGCCGGTGCTCGCGGTCGGCGCGATCGCCGCACTGCTGTCGGGTTTCGCGATGGACCCGCTGCTCGGCAGCGGTTCGATGCCGCTCGTCGCGCTGTTCCTGACGATCGAGCTGTTCCTGATGGGCGTGACGTTCGCGCCGATGGGCGCGCTGCTGCCGGAACTGTTCCCGACCAACGTCCGCTACACGGGCGCGGGTGTCGCGTACAACCTCGGCGGGATTCTCGGCGCGTCGATCGCGCCGTATATCGCGCAACTGCTGGCTGCGCGCGGCGGGTTGTCGTGGGTCGGCGGCTACGTATCGGTCGCGGCGGCGATCAGCCTGATCGGCGTGCTGCTGATGCGCGAAACGCGCGACGCATCGCTCGTCTGAGCCTCCGGGGCGACCCGGGTTGTGCGGCGACCGGCGCTGCCTATACTCGATCCTGGGCGCGCCGCTGCGCGCCCCCCGGGATCCCGCCTCGAAGGAGCCGCCGCGATGAACATCCACCTCGGCAATGCCGATCTCGTCCTGATCCTCGCGCTCGCGCTGGGTGGCGCGCTGCTGCTCGCGCTGCGCTTCCGACCGAAGACGTGGCGCGGCCTCGTGTTCGAGGCGTTGCTGGCGAATCTGGCGGCCATCGCCGCCGTCATCACGGTCGAGGCGCTGCTCGCCTGAACCGGCCCGCCCCGCTGCGTCAGGCGGTCAGCCGCGCGCGCAGCGCGCCGTAAGCGGGGCTTACCACCTCGATCGCGTCGAGCGCCTGCTCGACGGACGGCATCGTGCCGGGCTCGCCGATCGACAGTGCATTCGGTGCGCCGCCGATGCCGCAATGGTGGCGCGACGTCGCGACGAAGATCATCACGGTCGGCCGCTGCAGCGCGTGCGCCATATGCACGAACCCCGTATCGACCCCCACCACAAGCGCGGCCCGGCCGAGCGCCGCGCCGAGTTCGCGCACGGTCATCGCAGGCAGCACGATCGCGCCCGGCGCGCGCGCGGCGATGTCCTGCGCATCGTCATGCTCGGCAGCCGATCCCCACGGCAACAGCACGCGCACGCCGCGCGCCATCATCTGCGTGGCGAGCGCGGCCCAGTGGTCGGCCGGCCATTTCTTGTCTGGATTGGATGTCGCATGGAACAGCAGCATGAACGGTGCGCCGTCGGTCACGGCGGCCGGCAGGCTCGCGTCCTGCGGCGCGACGATGCCGTACGTGGCGACGCCTTCGGGCACGTAGCCGAGCGCCTCGCCGGCGCTCACGCGCATCCCGTGCCATGCGTCGCAGTCCGGCCGCGGGCCGAAGCGATGCGAATACGCGAAGCGTGCGCCCGTTTCGCCGAGATCCTGCGTCTGGTAGCCGACGCGGCGCGCGGCGCGCGCCAGCGCCGAAATGATCGCGCTCTTGTAGACGCCGTGCAGGTCGATGACGGCATCGTAGCGGTGCGCGCGCAACGCACCGATCGACGCCGAGATCGCCTTCAGGTCGCCGACATTCCGGAGTTTCTTGAAGCGGCGCAGTGGCGCGCACAGGACGGCGCTCACGCCCGGGTGCCAGCGCACGACCTCGGCGCACGATTCGTCGACGGCCCAGTCGACCGTCACGCCGGGAAAGGTGCGATGCAGGTCTGCGACGACGGGCAGCGTCTGGACGACGTCGCCGAGCGACGTCACTTTTACGATGAGGATGCGTTTCACGATATGTGGGGATTGACCGGCCATTTCGGCATGCTAGCGACGGTTGTCGTGCGCGCACATTACTCCAACATTACATTTGCAACAAAATGCTACTAGTTTACGAAATGCTGTCGCCCACGGCGGGGCTCCGGTTCCTTTTTATAATGCGGTCTTTGCCTTCCGGCCCGCGCCGATGCCACGCCCCGCCCTTCCCGCGCTGTTTCCTGCTCTCACCCGCCGCTCGCTGCGCATCTGGCGCCAGTACGGCGTCTTCTGGCTCGGCGCGATCGTCGTCGGCCTCGCGGCCGTGCTCTACGCGCGGCTGATCGACTGGGGCTACGAAACCTTCCGCACGATGCGCGATCATGCCGCGTGGCTACCGCTGCTGCTGACGCCGGCGATCGCCGCCGCGTCGGTGTGGATCACGCGCCGGTTCTTCCGCGGCGCCGAGGGCAGCGGCATCCCGCAGGTGATCGCGACGCTGCATGCGCGCCCGAGTGCGTTCGGCGCCCGGCTGCTGACGCTGCGTATCCTGTTCGGCAAGGTGCTGGTCTCGTTCCTGGGCATCCTGGGCGGCTTCACAATCGGTCGCGAGGGGCCGACCGTGCAGGTCGGCGCGGCGCTGATGTTCAACCTGCGGCGCTTCTACCCGCGCTCGAACGCGCAGATCGAACGCCAACTGGTGCTTGCCGGCGCCGCAGCCGGGCTGTCGGCCGCGTTCAATACGCCGCTCGCCGGGATCGTGTTCGCGATCGAGGAGCTGACCCGCAGCTTCTCCGCGCGCGCGAGCGGCGTGCTGATCACCGCGATCATCCTCGCCGGCGTCGTCGCGCTCGGCCTGAACGGCAACTATACCTATTTCGGCACGATCGATGCCGGCCCCCATTTCCCGAAGCTGCTGGCGCTCGCGGTACTGGTCACCGCGATCGTGACGGGCATCGCGGGCGGCCTGTTCTGCTGGCTGCTGCTCAACACGGGGCGCTGGCTGCCAGCGCAACTGCTCGGCCTGTATCGCGAGCGTCCGATCGCGTTCGCCGCGCTGTGCGGCTTCGTGATCGCCGTCGTCGGCCTCGTGTCGGGCGGCACGACGTTCGGCAGCGGCTACGCCGAGGCACGCGGCCTGCTCGACGGCCGCGAGCAGTTGTCGGTGTTCTACCCGTTCCTGAAAATGGTATCGATGGTCGCGTCGTACCTGCCGGGCATCCCGGGCGGGATCTTCGCGCCGTCGCTGTCGATCGGCGCGGGGTTCGGCAACCTGCTGCACGTCGTGTTCGGCAACATGAGCCTGCCGATGCTGATCGCACTCGCGATGGTCGGCTACCTCGCGGCCGTCACGCAGTCGCCGATCACATCGTTCGTGATCGTGATGGAGATGATCAACGGCCACGCACTCGTGATTTCGCTGATGGCCACCGCGCTGGTGTCGAGCCGCGTGTCGCGCTTTTTCGCGCCGCCGCTTTACGAAACGCTCGCCCAGCGCTATCTCGCGCCGCCCGTCGCGGCCGCCGAACCGGCCGCCGCAACCGCGACGGCGACGACCGGCGTCACCGAGCCGCAGGATGCGACCGCCGCGCCCGCCGATCCGCTCGACACGCTGCGCGACGAAGGCAGCGACGCGCCGGCCGCCGCTGCGCCGGGCGAAGGCGCGGCACACGCAACGGCGACGCACGACGACGGGCCGGCGCCGTCCGGCGCGCACGGCCCGGTGCGGCACGGCCCACGCGACGCTCAGTAGATCACGATGGGTGCCGGCCGGTAGTAGACGGGCCGCGCCGGTACGACGATGCACCCGGCCAGCGTGATCGCGACGAGCGCGATGGCGATTGCGGTTCTTTTCATCACGCGCCTCCTTCACGCCCAGTGGCCGCGGGTCCAGAACCAGTTCGGACCGCGCTGGTCCCAATGGCCCGGCACCCATTGCATGCCGACGCGCTCGGCTTCCCAGTGACCGCCGATCCACACGTAGCGACCATGGTCCCAGTGCCAGTGACCGCGCTCCCACACGTAGCCGACCCGCGTGGTCGGCACGACCTCGTAGCGCACGGGCGGCGGCGCATTCGGCGCGACGACGACGATTTCCTCGGTGCGCACGGCGACCGGCTCGGCGATGACCACGCGCCCCTGCGGGGCGATCACGGGTGCGCCGACGAGAATCTCGTCCGCATGCGCGGCAAACGGCGCGACGACGGCTGACAGGCCCGCGGCAAACAGCGCGAGCGAAACGATACGACGTTGAGCAGTAGAGACAGCCATCACAACCTCCTGGTTGAACAAGTAACGCGAGCGTATTCGTTCAATGCGGGAGGACCGATAACGGCCGACATTCGCCGTGTTACGGCGTGCCCGAAAGTGCAACAGGGCGTAAGACGCGCACGGCGGCGGGTGCCGCCGTGCGGGGGGGGACAGGCAAGGGTCAGGCTTGCGGGATCTCGATCTTCACTTCGAGGACTTCGAGATCGTCCTGGCGCTCGAGGCTCACGCGGATGTCATCGTTCGAAATATGGACGTACTTCGAGATGACCGCGACCAGCTCTTTCTGGAGCGCCGGCAGGTAATCGGCCGGCGGCCGGCCGCCGACCCGCTCGTGCGCGATGATGAGCTGCAGGCGCTCCTTCGCGACCGATGCGGACTTCTTCTTCTCGCCGAGGAGAAACGAAAGGATGGACATGGGCGGCCTCCGTTACTTGCTGCCGAAGAGGCGCTGCAGCAGGCCCGGCTTCTGGTAATCGGTGAAGCGCAGCGGCTTGTCCTCGCCGAGGAAGCGCGCGACGACGTCCTTGTACGCTTCGGCGACGTCGGTGCCGTCGATGTGCACGGCCGGCAGGCCCTGGTTCGACGCATGCAGCACGGCTTCCGACTCGGGCACCACGCCGATCAGCTTGATGCGCAGGATCTCGCTGATGTCCTCGAGCGACAGCATCTCGCCTTCGCTCACGCGCTTCGGGCTGTAGCGCGTGATCAGCAGGTGTTCCTTGATCGGATCCTTGCCTTCGGTCGCGCGCTTCGTCTTCGACGACAGGATGCCGAGAATGCGGTCCGAGTCGCGCACCGACGACACTTCCGGGTTCGTGACGATCAGCGCTTCGTCCGCGAAGTACATCGCGTGCAGCGCGCCGGCCTCGATGCCGGCCGGCGAATCGCAGACGATGTATTCGAAGTCCATCGCGACCAGGTCGTTCAGCACCTTCTCGACGCCGTCGCGCGTCAGCGCATCCTTGTCGCGCGTCTGCGACGCCGGCAGGATGAACAGGTTCTCGCACTTCTTGTCCTTGATCAGCGCCTGGTTCAGGTTCGCTTCGCCCTGGATCACGTTCACGAGGTCGTACACCACGCGCCGCTCGCAGCCCATGATGAGATCGAGGTTGCGCAGGCCGACGTCGAAGTCGATCACGGCCGTCTTGTGGCCGCGCAGCGCGATACCGGACGCAAAGCTCGCGCTCGTCGTCGTCTTGCCCACGCCGCCCTTGCCCGAGGTCACCACGATGATTTTTGCCATTTACCCAATACCCTGTGTTCGTCAATGAGAGCCGATCGATCCGGCGTGCGCGGCGTGAATTACGTCAGGCGCAGCGGTTCGATCATCAGTTTTTCCTCTTCGAGCCGGATCTGCACCGCTTTGCCCAGTACTTCGGCGGGCAACGGGTTCTCGGTTGTTCGATAGATGCCCGCGATCGAAATCAGTTCCGGTTCGAGACACGTGCAGAAAATGCGCGCGTCGTGATTGCCGTGCACGCCCGCGAGTGCGCGGCCGCGCAACGGCGCGTAGATGTGGATATTGCCTTCCGCGATGATCTCCGCGCCGTGACTGACCGGCGCGAGCACCACGAGGTCTCCTTTCGCGTAAATCTGCTGCCCCGAACGCAACGGCCGGTCGATCACGAGCGTCTGGCCGCCCGCCTGGTTCGACGCCGGCGCCGGCTCGGACGCCTGCTCGGGCGCCGCCGCGGCTGCTGCTGCGACGACGGCCTCGGCGATCGGCGACGCTTCCGAGCCCTCGGCCGGCTTCGCGGCCGGCGCGCGGCGATCGCGCGCCTCCAGCAACGGCAGGCCGGCTTCCCCCGCCCAGCCCTGCGTTGCCGATGCGACCACGCCCACCGGACGCATCCGCACGTCGTTCAGCATCTGGCGGATATCGGCCAGCGCGACGCGCTCGCCCTCCGCCAGGCGGCGGACGTCGATCGCGACGACATCGTCGGCAAAAAACTCGGGAGTCGCTTCGAAGCGCTTGACCAGTTCGGCACGCAACGCGTCGAGATCGGTCGTCTTCACGGTGAACAGCAACGTATCGACCGATCCGCTGCGCAGCTCGAAGAATGGCGATTTTTTAAGCGACATGGACACTCTGCAAAAATTTTTTGCGTATTTTACAGGCGTCCACGCGCGGGGCCATTATTTTTGGGACACCGGGTTGCTACGGCCCGGGCGGGCGCGCGACCGGCAGGCGGGCAGGCAAGCGTGCGACCAGGCCTTCATCGCACCGCGCGGGCGTCACTTCAGTGCTTCACCTGCGACACGAACAGCGATTTCATCGCGCCGGGCATCCGCGCGATCGGCGCGTGTTCGCCGGTGTTGCCGAAACCCGCGCGCTCGTAGAAACGGATCGCGTTGCGGTTCGCATCGGCGATCCATGCATAGACCTCGTGGGCGCCGCGCTCGGCGAGCCACGCGGTGGCCGTTTCCAGCAGCAGCACGCCGCCGCGCAGGTGACGCACCGCGTGCGCGACCCACAGCTCGCTGACGAACGCGCGCCGTTCGGGCGTGTTGTCGAAATACGCGCCGATCATGCCGGCCGGATGGCCTTCGGTGTACAGCAGGAAAGTCGTCGACTCGTCGGACACGGCGCGTTGCGCGGCAATCGCCGACGCTGCGTCCGTTTCGACGTTCAGCAATTCGGCCTCCGGCGCTTCGCCGGGCGCGTAGGGCTCACGCAGCGACGCGGCGCGGAGTTCGCGATACACGCCGCCCTGGTCGGCAACGATACGACGAACGGTCAAGGTCGAACTCATGCAGGCACAGCCCCCTTCGGACAGCAAGCTAGTAGCTTCAACCGAAAGCGGGGCATGAGTCAAATCGTAATTTTCAAATGGCGGCACGAATCGAAAGGCGGCAGGCGCCGCCGCCGGCGGTGTGCGCAAACCGGTGTGCAGGTGCAGCATCGGCGCATCGATACGCGCCGACGGACGGCAGTCATGGCCTCTTCGTTCGACGCCTCGCTTCGTTCGCCTTGCGATACGCGGCAGGCGCGTTTCAGGGCGCTTCGCATCTCGTCCGGGGATCGTAATGATTCGTAATATATGTAGCCGAAATAGGCGTCTCGCCGATACCCGCCCCATTTCGCTTATTGCGACGCAACATTCGTTGCGAGCCCGCGGGGCCGATACCTGCGCGCGTCACGCGGCGCCAATCAACTGACAAACAGATGGATCACGCGGGCCGATCCGGCCTCCCGGGCATGTTTCAATCGGCGCGCGCCAGCCCTTCCCGGCATGCGTCGCACGCGGCCCTCCGTTTGGAGCCTCGCGCCTAGCGGCAGGGTTTGGAAACCGTGCGCACGGGTCGTATAACAGGCAGAACCGGGCGACGATCCGGCGCCACCGCGCGTGTCGCGGGCCAACGAGGATTCGAACAACCGTGCATGCGGTCGCCCACCGGGCCGGCCGACTGGAGGGAGACAATGGCAATGACCGACGGATCGGCTTCGGGCTGGTCGGATGGCAAGCGTTATTTGTGGCTGCTCGGCGCGCTGACGATCACGTTACCGATCCTCGCCGCCCAGCTCGCGCTGGCGACGGGCCTTCATGTGTTCTGGTGGTTCGGTCCGCTGTTCGCATTCGGCGTGATCCCGATCCTCGACACGCTGATCGGCGACGATCGCGACAATCCGCCCGAGGCCGTCGTGCCGCACCTCGAACGGGAGCGTTATTACCGGTTCATCGTCTATCTCGCGACGCTCGTCGAATACGTCGCGTTCTTCGTGTGCATATGGATCGTCGGCACGCACACGCTCGCGTGGTACGACTACGTCGGCTTCGCGCTGTCGCTCGGCGCCGCGACGGGCATCTCGATCAATACCGCGCACGAGCTCGGGCACAAGACGAACCGCTTCGAACGCTGGCTCGCGAAGATCACGCTCGCGCCGGTCGCGTACGGCCACTTCTACGTCGAGCACAACCGCGGTCACCATGTGCGCGTCGCGACGGCCGAGGATCCGGCGAGCGCGCGCTACGGCGAGTCGTTCTGGGTATTCCTGCCGCGCACGGTCACCGGCAGCATTCGCTCGGCGTGGCGGCTCGAAAAAGCACGCCTCGAGCGGCTCGGGCATTCGCCGTGGACCTGGCGCAACGAGGTGCTGCACGCATGGGCGATGACCGTCGTCGTGTGGGGCATCGCGATCGCGATGGCCGGCAAGGTCGTGATCCCGTTCCTCGTGATCCAGGCCGTCTACGGCGCGTCGCTGCTCGAAGTGGTGAACTACGTCGAGCACTACGGGCTCGGTCGCCGCAAGCTGCCGAGCGGCCGCTACGAACGCTGCACGCCGCAGCATTCGTGGAACAGCAATCACGTCGTCACCAACCTGTTCCTGTACCAGTTGCAGCGGCACGCCGACCATCACGCGAATCCGACGCGCTCGTACCAGGCGCTGCGCCACTTCGACGATTCGCCGCAACTGCCGGCCGGCTACGCGACGATGATCCTGTTCGCGTACGTGCCGCCGCTCTGGTATCGCGTGATGAATCCACGCGTCGTCGCGCACTACGGCGGCGACATGGCGCAATCGAACATCAAGCCGTCGATTCGTGCCAGGGTGCTCGCGCAGTTTCCGGCTGCGGCGTGATTGCGGATGGCGGGCCGGCGGGAGTCAGTGCGCGCTCGCCACGTCGTGCGCCGCTGAAAGCCGTCGCCGCGTCGGTATCCAGTTCCTTCGGAACCCGGCGCGACGGCCACGCCGTCACGCCATTTCCGGCAGCCTGAACACGGCCACCGCGTGCCGCAGCGCGCTCGCCTGCTCGGCCAGCGCCTGCGTCGCGGCCGTGGCCTGCTCGACGAGTGCCGCGTTGCGCTGCGTCGCTTCGTCCATCTGCGTGACCGCGACGTTCACCTGCCGGATGCCGCCGCTCTGCTCCTGCGACGCCGACGAGATCTCGCCGACGATCGTCGTGACGCGCTGCACCGCGCCGACGATCTCATGAATCGATTCGCCCGCGCGGCCGATCAGCACGGCACCCTCGTCGACCCGCTGCGTCGATTGCTCGATGAGCCCCTTGATCTCCTTCGCAGCCGACGCGCTGCGCTGCGCGAGCGTGCGCACCTCGGCCGCGACGACCGCGAAGCCGCGGCCCTGCTCGCCCGCACGGGCCGCCTCGACGGCCGCGTTCAGCGCAAGGATGTTGGTCTGAAACGCGATGCCGTCGATCACCGCGATGATTTCGCCGACCTTTGCCGCGCTGTCGGCGATGCCGTTCATCGTGTGGACGGCATCCGTCATCACGCCGCCGCCCGCGGACGCGATATTCGACGCGTCGCGCGCAAGCTGCGCCGCGTGCTGCGCGTGCTCGGCCGACTGGCGCACGATGCCCGTCAGTTCGGTCATGCTGGCCGCCGTCTCCTCGAGCGACGCGGCCTGCGACTCGGTGCGCGACGACAGATCGTGATTGCCCGACGCGATCTGCGCGCTCGCCGTCGCGACGGCTTCGGCATGCGTCCGCACTTCGAGCACGACGCCCGACAGGCTCGTCTGCATCGTCTGCAAAGCACGCAGCAGATCGGCGATCTCGTCGCGGCCGGTTGCATCGACGTTGCGCGTCAGGTCGCCGCCTGCGACGGCCTGTGCACACGCAACCGCACGGTCGAGCGGACGCAGGATCGCGCGGCTGAACAGGAACGCACCGACCATCGCAACGCCGAGCACGACCAGCATCAGCGCGAGGCTCGCGGTGGTCGCGTGCTGCGCGTCGCGGCTCGCCTGCGCCGACACGGCGGCGCTCTCGTCGGCGATCGATTTCGCGGCCCGCTCCAGCAGCGCCGCCGGTTCGCGGTCGACGCCCGCGACGGCGGCATCGCCTGTCGACGGCTCGAAGCCGGCCGCCTTGAACGCGTCGAAGCCGCGCCGGTAACCGTCGCCCATCGCCGTGTGCGCACGCATGAACTGCTCGACGAGCGAGCGGCTCTCGCCGGGCGGCAACTGACGCACGAGCTGCGCGGCGAGCGAATCGACCGTCCGCTCGCGCGCCTGGAATGCCTGCCAGTACCGGTCGAGCTTGTCGGGCTGCTTGCCGCGCAGCAGCGTGTCCTTCCACTCCTGCACCTGCAGCTTGAACTGCACGAGCGTGGCCGATACGAGCCGTTCGTTGCCGACGTTCGTCTGCACGTCTTCGGCGAACGTATCGATCGACCGGTTGAGGATGTGGATGCCGTACAGCGCACCGCCGAACATCAGCAACAGCGCGACGGCGAATGCGAGGGGAATCTTGTAGCTCAGCTTCATGGGACCTTGAATCGACGGGGGACGACGCGGCTCGGCACGGGTGCCGGCCGCCGCACCGTGTTAACGGCGCGGGACGAGAAGGCTTAAAGCTGAGGAAAGTGGCGAAGACCGGCGCCGCATTGCCGAGCGTCAGCGCCATGCCGGCACGATGCGCGCCGCGGATGTCCACGACAGCGATGATGGCAGTCAGCAGTGCAAAACCTTCAGGGCTTTCGACAGTCGGTTCGTCATTGTGTCGCGGTGCTTGCCATGCGGCGCAACTGCATCGAAGACGCGACACGATCGTGCGCGCAGTTCGTCGCCATCGCATCAGCACGTCCGACGTGCCGATGACCAAACCGTTGTCACTGCAACTGCAATCGACCCATCGCGCCGCAGACCCAAAACGAAAAACCCCTTGATCTTTCCGGATCAAGGGGTTTCGTATTCTGGCGGAGAGGGTGGGATTCGAACCCACGGTACGGGGAAACCGTACGCCTGATTTCGAGTCAGGTACATTCGACCACTCTGCCACCTCTCCGTTTTACCGCATTTCCCGGTTGGTCATGTCCGGGAAAGAAAAGATTATAAAACGATCTTTTCTGAGCTGACAAGCCCCTTCCGCAATTTTTTTTGCGAGGGCTTCCGCAGCCGATTTCACGACGCCTGTGCTGGCGCGTCGATCCGCTCCATGCCGCCCATGTACGGACGCAGCACTTCCGGCACCGTGACCGAGCCGTCCGCGTTCTGGTAGTTCTCCAGCACCGCGACGAGCGTACGACCGACCGCGAGACCCGAACCGTTCAGCGTATGCACGAGTTCCGGCTTGCCCTGCGCGTTGCGGAAACGCGCCTGCATCCGGCGCGCCTGGAACGCCTCGGTATTCGAGCAGCTCGAGATCTCGCGATAGGTGTTCTGCGCGGGCAGCCACACCTCGAGGTCGAACGTCTTCGCGGCCGAGAAGCCCATGTCGCCCGTGCACAGCGTGATCACGCGGTACGGCAGGCCGAGCTTCTGCAGGATCGCTTCCGCATGCCCGACCATCTCGTCGAGCGCCGCGTACGACGTTTCCGGCGCGACGACCTGCACCATCTCGACCTTGTCGAACTGGTGCTGGCGGATCATCCCGCGCGTGTCGCGGCCGTACGAACCGGCTTCCGAGCGGAAGCACGGGGAATGCGCGGTCAGCTTGATCGGCAGCGCGGACGCGTCGACGATCGACTCGCGCACGGTGTTCGTCAGCGAGATCTCGGACGTGGAGATCAGGTATTGCGTGACCGTGTTCTCCGCACCGCCCTTCTCGACCCGGAACATGTCGTCCGCGAACTTCGGCAACTGGCCCGTGCCGTAGAGGATCTCCGGGTTCACGATGTACGGCGTGTACGTCTCCGTATAGCCATGCTGCTGCGTGTGCGTGTCGATCATGAACTGCGCGAGTGCGCGGTGCAGGCGCGCGATCGGGCCGCGCAGCATCGTGAAGCGCGCGCCGGCGAGCTTCGCACCCGTCTCGAAATCGAGGCCGAGCGGCGTGCCGACATCGACGTGATCCTTCACTTCGAAGTCGAACTGGCGCGGCGTGCCCCAGCGGCGCGCCTCGACGTTGTCGGCTTCGTCGTTGCCGACCGGCACGCTTTCGTGCGCGACGTTCGGCATGCCCAGCATCAGGTCGGACAGGCGCGCCTGGATGTCGCCGAGCTTGGCTTCTCCCGCCTTCATCTCGTCGCCGATCCCGCCGACCTCGGCCATCACGGCCGACGTGTCCTCGCCCTTCCCCTTCATCGCGCCGATCTGCTTCGACAGGCTGTTGCGGCGCGCCTGGAGCTCTTCGGTACGGGTCTGGATCGCGCGGCGTTCCGCTTCGAGTGCGGAGAACGCGGCGATGTCGAGGGTGTAGCCGCGATCGGCGAGGCGCTTCGCGACGCCGTCGAGGTCTTTGCGCAGCAACTGGATGTCGAGCATGGGAGGACTTGGAAAATCGTTGTGTAAGACGGGAATTCTAACGCACCGCGCGGCCGCCACGGCACTGGCCTGATGGACGATGCCCGAAAACGGCCGGTCGTGGCAGTATCGCCATGCCGGCTTGCCTGAGCGGCCGGGGCGTCACATTGTGCCAAACCACATTGCGGACGGCGAAACGCCTGCACCGGCCGCACGCAACGCGTCGTACGACGCACCCGCATCCGCATCACCGCCATTCAAGGAACCCGATGGCCATCGAACTGGACAAGGAAGTACGCGACCGCGCAATCGCGTCGCTGCAACGCTATTTCACAGAAAACATGGACGAGCCGATCGGCAACATCCAGGCCGGCGCGCTGCTGCATTTCTTCGTCGAGGAGATTGCGCCCGCGATCTACAACCTCGCGATCGCCGACGCTCAGGAACGCCTGCACGCGCGGGTCGCCGAGCTCGACATCGACTGCCACGAAGAACCGTTCGAGTACTGGAAGAAACAGCAGCCCGGCCGCAAGCGCTGACGCATCCGGTACGGCGCCGGCCGGGCCACGCGTCGCCCGTCAGTCCTTCTTGCCAGCCTCGCGGTCGAGCTCGCGCAGCCACGCGAGCTTGTCGGCGATCTTCGATTCGAGCCCGCGCGGCACCGGCTTGTACCAGTGCGGCTCGCGCACCCCGTCCGGCAGGTACGTCTCGCCGGCCGCATACGCGTTCGGTTCGTCGTGCGCGTAACGGTACGCGTGGCCGTAGCCGAGTTCCTTCATCAGCTTGGTCGGCGCGTTGCGCAGATGCACGGGCACCTCGCGCGACTTGTCCTGCTTCACGAACGCCATCGCCTGGTTGAACGCGTTGTAGCCCGCGTTGCTCTTCGCCGCGCACGCGAGATAGATCACCGCCTGCCCGAGCGCGAGTTCGCCTTCCGGCGAGCCGAGCCGCTCGTAGGTCTCGGCCGCGTCGTTCGCCATCTGCAGCGCGCGCGGATCGGCGAGGCCGATGTCTTCCCACGCCATCCGCACGATGCGCCGCGCGAGATACTTCGGATCCGCACCGCCGTCGATCATCCGGCAGAACCAGTACAGCGCGCCGTCGGGACTCGAACCGCGCACCGACTTGTGCAGCGCCGAGATCTGGTCGTAGAAGTTGTCGCCGCCCTTGTCGAAGCGCCGCGCGTTCAGCGTCATCGCACTACTGACGAATTCGGCGTCGATCGTCGCGACGCCGGCCGACGATGCGGCCGTCTGCGCCTGTTCGAGCAGGTTCAGGAAACGCCGCGCGTCGCCGTCCGCATAACCGACCAGCGTATCGATCGCCTTGTCGTCGAACGCGAGGCCATCGAGCGCGATCTCCTGCGCGCGCTTCAGCAACTGGCGCATCTCGTCGTCGTCCAGCGACTTCAGCACGTACACCTGCGCACGCGACAGCAAGGCCGAGTTGACCTCGAAACTCGGGTTCTCGGTCGTAGCTCCAATGAAGGTCACGAGCCCCGACTCGACGAACGGCAACAATGCATCCTGCTGCCCCTTGTTGAAGCGGTGGATCTCGTCGACGAACAGGATCGTGTGGCGACCGGTGCGGTTCAACGTGTCCTTCGCCTGCTCCATCGACTCGCGGATGTCCTTCACGCCGCCGAGCACCGCGGACAGCGCAATGAACTCGCAGTCGAACGCGAGCGCGGTGAGCCGCGCGAGCGTCGTCTTGCCGACGCCGGGCGGCCCCCACAGGATCATCGAATGCGGCTTGCCCGATTCGAACGCGAGCCGCAGCGGCTTGCCTTCGCCCAGCAAATGCGTCTGGCCGATCACCTCGGCGAGCGTCTTCGGCCGCAGCGCCTCGGCGAGCGGCCGGCGCGGCTCGACTTGAAACAGGTCGGACATGAACCCTCGCTCCACATCAAACGATGGCGGCCGAACCGGCCGCCGGACCCGACATTATGACAGCCGCGCAACGGCGCCGCCGTGCCCGGTGGCTCGCGCCTGATGCCCGCGCCCGAAAACGACACGGGCCTGCCGTCGCCGGCAGGCCCGTTGCAGAAAAGCGGCGCGCGGCGCCGGTCAGCCGTTGATCACGTCGGCGCCCTTCGGCACGACGAACTTGAACGTGTCGCCCTTCAGCGGCGGATTCGTCTGGATGTTCGTGAACGTCAGCAGCGTGACGTTGCCGAACACGTCATGCAGCTCCATCGCGGCGAGCGTGCCGTTCCGGAAACCGATGCCGATCCGCTGGAACTGCGTGTCCTGCGCCTTCGGCAGCATCTCGAGCCACTCGATGCCGCCCTTCTCGCCGGCATCGCGCAGCGTGTAGTTCTTGTCGAGATCGTTGCTGCCGAACAGGATCGCGGCGGGGCTCGCGCCCAGCGCGCCGTTCAGCTTGCGCTCGGTGACCTGGTTCAGGTCGCGGTCGTATACGTAGAGCTTGTCGCCGTCGGCCTGCAGCACCTGCTGGTACGGCTTCTGGTACGTCCAGATGAACTTGCCCGGCCGCGCGAACACGAACGTGCCGCTCGAATTGTCGGTGGGTTTCGGCGCGGCCTGCACGGCGCTCGCGCCCTTGGCCGGTGCCTTGACGATCTGTTGCGTGAAATCGCCCTTCGCCGAGCGCACCTGCGACACGAAGGCCTTCAGTTGCTCGGTGCCGCCCGCGAACGCGTGCGTCGCCGCGAGCATCAGCGATGCGCCGGCGAACGCCGCACCGAGCCAGCGCCGCGTCGAACGAAGAGACATTGCGAACGAATGTTGCTGCATATTGCGGTTTTCTCCGTGGGTGGCCGGCGCTGCGGGCGCCGCGGACTCATTCCGCGTCGCGCGCCGGCACAAGAATTTCGCGGTTGCCGCTCGACGACATCGCCGATACGAGCCCCGACTGCTCCATCTGCTCGAGCAACCGCGCCGCGCGGTTGTAGCCGATCCGCAGATGCCGCTGCACGAGCGAGATCGACGCGCGGCGGTTCTTGATGACGATCTCGACCGCCTGGTCGTACAGCGGATCAGACTCGCCGCCGCCTTCGCCAGTTCCCGCGCCGGCCGAGCCCTCGTCGCCGTCGGCGGTGCCGCCTTCGAGCAGGCCCTCGACGTAATTCGGCTCGCCCTGCTCCTTGAGCTTCTCGACGACGCGATGCACTTCGTCGTCGCCGACGAACGCGCCGTGCACGCGCACGGGCAGCCCGCTGCCCGGCGGCAGGTATAGCATGTCGCCCATCCCGAGCAGCGATTCCGCGCCCATCTGATCGAGGATCGTGCGCGAGTCGATCTTCGACGACACCTGGAACGCGATCCGCGTCGGCACGTTCGCCTTGATGAGACCCGTGATCACGTCGACGGACGGACGCTGCGTCGCGAGGATCAGGTGGATGCCGGCCGCGCGCGCCTTCTGCGCGATCCGCGCGATCAGCTCCTCGACCTTCTTGCCGACGACCATCATCAGGTCGGCCAGCTCGTCGATCACGACGACGATGTTCGGCAGGCGGCCGAGCGGCTCGGGATCTTCCGGCGTCAGGCTGAACGGGTTCGGCAGCTTCTCCTCGCGCTTGGCCGCGTCGTCGATCTTGTTGTTGTAGCCCGCGAGGTTGCGCACGCCGAGCTTGCTCATCAGCTTGTAGCGGCGCTCCATCTCCGCGACCGTCCAGTTCAGCGCGTGGCCGGCCTGGCGCATGTCGGTGACGACCGGGCACAGCAGGTGCGGGATGCCTTCGTAGACGCTCATTTCGAGCATCTTCGGATCGATCAGGATCAGGCGCACCTGCTCGGCGGTCGCCTTGTACAGCAGCGACAGGATCATCGCGTTGATCCCGACCGACTTGCCCGAACCGGTCGTGCCGGCGACGAGCAGGTGCGGCATCTTCGCGAGATCCGCGCACACGGGCTTGCCGCCGATGTCCTTGCCGAGGCTCAGCGTCAGCGCCGACGATGCGGCCGCATACACCTCGGAGCCGATGATCTCGGACAGGTGCACGGTCTGGCGGCGCTGGTTCGGCAGCTCGAGCGCCATATAGTTCTTGCCGGGAATCGTCTCGACGACGCGGATCGACACGAGCGACAGCGAGCGAGCGAGGTCCTTCGCGAGGTTGACGATCTGGCTGCCCTTCACGCCGGTGGCCGGCTCGATCTCGTAGCGCGTGACGACCGGGCCCGGATAGGCGGCAACCACACTCGCCTCGACGCCGAAATCCTTCAGCTTCTTCTCGATCAGGCGCGACGTGAATTCGAGCGTATCGGCCGAAATCGCTTCCTGCGTCTTCGGCGCGGGATCGAGCAGCGACACCGGCGGCAGCGTCGAATCGCCCGGCAGGTCGGTGAACAGCGGCACCTGGCGCTCACGCTCGACGCGCTCGGACTTCGCCGGCGTGACGACCGGCGGCACGATCGTCACGGGCTCGTGATCCTCGATGCGCACGCGCTCCTCTTCGACCTTGCCTTCGCGGCGCACGGCCGCGGCCTCGCCGAGCTTGCGATCGCGCTCGGCCTCGCGGCGCAGCTTCGCGACGTTGACGGCCGACAGGATCGCGCCGCCGACGCGCTCGGCGACCGACAGCCACGAGAAGCGGAAATACAGCGACAGGCCGATCGCGAGCGCGATCAGCAGCAGCAACGTGCCGCCCGTGAAGCCGAACGCATGCGACATCGCACCGGCGACGGCCTCGCCGACGACGCCGCCCGGCGCACGCGGCAACTGCACCTTCAGCGACCACATGCGCAGCGCCTCGATGCCGTCGCACGCCAGCACGACGAGCACGAACGCGAAGATCTCGGTGAGCCAGCCGATCGGCCGCTCGGGTTCGTCGGGAATCGCCTCGTGGCGCGTGATGCGGCGGTAGTTGACGGCGATGCGCCGCCCGAGCGGCACGATCAGCCAGTAGGCCGACAGGCCGAACAGCAGCAGGATGATGTCGGCCGTCCACGCGCCGACGCGGCCGGCCCAGTTCGAGATGTGGTCCACCTGCGCGGCGTGCGTCCAGCTCGGATCGCGCCGGCTGTAGCTCAGCAGGGCCATCACCAGAAAGGCGCAGAGCGCGACCTGGAGAATCCAGCGGATCTCCGTGAGGAGCTTCGACATCCGGTGCGGCAACGCCTGTGCCTGGGCGGAATAAGGAGCTTTTGCCATGAATCCGTATAAAGAGGACGGGCCATGCGCCCGCCTGTCGTTCGATCCCGCTTATTGTAAACGCTGCACCGGGCCGCCAAGTGTAAATGACGGTTACATAACAGGGACGGGGTGCCGAACCGGGCGCCGCCAGCGAGCGCAAGCCGGCCGGACGGCCGCCCCCTTGACCGGACCTGCGACAACGCACCGCCGCAAGCCGGCCGCCTGCCCGGCCCGCCGCGCCGGCGCGGGAGGCTCGCCGCCAAACGCTATCGGCATGATTGAAACTCTCGTTCGGCAACGCAGCAACGGGGCCTTTATAATGCGCGACTGATACCCATCTATGACGGCATCCCGGTCAACTCCGGATCGTACGGCGAGCCTTACCCCGCCCGCCGCGGCCGCCTTTTACGGATTCGCACATGTCCACGCCCAAACACGCCAAAGTCCTGATTCTCGGTTCCGGCCCCGCCGGCTACACGGCTGCCGTTTACGCAGCACGCGCCAACCTGTCCCCGGTGCTGATCACCGGCATCGCGCAGGGCGGCCAGCTGATGACCACGACCGATGTCGAAAACTGGCCGGCAGATGCGAAAGGCGTGCAGGGTCCGGAGCTGATGGCGCGCTTCCTGGAGCACGCCGAGCGCTTCAACACCGAAATCGTCTTCGACCACATCCACACCGCGAAACTGCACGAGCAGCCGATCCGCCTGATCGGCGACTCGGGCGAATACACGTGCGACTCGCTGATCATCGCGACCGGCGCGTCCGCGCAGTATCTCGGCCTGCCGTCCGAAGAGGCGTTCATGGGCAAGGGCGTGTCGGCCTGCGCAACCTGCGACGGCTTCTTCTACCGCGGCCAGGAAGTCGCGGTGATCGGCGGCGGCAACACGGCCGTCGAGGAAGCGCTCTACCTGACGGGCATCGCGAAGAAGGTCACGGTGATCCACCGCCGCGACAAGTTCCGCGCGGAGCCGATCCTGATCGACCGCCTGCTGGAGAAGGAAAAGGAAGGCGTCGTCGACATCAAGTGGGATCACGTGCTCGACGAGGTGACGGGCGCAGATTCGGGCGTCACGGGCCTGCGCATCAAGAACGTGAAGACCGGTGCGAAGGAAGACCTCAACGTGCAGGGCGTGTTCGTCGCGATCGGCCACAAGCCGAACACCGACCTGTTCCAGGGCCAGCTCGAGATGAAGGACGGCTACATCCTGACGAAGAGCGGCCTGCACGGCAACGCCACCTCGACGAGCGTGCCGGGCGTGTTCGCCGCGGGCGACGTGCAGGACAACGTGTACCGCCAGGCGATCACGAGCGCGGGCACGGGCTGCATGGCCGCGCTCGACGCGCAGCGCTACCTCGAAAGCCTGCACGACAAGAAGTAAGCCGCAATCCTTGCCGCGCCGGGCGCTACAATGGCGTCCGCTGCCGCGAAGCGGGCCCGACCGGAAAGCCGCTGCCGCCGCGCAGCGGCTTTTTTTTGCCCGCGCGCCCGAACGCGCCTGCCCTGCTATCGAATCATGGCGAAGAACCAGCCCCATCCGAGCGATCCCGCGAAGCGACAGATTGCCGCCCGTCCCGCGAACCCCGCGCCGGCCGCCGTGCCGCCCGCGCCCGATCCGGCCGCGTTGCGCGGCCAGGGCCTCGCCGGCCTCGGCGCGCTGCGCAAGTCGCTGCAAGGCGAAGCCGAGCGCCGCGAACGCACGCGCATCGAAACCGCGAAGGCCGAGCGCAAGGCGGAAGCCGACGCGAACCTGTTCCGCAACGAAATCGGCGCGATCCGGCCGCTGAACGCGCCGCCGCGCGCGGCGTCCGGCCGCATGCCGCCCGACCCGGTGCCGAAGCAGACGCAGCGCGACGAGGAAGCCGTGCTGAACGCGACGCTGTCCGACGAATTCGATCCCGAAACGCTGCTCGACAGCGACGACTCGCTGTATTACCACCGCCCCGGCATCAGCCGCGACGTGGTGCGCAAGCTGAGGAGCGGCGCGTGGATCGTGCAGGCGCAGCTCGACCTGCACGGAATGCGCCGCGACGAGGCACGCGACGCGCTTGCCGAATTCGTCCGCGAAGCCGGCAAGAAGGGGCTGCGCTGCCTGCGCGTGATCCACGGCAAGGGGCTCGGCTCGATCGGCAAGGAACCCGTGCTGAAAGGCAAGGTGCGCGCGTGGCTCGTGCAGAAGGAAGAAGTGATCGCGTTCTGCGAGGCGCGCGGCATCGACGGCGGCGCGGGCGCGGTGCTCGTGCTGCTGCAGCCGCTCGCGGCGCCGGCCGACCGGGGGCCGCGTGCCGCATCCTAGGCTGACGCTCGCGATCGCCGTACTGGAGGCGATCGCCACGCTGGCGTTTGCGATTTCGGGTTTCATCGAGGCGCGCAAGAACCGCCTCGACTCGGTCGGCACGTTCGTCGTCGCGCTCGCCACCGCGTTCGGCGGCGGCACGCTGCGCGACATCCTGCTCGAGCGCCGGCCGTTCTACTGGGTCGTGCACGACGACTACGTGATCGCGATCTTCGTGCTCGCGCTGTTCGCGCCGTTCGTGCTGCGGATGCTGTCGCGGCTGTCGGCCGAGCGGCTGCTGCTGGTCGCCGACGCGATCGGGCTCGGCATCTTCAGCATCTCGGGCACGTCGATCGCGCTCGACGCCGAAATGCCGCGCTTCATCGCGGTGATGATGGGCGTGATCACCGGCGTGGTCGGCGGGATCATCCGCGACGTGCTGTGCAACGACATCCCGCTGATCCTGCGCGATTCGCGGCCTTACGCGACCTGCGCATTCGTCGGCTGCTGGTTCTACCTGCTGCTCGTGTGGCTGCAGTTCGATTCGGTGTACAGCGTGCTGCTCGCGACCGGCTTCATCCTCGCCGCGCGGCTGGCGACGTTCAAGTTCGACGTGCGGCTGCCGCACTGACTGCCGCCGCAGCGCCAGCTTCAGCGCCAAAACAAAAGGGGCCGCTCATTCGAGACGGCCCCTTCTCCTTCATTCAGCGCGAACGCCGCATCATGCGATCCGCTCTTCCGATGCCGGATCGAACAGCACGGCCTTCGACACGTCGAACAGCAGCGACTGCGTCTGCCCCGGCTGCGGGTTCGCGGCCGGATGCACGCGGCTCACGATGCGCTTGCCGTTCACCTGCGCGAACACGTGCGTGTCCGGCCCGGTCGGCTCGGTCACGTCGACGCGCACGTCGATCGGCTGCAGGCTCGACGCCTCGCCGTTGTGCGCGTTGCGTGCGTCGGTGATGCGCTCCGGACGCAGGCCGAGGATCACCTCGCGGCCGACGTGGCCGTTCATCCGCTTCGCGTCGAACGGCAGCTTCAGCGCGCTGCGCGCGAGGCCCGTGTCGATCTCGAGCGCGATCCCGCTGCCCTGCTCGACCAGCTTGCCGTTGATGAAGTTCATCGGCGGCGCGCCGATGAAGCCCGCGACGAACAGGTTCGCCGGCGAATCGTAGATCTCCTGCGGCGCGCCGAACTGCTGGACCACGCCATCCTTCATCACCGCGATCCGGTCGCCGAGCGTCATTGCCTCGATCTGGTCGTGCGTCACGTAGACGATCGTCGTGCCGAGGCGCTGGTGCAGCAGCTTGATTTCCGCGCGCATCTCGATGCGCAGCTTCGCGTCGAGGTTCGACAGCGGCTCGTCGAACAGGAACAGCGACGGATCGCGCGCGAGCGCGCGGCCCATCGCGACGCGCTGGCGCTGGCCGCCCGACAGCTGGCCCGGCTTGCGGTCGAGCAGGTGCTGGATCTGCAGCATCTGCGACACGCGGTCGACGATCTGCTGCTGCTCGTTCTTCGGCACCTTGCGGATGTTCAGGCCGAACGAGATGTTCTCGCGCACCGTCATCGACGGATACAGCGCGTACGACTGGAACACCATCGCGATGTCGCGATCCTTCGGCGACAGGTCGTTGACGACCTTGCCGTCGATGCAGATCTCGCCGCTCGTGACTGTCTCGAGCCCGGCGATCATGTTGAGCAGCGTCGATTTCCCGCAGCCCGAACCGCCGACCAGGATCAGGAACTGTCCGTCCTCGATCTCGATGTCGACACCCTTCAGGACCGGCACCCCGTTCGGGTAGGTCTTGTACACGTCACGGATGGAAAGGCTTGCCATGCTGTGAATCCTCTGTCTCGTCTCGCGCGGCGCTAACGCGCCGCGTCGGGTTCGTTTCGATGCGCCGCGCGACGTGCGCGGCCGGTTCGTCGTATCGGATAAGGCCGCGCCTACCCCTTCACCGCGCCCGCCGTCAGCCCGCGCACGAAGTAGCGGCCGGCGACGATGTAGACGAGCAGCGTCGGCAGCGCGGCGATGATCGCGCCGGCCATGTCGACGTTGTACTCCTTCACGCCCGTCGACGTGTTGACGAGGTTGTTCAGCGCCACCGTGATCGGCATCGAATCGACGCCGGAGAACACGATCCCGAACAGGAAGTCGTTCCAGATCTGCGTGAATTGCCAGATCAGGCACACCATGAAGATCGGCAGCGACACGGGCAGCAGGATCTTCGTGAAGATCGTGAAGAAGCCGGCGCCGTCGATGCGCGCGGCCTTCACGAGCTCGGACGGCACGCTCACGTAGAAGTTGCGGAAGAACATCGTCGTGAACGCGATCCCGTACACGACGTGCACGAACACGAGGCCGGGAATCGTATTGGCGAGGCCGAGCATCCCCTGCAGGCGCGCCATCGGCAGCAGGATCACCTGGAACGGGATGAAGCAGCCGACCAGCATCATCGTGAACAGCGCGTCCGCGCCGCGAAAGCGCCAGTGCGTGAGCACGTAGCCGTTGAACGCGCCGATCAGCGACGAGATCAGCACGGCCGGGATCACCATCTGCAGCGAATTCAGGAAGAACGGCTTCATCCCGTCGCAGCGCACGCCGGTACACGCGCCGCTCCACGCCTTCACCCACGGCTCGACGGTCCAGTTGGTGGGCGGCGTCAGCAGGTTGCCGGTGCGCAGCTGGTCGAGGTCCTTGAACGACGTCGACAGCATCACGTAGATCGGGAACAGGAAATACAGCGCGAACAAGATCAGCGCCGCGTAGATCACTGCCCGGCTGATCGTCATCTTAGGCTGCATTGCGGGTGCTCCTCGATTCCATATACATCAGCGGCACCAGCACCGCGACCACGGTCGCGAGCATCATCACCGACGACGCCGCGCCGAGCCCGAGCTGGCCGCGGTTGAACGAAAACGTATACATGAACATCGCCGGCAGCGACGACGACGTGCCCGGGCCGCCCGCCGTCAGCGCGACGACCAGGTCGAAGGTCTTGATCGTGATGTGGCAGAGGATCAGCAGCACCGAGAAGAACACCGGGCGCATGCTCGGGATCACGATCTTGCGGTAGATGGTCGGCAGCGTCGCGCCGTCGACCTGCGCGGCCTTGAAGATCTCGGCGTCGACGCCGCGCAGCCCTGCCAGGAACAGCGCCATCACGAAGCCGGTCGACTGCCACACGGCCGCGATCACCACGCAGAAGATCGCCTTGTCCGGATCGCCGAGCCAGTCGAACGAGAAGCTCGTCCAGCCCCAGTCGTGCATCACCTTCTCGAGGCCGAGGCCCGGGTTCAGGATCCATTGCCACGCAGTGCCGGTGACGATGAACGACAACGCCATCGGGTACAGGAAGATCGCGCGCAGCGCGCCTTCGTTGCGGATCCGCTGGTCGAGCAGGATCGCGAGGAACAAGCCGAGCGCGACGCAGACCGCGATGAACGGAATCCCGAACCAGCCGAGGTTCGCGGCGGATGTCCACCACACGTCGTTCTGGAACAGGTCCGAGTAACGGCCGAAGCCGTCGAATTCGTAGTTCGGCAACAGCCGCGAGTTGGTCAGCGACAGATATCCGGTAATCAGGATGAAGCCGTAGATGAACACCACGGCGATCGCGACGCTCGGCGCAAGCACGAGCTTCGGAATCCAGCGATCGGCGAAGGCCGACATCGGCGACGTACGCCGTGCGGCGGTATCGCCGGATCCGTTTCCGCTAAGAGGGGCAGCCACTTGATTCGACTCCTGGAACGAGGGCGGCGCAGGCCGGGCCGGCGCCGGGTACGGCGCGGGCCCGCGGGCGAGCCCGTTTGCTGCACTTGCAAAAACGCCCGGCCGATGAAGCGTGTCCGGCCGGGCGCCTGTCGCGCGTTACTTGACCTTCGCGGCCTTCGCGAGCGCGGCGACCGCGCTCTTCGAATCCTGCTGCGAGTTCATGAACTTCGTCACGACGTCCGTGATCGCGCCGGCGGTCGCATCGCTCTGCGCCATCCCGTGTGCGAGCGACGGCACGAAGCCGCCCGACTTGATCGCGGTCTGCTCGTCCGCATACGACTTCTTCGCGCAGTCGTCGAACTTGTCCATCTTCACGCCGAGGCGCACCGGCACCGAGCCCTTCAGCAGGCTGAACTGCTCCTGGAAGTCCGGCGTCATGATCGTCTTCGCGAGCGCGATCTGGCCCGGCGTCGCGGCCTTCTCGCCCTTCTGCTGGAAGAACACGAACGAATCGACGTTGAACGTGTACGCATTCGCCGTACCCGGCACCGCCGCGCAGATGTAGTCCTTGCCCGCCTTCTTGCCCGCGTTCTCGAACTCGCCCTTCGCCCAGTCGCCCATGAACTGCATGCCGGCCTTGCCGTTGATGACCATCGCGGTCGCGAGGTTCCAGTCGCGGCCGTTACGGCCCGTATCGAAGTAGCCCTGGATCTTGCGCACCGTGTCGAACACGGACAGCATCTGCGGCGACGTCAGCGTCGCCTGGTCGAGGTCGACCAGCGCCTTCTTGTAGAACGCCGGGCCCTGCGACAGCACGACGTCTTCCCACAGCGTCAGGTCCTGCCACGGCTGGCCGCCCATCGCGACCGGCTGGATGCCCGCGGCCTTCAGCTTGTCGGCCACCGCGAAGAATTCAGGCCAGGTGGTCGGCACCTTCGCGCCGATCTTGTCGAGCGCGGCCTTGTTGATGTACAGCCAGTTCACGCGGTGCACCGAGAACGGCGCGGCGACGGTGTGGCCCTTGTACTTGATGATCTTGTCGATTTCCGGCGGCAGGTTCTGCTTCCAGTCCCCTGCGGCCGAATCGATGTTGACGAGCACGCCCTGGTCGGCCCAGTCCTGGATCAGCGGGCCCTTGATCTGCGCGGCCGACGGTGCGTCGCCGCTGATCACCTTGGTCTTCAGCGCGGTCATCGCCGCGGCGCCGGCGCCGCCCGCGACCGCGAAGTCCTTCCACACGTAGCCCTGCTTCTGCACGTCGTCCTTCAGCACGCCGACGGCCTTCGACTCGCCGCCCGAGGTCCACCAGTGCAGCACCGTTACATTCTCGGCTGCCTGCGCCGCCACGGCGCCAGCCATCAGACCTGCCGCGCAGAGCGCGCCCATGATCGAGCGAACTTTCATTACTTATCTCCTCCAGACTGAATCAACTCGTGAGGTTCCCTGACCGGGAACCGGCTTCTTGATAACGACGGGGAAATCGAGCCGCGGGACGCATGCAGCGTACGGGGCCGATGACCGGCCGGGCTCTTACAGAAAGCGTGAATCGAGATTCAACGGCGTGTCTCCTCTTTGTGTTTCTGGCCCGCCGCGATGATGCGACGCGAGCCCGGGGCCAACGGTGCGCGGACGATGCGCGCCGTCAATGTCCGATAACATTCGGCACAAGGCGCTCCCGAAGGCGAAGCTCGCGCAGTTCATCGACCGCACTTCTTTTTTTCTTCACCCAGGTGCTACCCCTTGCGGCGGATTGTAGTTAAACTACAATTCAGTGTCAAAAATATTTTTATCGCACTACGGATTGCTTCCCAGCACCCCAAAACCCGGCGGAGACACATGCATACCGATTCCAGCTTTACCTTCGTACTTTTCGGCGGCACCGGCGATCTGTCGATGCGCAAGATCCTGCCCGCGCTGTTCGAAGCGCACCGTGCGAACATGCTGGCGGAGAGCGGCCGGATCGTCGCCGTGGCGCGGCACGAATCGGATCAGGCGGGTTATCTGGAGTGGGTCGACACGCATGTGAAGCCGCATGCGGTCAAGGCGGCCGGCAAGGCGTTCGACGAAGCCGCATGGAAGTCCTTTCTCCAGCGCATCGAGTACGTGAAGCTCGACCTCGGCCGCGCGGAAGACTACGTCGTGCTGCGCGACGCGATCGCATCGCTGCCCGGCATCCGCGTGTTCTATCTGGCGACGGGCCCGTCGCTGTTCGTGCCGATCTGCAACGCGCTCGCGTCGGTCGGCCTGAACGAAGGCTCGCGCATCGTGCTCGAGAAGCCGCTCGGCTACGACCTGCGCTCGTCGAATGCGATCAACGACGCGGTCGGCGAGATCTTCGCGGAAGGCCAGATCTACCGGATCGACCATTATCTCGGCAAGGAGCCGGTGCAGAACCTGCTCGCGCTGCGCTTCGGCAATGCGCTGTTCGAACCGCTGTGGCGCCGCGAATGGGTCGAGAGCATCCAGATCACGATCGCCGAGGAACTCGGCGTCGAAGCGCGCGGCGATTTCTACGACAATACGGGCGCGCTGCGCGACATGGTGCAGAACCACCTGCTGCAACTGCTGTCGATCGTCGCGATGGAGCCGCCGCACTCGATGGATTCCGACGCGGTGCGCGACGAGAAGCTGCGCGTGCTGCGGGCGCTGAAGCCGGTCGATCCGCGCGACATCGGCAAGGTTGCCGTGCGCGGCCAGTATCATGCGGGCGTGATCAAGGGCGCGCAGGTGCCGGCCTACGCGACCGAGCCGGGCGTGAAGCCCGACAGCCAGACCGAAACCTTCGTCGCGCTGAAGGTCGAGATCGAGAACTGGCGCTGGGCCGGCGTGCCGTTCTTCCTGCGCACCGGCAAGCGTCTCGCCGATCGTGTCGCGGAGATCGTCGTCAACTTCCGCCCGGTGCCGCACTCGGCGCTCGGACCGACCGCGCTGCGCCCCGGTTCGAACCGCCTCGTGATCCGGCTGCAGCCGAACGAGACGATCCGCCTGTACTGCCTCGCGAAGCAGCCCGGCGAAGGGATGAACCTCGCGAGCGTGCACCTCGACCTCGCGTTCGACCGGTTCTTCAAGGAAGGGCAGATGGAGGCATACCAGCGCCTGCTGCTCGACGTGATCAACGGCCGGCTCGCGCTGTTCGTGCGTCGCGACGAACAGGAAGCCGCATGGCGCTGGGTCGAGCCGATCCTGAACGAATGGGCGCGCTCGCTGAAGCCGCCGAAGCCGTACGCGGCGGGCACGTGGGGGCCGGCCGCGGCGAGCGCGATGCTCGCGCAGCACGACACCTGCTGGCTCGAAGAAGAAAACTGATGCAAGCCGTTGCCGCGCGCGCGACTGCGTGCGGCAACGTGCCCCACGATTCGTACGATTTGAACATACAAAGCAGTCCGGAGGAGATGTGATCGAGATCCACGCTTTCGACACCCAGGAAGCGCAAAGCGAAGCGCTCGCGCGCGCCGTCGGCGATGCGCTGCGCGCCGCGCTCGCCGGCCCCGCGCGCCCGACGCTCGCGGTGTCCGGCGGCACGAGCCCGCGCCCGTTCCTGCAAACGCTGTCGCATGCCGCGCTCGACTGGGCCGGCGTCGACGTGACGCTGGTCGACGACCGCTGGGTGCCGGAGGACGACGCGGCCAGCAACGCGCACCTCGTGCGCGATACGCTGCTGCAGCACGCGGCGGCCCCTGCCCGCTTCCTGCCGCTAGTCGACACGCGCGCCACGCTCGACGCGCACGTCGCCGCGCTGAACGCGAACGCCGACTACCGCGTGCCGAACGTCGCGGTGCTCGGCATGGGCGAGGACGGCCACACCGCGTCGATCTTCGCAGACGCACCCGAATGGGACCACGCGATCGCGACGCCCGAGCGTTTCGTCGCCGTGCATCCGGGCGCCGCGCCGCACGCGCGCGTGAGCTTTTCGCTCGATGCCCTCAAGCGCGTCGAGCGGCTGTTCCTGCTGATCGCGGGCCCCGCCAAGCGCGCCGTGCTCGACGCCGCGGCCGCGTCGCTGCAGAAGAACGCGATTTCCCAACTGGCCAACGACAAGGGGACCCAGCTCGATGTCTACTGGTGCGCAAAGTAAGGCGGTCGTCGCGGGTCAGCATGCCGACGGCCCGCGCCTGCTCGCGGACGTCGGCGGCACCAACGCGCGCTTCGCGCTGGAAACCGGTCCGGGCGAGATCACGCAGATCCGCGTGTATCCCGGCGCCGACTATCCGACGATCACCGACGCGATCCGCAAGTACCTGAAGGATGTGAAGATCAGCCGCGTGAACCACGCGGCGATCGCGATCGCCAATCCGGTCGACGGCGACCAGGTCACGATGACCAACCACGACTGGAGCTTCTCGATCGAGGCGACGCGCCGTGCGCTCGGCTTCGACACGCTGCTCGTCGTCAACGATTTCACCGCGCTCGCGATGGCGCTGCCGGGCCTGACCGACGCGCAGCGCGTGCAGGTCGGCGGCGGCACGCGCCGCCAGAACAGCGTGATCGGGCTGCTCGGGCCCGGCACGGGGCTCGGCGTGTCGGGGCTGATCCCGGCCGACGACCGCTGGATCGCGCTCGGCAGCGAGGGCGGCCACGCGTCGTTCGCGCCGCAGGACGAGCGCGAGGATCTCGTGCTGCAGTACGCGCGCAAGAAGTTTCCGCATGTGTCGTTCGAACGCGTGTGCGCGGGCCCCGGCATGGAGATCATCTATCGCGCACTCGCCGCGCGCGACAAGAAGCGCGTCGCCGCGACCGTCGACACGGTCGAGATCGTCGAGCGCGCGCATGCGGGCGAAGCGCTCGCGCTCGAGACGGTCGAATGCTTCTGCGGGATTCTCGGCGCGTTCGCGGGTAGCGTCGCGCTGACGCTCGGCGCGCTCGGCGGCGTGTACATCGGCGGCGGCGTCGCGCTGAAGCTCGGCGAACTGTTCACGCGCTCGTCGTTCCGCGCGCGCTTCGAGGCGAAGGGCCGCTTCACGCACTATCTCGAGAACATCCCGACCTACCTTATCACCGCCGAATACCCGGCGTTCCTCGGCGTGTCGGCGATCCTCGCGGAGCAGCTGTCGAACCGCTCGGGCGGCGCGTCGTCGGCCGTGTTCGAGCGGATCCGCCAGATGCGCGATGCGCTGACGCCGGCCGAGCGCCGCGTCGCCGATCTCGCGCTGAACCATCCGCGCTCGATCATCAACGATCCGATCGTCGACATCGCGCGCAAGGCCGACGTGAGCCAGCCAACCGTGATCCGCTTCTGCCGCTCGCTCGGCTGCCAGGGGCTGTCGGACTTCAAGCTGAAGCTCGCCACCGGCCTCACCGGCACGATCCCGATGAGCCACAGCCAGGTGCATCTCGGCGACACGGCCACCGACTTCGGCGCGAAGGTGCTCGACAACACGGTGTCGGCGATCCTGCAGTTGCGCGAGCACCTGAACTTCGAGCATGTCGAGAACGCGATTGAGATCCTGAACGGCGCGCGGCGCATCGAGTTCTACGGGCTCGGCAACTCGAACATCGTCGCGCAGGACGCGCACTACAAGTTCTTCCGCTTCGGGATCCCGACGATCGCGTACGGCGACCTGTACATGCAGGCCGCGTCGGCCGCGCTGCTCGGCAAGGGCGACGTGATCGTCGCGGTGTCGAAGTCGGGGCGTGCGCCCGAGCTGCTGCGCGTGCTCGACGTCGCGATGCAGGCCGGCGCGAAGGTGATCGCGATCACGTCGAGCAACACGCCGCTCGCGAAGCGCGCGACCGTCGCGCTCGAGACCGACCACATCGAGATGCGCGAGTCGCAGTTGTCGATGATCTCGCGGATCCTGCATCTGCTGATGATCGACATCCTCGCGGTCGGCGTCGCGATCCGCCGCGCGTCGCCGAACGGCGAGCTGCCCGAGGCCGTCGCGCAGGCGCGGGCGCGGGCGAGCGACGACGAAACGGCGGACGTGCTCGACTGGCTGAGCCACGGCGCATCGCCGGCGGCGAAGGACGTCGCGCGGGATTGACGCTTCGGCGAAACGCCGTCGATCCACGACACCCCGAACGCTGATTCAAGCCCGGCGTTCGGGGTGTTTTGCATGAGCGGTACCGGCGCGCACGACAGCGGCCCGGCAGGCATCGACGATGCCTTCTGCCGACGGCGCGCGTGACGTCATACGTTCGTACACGCTCCCATTTTCGAACAAGTCCAATTGTCAGCAGTTGTCCAGGCTCGGAAACTTCCTTCACTCCGCGTGATGCCGCCATCCCGGTCCGACGCGAGAAATGACGCGTTTCTCACAGAACCCCGATTGGCATCGACAGCATCACGTTCATCCAGTTTGCGGAGAGGGATATGCCTAGACCACGTTTTTCAGCCGCATGGGCAGCAACAATGCGCATTTACGCGCCGATAAATTCCGCGGAGAAAGTTGCCTTGACGATTGGTGGCAACGTGACCACCAATATCCAGCGATGGGGCAAAGCAGAAGTGATCAAATTCCCGCCTTCGCTTGGAGGCAGCACCCTGGACGATAGGCAGGGGATCGTTCTCTTCGAGGTTTCAGCCTCGTCGATAGCCTGAGAGAGGAATACTATAATGAACAATACCTATGCCTTTGGTACACATCGAGATCTCACGCCGATGGAACTGTTTTTCCTTGTCTTTATCGATGAGACATGCAAGGAACTTGGTGTTGACGATGTAGCAGCAGTGGTTGCCATTGTGGCCGGTCAGAATTGGATGCCAACACGAGCGAAGCCCTTTGGTACCACGCCGGGTACTTCTGTTGCGTCGATATTGAGTCGCAAGTATCTGGACTACGATTTGAAGAAGAAGATCCTCCTAACGCTGACCAACGCCAGCGTTAAGCGCTTGAGATTCATTCTGGTAAGAAACATTGGGGTTTTCGTTGGGCGCGCGGTTCCTGTCGTCGGCTGGGTCATTGCTGCCAAGGATGTCACGATGATCAGCATTCGTTCCGTGTCGCGCTATAACTCGCTTGTTAAGCCTGAGGACAAGGTGTTCTGATGAGCCAGCTTACATGGAACGAGTTTGAGGATTTTGTGAGAAGGGAGGCCGGTGTTAGTCCCAAAAAAATTCTCACAAAAGGTCATGCCATCGAGGGTGATTTGGATATCACTGGCGACGATGCGGTCGAGTTTATGGAGAGCTTCTTCGATAAATTTCCGGTGCAATTTGGAGATTTTGATTTCAATCGCTATTTCTCAGGAGAGGGCTTTAGCTTGATTGAAGTGGTGCGGATGGCCTTCTCCAGAAAACGCCGAGAAAAATATGACAAAGTGCCACTGACTCTAGGCATGCTCTATCAGGCTATTTTGGATGGAGAGTGGAGCAATCAGCGCTTGGAAAGCCTGCCGCGCTGATTGCACCTCACCAAATAGACCGGTTTATTGTTTAGGCGATGCGTCGGATCTGTGCATACCTCTGGAGTCCGCCATGAGTCAATATCCGCTGCTCCGGTGTGTGATGTTCGGGGCACTGATGTTCGCGGCACAACCCAGCCACGCCACGGATACGACGTCGTCGCCGCAAGCGGGCGCCCGAACCTACGCGCAGAACTACAAGGACATGGTGCTCGCCGAATGCATCGCGACCGCTTATCGGAATGAACCGTCCGCTGCGATGGACGCGGGAAGCAGCGCCAGTGCACTAATGGATTGGACCGACTTCGAGAACCTGTCCGCATTTTTGTGGGCGAGGCGGTTGAACAACGCGTTATCCACGCGCCTGGGTGAATCGTTCACCGAACAGGATAGCAAACTGGTTCATTGCTGATTTCCAGTCGAACGCTGCCCGCAC